>CBDUGV010000184.1:0-8902 GCA_965366815.1 uncultured Bdellovibrionales bacterium | reverse complement strand
AGCTGAGCTCTCTAAGATAAAATACAGCCCATTTGCAGGAGCTCATCGTACGATTGTCGGCTTGGAGCGACTCGCCGCCAATGGCGTAAAAGTATATATTGGCGCTGGCAACGATGGGCCTGAGTTCATCAGTGCCTACAATTTCGCAGAAGGCACGTTCGGAGTTCGAGCAGTCGACGCAAACAAGATTCCTTCCGAGTACTCGGCTCACAACCAGCTTTTGAACCGGACGGCCCGTGGAGATTTTAATAGTGTTCCCATTCGCGACAACGGTCGAACACTCGGATATGACATTACCGGTGATGGAACACTGGACGTACGTGCAGCGAGAACCTCAAGCAAAGGAACTTTTACCGATCCGATTATAGAGAGATTCTCGGGCAAGCGGATTTCCGATGCTGTTGTCTCAGGAGCAATGCGAAAGCGAATTCTCGACAACCATACACATCGTTGGGCAAGCGTGATAAAAAAGAATACACCCCATGAGCTATTGAAAATGATTAGCCAGCCGGATGACAGAAAGCGCAGAGTGTCGCCTTTGGAAGAAAACGGAATCATCCCGCTCAAGGACATGTTGCTCCACATCGGTTATAGCGAACAAGAAGCCGAATTCGCACGAAAGCAGATCGGTGACTATTTTCACATTAGTGGCATAGTGTTTCGCGCTACGAAGGAAGGTACTCTTCTACATAGCTACGACGGATCGAATCGCGCCGGCGTTGCCGATGTGTCTGGAACATCTTTTGCGACACCGACTGCGCTGGCTCAGGATCTCAGGGGGAAAAAATAAAGTGAAAGCCGTTTCGATTTAGCTACGAGGAAGGCTGAAGTAAAAACGACTTCCTTCACCTTCCGTACTTTCAACATGAATCTCAGAGTCCTGCGCGAGCAGCATGTGGCGTACAATTGCCAGCCCTAAACCAGTGCCGCCCTGACTCCGATCTCGATGCTCAGCAACTCGTGAAAAGGGTTCAAAAATAGTCGCGAGCTTGTCTGTTGGGATACCACAACCGCTATCGACAATTTCACAACATATCTGTTGTTCTTCGTTTCGCAAGCTCACCTGTACGGTAGAACCTGGGTCACTATAGTTGAGCGCGTTTCCAATTAAATTCTGTAGAACTCTTGCAGTCATGTTTATGTCGCCTCGGACATACGCCCCATCTTTGAGATAACTCGCCTGAAGCTCAATACCCTTCTCCTCAGCCGTATGAGCAACACTCAGAATTGTATCCTGGACTACCTCAGCCAGTGAGAATTCCTCTATAACGGCTTGTTTTTCCTTCGCTTGTACTTTTGTCAGTTCAAACACATCTGCGACCAGTAAGTTTTGTCGCCGTAAACTACTCTTCGCATCCTCCAAATGTTCGATTAACAATGGGTCATTATGGGTCACCGCCCGATCCTTTGCCGCAGAAATAAATCCATTTATTGCAGTGAGAGGAGTCCGTAGATCGTGAAAAATATCAGTTATCAGTCGACGTCTAAGTGAATCGCTTTCTTCTATCTGATCATATGCCTGCTCCAATTTATCTGCCATATGATCGATTGCATTCCCAAGTACTGCAACTTCATCTACCCCTTGAAGGTTTATTCGTTTGCTAAAATCACCTTTCGCTAAACTATCAACAGTCGCCAGGATCCGCCGGAAGTTCTTCGACAAGAAATAGAACAAGGCACCTCCAACAAGAAGTGCACCGAGTATTACCAGCGTGAAAGTAAACAAAAAATAACTCAGTAAATAGTTTGCACCTTGTGCCCTCCAAAGAAAATCAAGCAAGGGACTGTGGAGCAGCACAACTACATAGCCAGGATTTCCGGCAATCGTCGTTTTATAAACGGAAAACGGCACCTCACGATCAAAGGTCAACGGATTCTTGATCAAGAGCGGGAGATTCGGAAGCGTTGCAGTTTCCGCTCGAGCAAGTACCTCTGGATCGAGTCTATGAGAAGAGTAAGGGGAAAGTATCGCTCCTTCGATATCAGTAAAGAGAGGTATCGTCCCTGGGTGCGTGCGCCGAAAATCAGCAAAGATTTTGAGAAGTCGATTATGGTCGAGCGATTCACTAAACGGTGAATCTATCGACTGAGCAAACTCTGCTGCCAAATCCCAATGTGTCCGTTGGTAGACATCGCTGGCGAAGCGAAGGGAGCTCTCTGCAACAAAATACACATTGAGAAAAGACGTTATAGAGAGCAACGCGAAAAGGAGTAAGGCAAACTTGACGTAAAAGCTGCGTATGGGCTTCATTCGGCAGTGGTGTCGTCCGAAAGCTCTTCTTCAGTAGTCATACGGTATCCTACCCCCCAAACCGTTAATACATAGCGAGGTTCGTTTGGCTTCTCCTCAATCTTTTTCCGCAGCCGAGTGATATGTGCATTGACCGTTGAAGCATATGCATCTGGGTCGTAGCTCCAAATTTGGGTTATCTGTTCTCTAGAAAACACTTTGCCGGGATTCTCAGCAAGAAACCAAAGCAAATCGAATTCCATCGGAGTCAGATTGCACAACTCACCACGGCGCTGGACAGTTCTCTTATGGGAGTCTAACACGAGTTCACCGATAGCAATCATTCCCTCGCTCCCAGCGTCTCCAGCAGCTCCTCCCTGTAATTCAGATCGGCGCATAAGCGCACGAATGCGAGCGAACAGTTCAGGAATTTCAAAAGGCTTTAATAAATAGTCATCTGCTCCAAGCTCAAGACCTAAAACTCGGTCGATCGAATCTCCTCGAGCAGTGAGCATAAGAATCGGAAGATGCTGGTTCTCTTTTCGAATAGCTTTACACACTTCGAAGCCACCTAAGCCAGGCAACATGACATCGAGAATAAGCAAATCAACCGGCTCAGCTAGCGCCACAGCCAAACCCTCCTCTCCATCTCGACAAACCCGTAATCTATACTCGAACCCAAGTTTCGGCAGATTTGCTTCTATCGACTTTACGATGGCGCTGTCATCTTCTACCAACAGCAAAGATTTCGGTTTATTCTGCTCCATATCTCAGTCAATCGTTTCTGAATCGATAAAAGGCTCCGTACGAGAGTCGCGTCTTCGCAATCCTACTATACCATCACACATCTCGAAACAATTCGCATATTCCAGGAATTTAGGATACTTCTGAACAGACTACGTGGACAATGATAGTTTTGACACTCAATACTCTTTTCGAATTTGTACACTTCGTCATGAATAGAGTCGACTCCTGGTCAATTTGGCTCAAGCTTTCTATCGCACTTTCAGTTGCGTTGCTCCCGAGCAGTGCACATGCGAATGAGGAAATGATCGGAGCAGTGTCTAACCCAATCGGTCCTTATGTATGTATCGGCGCCACGCCGGAAGAAGATACAAGTAGCTGGCAAGCTATTAATTCCGGTTCCGGCACAGTCAATTGTCCTCAAGGATACGCCCTCTATGGCGCAACCCCTCAGCCTGGGAATCCCCCTTCCTTCACAGGGATCTGCTGTAAATTACCGAAAAGCGATATACTAACCTCGGAGGTGAGTGAGCATCCCTACTCTTGTCCAGCGGGCAGCGTCGTAACTGGTGGCAGACCAAAATCCATACTGCCATGCGTGCGCGATCTAGCTTCATGCAAGGTCGACTGTGATAGGGCGCATGATGCCTGTAGAAAGAAACGTCGTTCAGCTGAGCATTTGCTGCGTTGCACTAAACTCAATCTTTCTCGCTATCAACTGAGTCGAACGAACGACGTAGCCACTGTGCGACTCGCAAGTCATTTTAGCCAGCGCTCCGTATCGCTGACCCCGAAGCGTTCCATCCCACTTGCGATTCGCTACGGAATCGATAGAGGAAGTAAATATTCTTGGAACTATTCCGTATGTGCAGGGCGGCCATGGGGAAGTCTGTTCGCCGGTCGACTCGAAGGCAGAAGCAAGAAATGTGAAGCGTTTTTGTTTGACACCCTCGAATACCGAGGTCTTCCGGGCGATCCACCCCGGGGAACCCCGGTAAAAATGTTTCCCGACTGTGAGAAACTTTCAGACCTTTACGACCCGAACGCCTACTGTGTAGACACTCCCAAATAGAATCATCTGAGGTTCTACCATTTGCCAAATACCATTAGCGGAGAGAATCGAGGTATTCGCTTTCTTCTACAATGTGTAGCTTCTCAGGGTGTTTGAAGTAGCAGATTTGTGCATTCTGAGTGCGTCTAGGCTGGAAGCTCGTATCCATTGTCTCAATCCTTCTTCTATAGCGCGCGGCAAATGAGAGGCGAGGTGGTGGTATATCGTGTTTCTTATAGAAGCGGAGTTCTTGCTCCGTATGACGAAAGGGCTCTCCTGTCACTGCGCAAGAGACTACGGGTTTCACATCCTCGCTGCGTGTATCGAGTTGAGCAGCCCGAGCCAACTCAATTTCCAGGGTGTGTACGGCCCCGGCGTCGAAGAACTCATGGGCTATCGTGTCTTCATAGGGAAATGGACTAAGATCGATCGGGAAAAAATACCCATATTCCCCTCGACGAAGCATCGCGGCTACTAATTCCTCTTTACGCTGCTGATACTCCTCTCGGGAGTACGGTATATTAAAAATGTGATACTCCTTGTTGCGAAGGCCGATGCAGCCGAAACAATTTTTACAATTTATGCAGAGATAGCAATATTCCATTTCAGAGCTGTGCCAAACAAACGCGCAGTTTCTCGTTTCGAAAGAATCTATCCCAGTAGCAACGCTCTGGAAACACCGTTCGATGCGATCGTTGCACATGAAAGAACCATATATGTCCTTTCCAGCACCACATTGAAATACATTATAGCAGTCCCGCAGATCGAAACTCTCAAACGCCAACTCACAATGCGCCGAATTTCGAAGATAGTTACCGCTAACCGCCTCCGTGTTCTCAAGGATAGCACCCGGCCGTATCGTAGAATTTAGTAGTTCGTCGAATTCTTTCTTGAGACGAAGCACAGAATGGTAATCAGTCAAATCCAAAGTAGCAAGATACGCTTGATACTCTCCCTTACTGTACTGTCTGTTGCGGATGCAGTAGCTCTTATTGCGGAGATTGGAACACATGAAACAATGAGTGACGTTCCTACAGTTAAAAAGAAACGCACTATCAGAGGCTTGCTTGCAACAGAAAGAATACTTCGTGTTGTAACAAGAGAACATATAAGTGCAATCGTAGAGCAATTCGGAGTTAAGCACCCAATAGATATCAACACAATCGTTTGTTTCATAGGTGCGGACAGCGTAATACACGTCGCGGCAATTGATCGCATCAAATACCAAATAACAATCCTTCAGCCCCTCGCAGTCCTGACAATACTCTGAATTTTCCTGCAGATGAGAAAGCAGTGCTACGACTGGAGCTTTTTTTTGCAACTCGGCAAATTGCGCAAAAAATGGTGTATCAACAGAATAGTCGAGCCCCTGAATATCCCAATCATCGGCATACCATTCCTCGTGCTGATAGACTGGACAATCTACATCGGCTGAATAAACCGATATAATCTGCTTCCCAGACTTTGAGGAGGGACGTCGATGTAACTTCTTATTCGGATACCAGGCCATCACTTGGCGCAATTGTTCCTCTGGCGTCGAATACAGGTTCTCTGCTTCAAGCTTCTTTTCGAGTCGTGTTTTTACACTGATCATACGGTCTATTATGAACTACACAGCGCTCCTACGAAAGAACAGTGGCATCCCTATCTACAGGCGAGATTCAAATGTACTGGTTCTATCGCCGTTCGGCGTACGATAAATTCCTTACTCCGCTCAGCAGGCTCATTATTGCGCGGATCGACCTGCACTTCAGCAGAAAAGACATATTTCGAATCATCATACTGGCAATACAAAAGTGCTGATTCAGCAAGACTCGCGTCACGGATAATTGGCGGAATGACACAGCGGACACCCTCCATCTCGAGTAGCAACTCGACTGGGCCGAGCGCGTAGAGCTTTCGAGTTCTTGTCGCAGCGTCATAGAGTGCTACATCCCAAACACAGGGTAGCACGAGCGGTTCTGGCGGCTGGGCCGCCTCTTGCCAGGGGGCACGTGAGAAATACGCAGACTCGGCAAAAGGAGAACAGGCAGTAGACAAAGCCAATAAGAACAGCAATACGACTCGAGTGTTCATGCGGTGGAGTATAGCAGAAAAGTACACCTGAGTGAAAACGGGCCCAAGGCTTGTTGGCGACACACGTCCGGGGGCTACTCAAGGCGTAGCGAACTCGGTGCGGCGGGGGGCAGTCCATCAACTGTGCTAAACTCATAGGCACCAACGTCATAGGGAACCGTCCGGACTATGGCATCTCGGTCCTTGCTGACTTCAGCTATCGTCGTGGCCCGTTCGATGAGGAGCGCCCCGGCGCGCAAGTGATAGTCGCGAAGCGCACTATCTTGAAAATCGCTCGCAGTGGCAATTACATTACTCGAATCACTGGCTACCGCTGGCTTCGAGTTTATGAACGCATTATTTCGCCAGTCCCAGCTACCGGTTCCGGCCGCTCCACCCGCGAATTGTAGGTGCTGAAGAATCCCGTCTCCAAATGTAGAATTCTGCACTACAAGTTGAGCTAAGTCATCTTCAGCCCGAATAGCCTTCTCAACATCGTAGATTACTCCATTGCGAATAGTGACGTTTGCGTTACCGCGGGTGCCGCGCAATCGAAACGCAATCTCAGCATCATAGACCGTGACACCGTCAAAAACAGCCTCGATTTTTTCTTTCATGTTAAACACGGCTTTATTGCTTATGAATCCGTCTTTAAGCCAACCGTGGGCCGTCACGTTGCGAATAGTAATCACCATGCGAGTTGCCGAATCGATATTTGACGAAGCAACCTTTGTGTCAATCGCATTCTCGCCGGGTCTCTCGCCGGCAAGCCAATTTCCATTGAAATTACTCGAAAGCGGACTCGTCCAGAAATGCGAATTCTCGACAATGATATTATTGCTGCCACTTCGATTCGGATCTGCCTGAAAGGAGTCACCCGACACATGGTGTACTTCAACGTTGCGAATCAAAATGCCGTTTGTCTCAGTTGCAACGATGCCATGTGCGTCGGCTTGACTGGAAAAAGAACCGGCAAGAAAATGATGTATCAAGGTATTCTCGACGATGAGCCCGTCTGCCTTATCTACATCGATGCCATCACTCAATCCATTTCTTATTACCAATCCATCCAGGTGACAATTCCTCCCCCCGCGAATCCTTAGTGCATCACCGGATTGCTTATTGTGGTCGACGATCAGGTTAGCTAGGTAAAGGAAATCGCCGCGAAGTGTTACGCGAAAAACGATCGGATTTTCGCCTGAACCAAAGGCAGCTATAATGATCGGATTGCCGGACGCCCCGTCCGAATCGATATCGAGCTCTGCGCTCCAGCTCTGTCCACGTTTGAACAAGACGGAATCTCCGGGCAACAAAGAAGTAGTATTCACTTTCGAAATAGTCTGCCAAGCGTTTGTCGGCGAAGTTCCCGCATTGCTATCGCTCCCTGAGGAAGCGTCCACATAGTAGGTAGCGCCCATAGCTTGCGAAACGACTGCGGGGCAGAGCAGAAGGAACCATACCCAAAGAGTTGCAATTACTGTGTTTCTTATCATCGAGAACCAGGGACCGATTGTCGCGAATATTCCCCCAGAGATCATGCATTTCTCGTGCCAATGGCGAATAGCAGATGCCGGGTTAAGCTACCGGAACGTTGCTTAGCCCAAGAATGGGTTCTCTTCCGAGAACAATCAGCTACAGGAAGTCATTGCGCATATTCTTAAACCCCGGTCGTATTTCAATTGCCCTATCAATACTCTTTAAGGCTTCAGCCTTGTACCCGGCATCCTTCTTCGCATAAGCACAGCGAAGAAAGAGAGTCGCGTAGTGTTGCTTCACGGGCATTGAGGTACTGAGAGCACTAAATGATTGATCCGCCCCAGGCTGAACACGATGTACGACATCTTGAAAATAATTCTCACCCCGCTCGCAGGTGTTCATCGCTGCGGCGACATCGTTCATTTTTAATTGATTGAATACTATGTTGATATAAGCCAAGACATATCCCTTATCTAACTCAATCACCTTCTCGAATTCAGCAATTGCTCCATCGTAGTCACCAAGTCGGGACTTTGCCCGCCCACGGTTGTTATACGCATGAACATAATCTGGCTTGAGCTCAATCGCAGTATCCAGGTCAGTCAAAGCTTGCCTATTTTTCTGCAGCTCAATGCGAGTATATCCGCGTCGATGATGTGCGAGGGGATTACTCGGTTGCAGTGCTATCGCTGCCGTATAGTCGGCTTCAGCACCTTCGTAGTCCCGTAGATGGAATCGGACTCGCCCGCGCTCCAAATAGTACTCTGCTGAAGTATCGATGAGCCCTATCGCTTTATCGAAGTGCTCAACTGACTCTTTGTAGTTCTTCTCGCTGTATTTCTCGAGTGCAATAGCTCGATACTGCTCCGCAAGGGCAAGATCTTTCGGATCCGGGATTACAATATCGACCTTTGGCTGCACCTCGGGCGTTGATACAGCAGGAACCCCCAACGGGGACTCCTCAAGCGGTTTCTCATCTCGAGCGCTCTCCCCCTGCGGCTTCTGTTGCACCGGCACTTTTGCCAGCGGCTGCGTGGCCTGTGTTCCCGCGACTTTCTTTGGCTTCGAAACCGAGGGGGCACTTGGCACCTTCTTTGCCTCAACCGCGCGCTTTGGCTCAGGCACTTTCTCTATGGTGGGGGTTAACCTATTTGTTGAGTCACCTGTCTCGGCTGTCTCGGCTGGCTTGGCTGGCTCGGCTGGCTCGGCTGACGCAGGGGGCGATTCCGGCAAATCCGCAGTCTTAGCAGAGCAGCCAAGCAGAAATGACAGAAACGTTAGAACAATGAGCAGTTGTATTCGAGAGTGTCGCACGGAATTCATCGCCTCTAGTTCATTCTTATCAC
>CBDUGV010000183.1:0-8923 GCA_965366815.1 uncultured Bdellovibrionales bacterium | reverse complement strand
TCAAGCGTCATCAGAAATTGTTTTAGAAAATTCGTCCGCTCTTCGGCCACTGCTCTCCCAGAGACAGTCTGCATGGTAGTGCTCAGCTTCAAGAGCTTGGCGAAGAAATGATCGATAATAAACTGCGAGTCATCAGCTTCGCGTTCTCGGCAAAAAGGATCTTCGGGGCTAAACAATTCTTTATCCATATGACCACCAAGCAGTAGACATCGACAAAGTCCTATTGCTCCGATTGCATCCAATCGGTCGGCATCTTGAACTACCTTCGCTTCAATTGTTTTGGCTTCAACCTGAGCCGAGAAACTATGTGCCACTATCGCGTGGGATATCGCGTCGAAGTATGTCTCGGGATACTGACGGTCGGACAAAAATTCTATTGCACGCTCAGCAGCGAGCCGAGATGCAGTTGATCGCTCGGAAGAATCTTTCGGAAGAATAACACAATCGTGAAGCCAGGCTGCCGGCAGCACGACATGTAAGTCCGCCCGCTCGGCATTCGCAAGCTGCACTGCGCTGGCGACCACTCGTTCAATATGCTGCAAATTATGGGCAGGGTCTGATGAACCTACCTCGACCAACCAATCGCGAAAAATGCTTTGCCACTGTCCCAAGTCATTCACGCTGAGCTACCCACATTGTATGAAGTGATTGAATGAAGAAAATAAAAAAGCGAGCGTCGGCCGCCTTCGCCTACGCTCGCTTCTTTTCTAGCAACTACAAGAGAAAGTAAGTTGCTTAGTCTCGCAAAAGCGAAACTATACCATGTCTTTCAGCTTCTTGAGCGGAAGGACTTTGACTTTAACGCTTGCTGGCTTCGCCTTGATGTCCATTAACTCACCTGGACGGAACGGATTTGGTACGTTCTTCTTAGCTTTTCTAGCAGGCTTCTTGACTGTCTTGATTTTCAACAAGCCAGGCATGGTGAAATAACCAACAGACCCCTTCTTGATGTGTCGGTTGATGATAGTGCCAAGCTCATCAAACACAGCTGCTACTTCTTTTCTCGATAGCTCAGTGGAATCGGCAATCTCAGAATATACCTGTGATTTCGTCATTGCCTTTTTAAGACCTTTTACGTTTTTTTTCTTAGCCATATTGTCCTCTATAAATAGCGTAATGCCTACTAGTTGCGCGTGATAATCGTGTCAACCAGCAAAGAAACTGATCAACATTTTGCAGCCACATGATGAGTAGTATTCGAGCCTCTCATCACGAAAAGACTGTATACACAGCACAAAGCCACGGTCAGAGCATAGCAAAGTGCAGTCCTCAGCTCCAGCATGCAATCGCGGAAACGCTAAAATACTGGTGCAAAACTACGTCTATTCACGCATTATCCTACTATAATAGGGCGAAACGACTACTCTGAGCCGTATTTCTGTACCAAAAACTGAGACAGCTCCTGTGAAAGTTGCCTATGTCCGTCTTGATTCAGGTGTAGTCCGTCAGCGAGCAATTCAAGAAGATCGGGGCGATCAGCCCATCGCTCGAACAAGTCAAAGTAAGAAAGCTGTTTCTCGTCAGCCAGTTCCTTGGTGAGCCCAGCCATAACCACTGCGTCGCCATATAGAAAATGCCAACGGCCTAAGAAAGGGGTGGTCTGGGCTTCATCTGGAGGGGTGGCACTCATCAATACAACAGGGCAAAGCTCGCGACAGCCGTCAATAAGTTGAGCCAACTGCTCACGAATTAGTGCAAATTCAGTCTCTGGGGCAGCAGCGGGACTACCAAGACGGCGCGTATCGTTCAGTCCAGGATAGAGGATAATTAGATGAGGACTGCGAGCTTCAGCTTCCGAAACTACTCGGCGCGACATCGCCGCAACAGTATCGCCGCCGATTCCAAGGTTAAACACGCGGTTGGCATGAGGGGCTCGGGCTTCGTGCCATCTCCGCAAGTGAGCAACAAATCCGCCATGTTCAGGATCACCTTCACCGTAGACAGTACTTCCTCCCGCTACAACAATGCGTCGTGGAATCATACGGTCAACTAGAAGCTGGTTCGATGCGACTCTTTCTATGCAGCTTTGCCAACTCCCGCGTTCCGAACAACAGTCGGAGCAGATAGCTCTTTCAGCTCAGTTAGAAAAAGTTCAAGCTCAGTATCACTGAAGCGCGGCAAGTCTCTATCTGGTTGCTCGGCAGAGAGCCGTCGATAGTAGCGCTCAAGGCGTTTCTGATATTGAAGGCGATTATCACTAGTCTCTTGAGGGTCTATTGTAACCATACCATTATTCCTTTAAAAAAGTGGTGCCATACACAGAGGCATACGAGACTACACTTCAATAATCGTACCCCCTTTTTTGCTTTCAATCCACAACTGAAACCAGAACCGTGATTCTAGTTGTGACCACTTACTTGCTTGGACGACGAACTCTTGAAATTCATACACTTTTTTCGCTGCGACTTTTCGCACAATAAAAAGAGTAGTCAACTAGGGAATAGAAGTAAGGGCTACTTTCTCTGCAGGTAATCACCTAGGACGCATTGGCCTAGCTTCATGCCGTGAATTACCTAAGCAGCTTTTGCGAGTAACGAAATATTCTCAAGGGTTTTTGCACAGGCCGACGCCGCCTCAACTCCCTTTACTTTGAAATGTTCGCTAAAAAAGCTCTTGTGGTCAGAATGCTCGTGAAAATTGAGCGGAGTGAGTACCACCGAGAGAATTGGAACTTCGGTTTCGAGCTGGACGCGCATCATCGCGTCAATCACAGTTTCTGCTACAAAATCATGGCGATAGATGCCACCGTTCACAATGAGGCCCGCAGCAACAATGATTGAGTATTTTCCAGTCTTAGCAAGAAGCTGAGCTTGCAAGGGAATCTCCAAGCTTCCTGGCACCGAGTAGAAATCGATGCGATCATTCGAAATACCTAGTCGCTCAATCTCTGCAGTAAAAGAAAACCGAGCTTGCTCAACTATCTCCTGATGCCAAGAGGCTTCAACAAAGGCAATTCGACCACTTTCAAAAGCATTTTTCATTGGTATCTCCGCAATCGATAACTATCTCAGGAAAACATCGAGCGAGACTCTAACATAAAGAATAATCGATATCATCTATCAAGAAGAACGAAGAGACTCTCGTGTGCTGCTCTCTTGGAGTTTTTCCTTTAAGGACGAAATTACAATCGAAGCGCTTCTCTATGACAGATCTATTTCGGCAAGCAAACCGCGATGGTCTGAACCCGGTATCGGAATTGCGCGAAGCTCAGCCACATCTACCATCGGAGATACAAGTATATGCTCAATCGGGATATAGAGAAACGGCATGAATTGCGGCCAGGTGGGGAGCAGACCAAAAGTCTTGCGCAGATCGACTAACCCCGACACTCTTTGGAATTCCTTAAAGGAGGGAGCCCACATCGAAGTATTCAAATCACCAAATAGCACCACTGGGACTTGAGACTTACGAATCATCTTGGCAACTTCCATTAAGAGTTCATTGCGCAATCGATAATAGCCCGGTGTGGCCGGCGGCACCGGATGAACCGCATACAAGTGTACCTCTCTTTCACGTTGTTCAAATTTCACAACAAGTATTGGCGGTTGATACTTGTTTATTGATCCCTTCCAAACGACAGTGAATGGTTCTTTGCTCAGGATTGCAATTCCAAAGTTGTCCTCCCGATCGAGTATTTGCTCATGGGGATATCGGTCTTTGAGCTGGTCGAGTTCAGAGGCCCACTTCATATCGATTTCTAGCAGTACGACTAATGTTGGATCTTGCGAAATGATCGAATCACGAACTCCTTGATAATCTGTGTTCGATGTATGGACATTGAGCACGGCCATCCGCGTGGCATTGCTGTTGTTTGCAGCATCAGTGCTGAGACGAACGTATGGGTAGAGTAGATAAGCACTTGCAAGAAGGGTAACCAGGCTGACAACCAGAGACACGGTCTTCTTCAAGTAGAGAAAGAGGAGCACCCCGACAACCCCAGCCAGGAAGTACTGCAATTGAAAATGGGAGACTAGGTCGGGAAAGAATCCTTCAACCTCAAAGACCGTCAGCAGCGCGAACAAGGCGCAAACGGGCATCAAGAAGGAAACTGCTCTCCCCAGCTCTTGAACCATATTCCGAAAACGTTTTGGCACAGATCAGATTCCATTTTGGGGTTAAACAACTAAAAACATCGCAATTCAGAGCAGTCTGTTGTTATAGAATACATTTAAGCCTATTCTTAGGCGCGATAATTGAGGGGAGAGGCAATCTTTCCCTGAATGCAGCTTATATGCAATACAAATTTTCCAATATTTGTAGCGTTTTAGGAGTACTCAATGGAATCAAGAATGGCAGCTGTCGAGGCGAATGCTGGCAGCAACGCATGTGAGAAAAGCGAAATTCCCATCCTGGTGTTTGGCGACGGCATGCTCGATTCTTTCGTTGATGGCGAAGTCTCTCGGATATCACCTGAGGCACCAGTACCGGTTCTCTGCAATCCAACAGATGACGTATTCTCTATCGGTGGTGCGGGAAACGTAGCTCACAACCTATGCACTTTGGGAAACGAGGCGCGACTGGTTGCCGGTGTCGGCGCAAATACGAAGGGCGAATTTGACTCCCCTGGGCTTGAACTCATTGCACAAATGAAAGCAGCCGGGCTATCGACCGAGTATCTAGCGGCGCTCGATCGAATGACCACCGTCAAACGGCGAATGCTTGCAGGCAAACAACAGCTACTTCGAATTGATAGAGAGGATTGTTCACCACTCGCTCCTCAGGAAGAAGAACGAGTGCTCTACTCGCTCAATAAAGCACTTGATGGCGTTGGGGCAATAATTATCAGTGACTATGCAAAAGGGATGCTCACTGAAAAAATTAGTGCCCATATCGCGGACTATGCGAAGGAGAACGATGTACTCCTGCTCGCCGACGTCAAACTGGCAAACCTCAATAAGCTTAGCCACCTTTCGCTCCTCAAACCAAACTTGAAAGAGGCACAGGAGTTCACCGGAATCAACTTCACCGGAGACATGGCAGATGTTGCAACTATGGCGGATGTGCTCTCGTCGCGATTCTCTTGCAAAGTAGTAATCACTTGCGGTGGACGGGGAATGATACTCCACGATGGAAACGAAACGCTACACTTAACTGCCCCCACCCAGGAAGTCTTTGATGTATCAGGCGCGGGTGACACGGTGATGGCAGCACTTGCGCATGGGTTGATCCGCAATCTCTCGCTTGAAGAATCTGCAAGCCTCGCTTCAATAGCTGCTGGAATTGCCGTTTCAAAGCGTGGCGTCGTCGCAGTCTCGATCGACGAGGTGAAGAACGGACTTGGCAAGAAGATCGTCCCGAAAACATGGGGACATGAAGAGTGGATTGTAAACAGCGACTACTGCGGTAAGAAGCTCGTACTAAACAAAGGATACTGCTGCTCGCTTCACTATCATAAAGTCAAAGACGAGACCTTTTATATTGCTTCTGGCAGAGTGGGCTTCCAAATGAATGATGAACATTTCATTTTGAATCCCGGCGATTCGCTATTGATAGTTCCTGGGACCAAGCACCGATTCTATGGTCTTGAAGATTCTCAAATATTCGAATTCTCAACACACCATATGGAAGAAGATTCCTATCGCGATGAAGTGAGCGGCACATTCGAAGCGAGCCTATTTGAGAATGTGCAAAACTATAAAGCGGGATAGGCAGGGATACACTTTTTTCCGCTGACCCTCTGGGTCAACGGGCGAAGATCCCAGAATCATTCATCAAACTTCGAAAAAGCCATTTTCAGCTAGTTTTAGGCAAGAGTGCTGTGCGGTACAAGTTTGAAACTCTCGAATGTACTGCTAGAGAAGATAGGCGAAGAGCACAGATCAATCCCTTTGATCACTGAAATTTCTACTCGGGCAGATACCTCATACCTGCTCCCTAAGAAAGCACTGTACGTCAATGTTTCCTAGGGACGCAGAACCAGAGAGTAAGGTTCTCAATTTAGGAATTAGTTGCGGAAACTGCACCTCATGGATTGATCGCTTGCGAGCGGCCGTCCCAGGGGTGTGGTTCTGTAATACCATCTCTTGACACTTGGGTTCTGGAACGAAAGGCCATCAAAATGAACCCCATTACGTTGATTGCGCTCACCACTGAGCGTCCGTCCGGAGGAGCAGCGAATGAAAAAGGGAATAGGGAGCAAGCTCCTCCCCGACCCCAGTCTGACGCGCCGACTCTGCTCTGCACTGAGAACGCCGATCGCAGAAAGAGTGCGATGAAGTCCGAGGGCCTGGTTGGCTCTAAGGAGAAACCGTGGGAATTGTTCAGCGCCGTGAATGACGAAAGCGATGCCATCTCATGGGGATTGCAGCGTCCTTTCAGCATGGGCGACGAAGAACTTCCGCGCTGCACACTGGAACAGCAGGATGCCGTTTGGCAGCGCTATCTGACAGTGCTCAGAGCTGTCGCAAAAGATATCGCCAAAGTCCCCGCGTGGGGAGAGCATCAGTTCCGGATGCTCGAATGGGCTGGCGCGCCGAACGGCACGGACATCTTCCGCGCAGAGCTGCAGTTTGATGTTGACGAGATCGACGCCCACGAAGCTCGAGCTCGCGGCACCGGACACGTGGCTTATCTCATCCGTGGGATTCCACAGGGCGAATTCTGGCCGATGACCGGCTGGATGATCGACACCACCTGCATCAAGCAGTTGTGGGAGCTCTGTAACCTCGATGAGTCTCCCAGTTTCAGCTACATTGAGGGAGTATCACCGGAGTGTCTCGGCGTGTGAGAAAGGCACGATTCACCGAACACAACTACTTGCGCCATTGCCTCCCGGACAAGTAGTTACCACGCTACTTGTTTGGGAGGACTCTGGTCTTGCTTCTCCAAATTTCAATTGTGGAAGAACCACGATTCGTTTTCGTGAAATGCCTACGGTTTGATTGGATCACCGTCTGCCGATGCCGCCGGGCAAGTGCTACAGGCTAGAAAAGAGGCATCTGCTACAGCTTTCGAAAGATTTGGGGGAATTATTTCAAGAGTTGCCCGAGCAAGCACTTTGTTTACATAGACGTATTCCGCAGCCGCAACTTGTGCCTGCTTAACGACCACTTCGCTCCCACCTTTTTCTTGGTATTTGTAATCGACACAAGCGCAGGCCTTCTTTTTGACAGCGAGCGCGACCACAGATCCGACTGAGAGCTTTACTGTTTCAACTTTCGGAGCAAATACTTCAGCCATTCCAGGTAAGGGGAAAAAAACGAAGAGAACTATCGCGAGACTGGAAAAGAAGTGAGGTATATACATGGTATCCCGGCAGCAGAATTTCTCAACGAATAAAGTGCTCGAACTATTTGAAGCTAGGAATCGAGCTTAGCACTCGAGCTACGAGCGTAACAAGGGAATCCACTTAGTTGGGCAGCTTCCTCTAACAGCTCGATATTTCGCGCTGCCTCGAGCCCTCCTACTTCTGGAGGGGTATCATTGTTGATTGATTCAATGAAATTCTCAAGTTGCTTTACGAAAGGATTGGTAACTGGAAATGCAATAGGACCCTCATGAGAAGTAAGCGTTCCAGTACCCTCCCAATTGATTGTCCCTTCACAAATGACAAAGCCCTTATCTCCATAAATCTCCACCCGACTTGGAGATTTAAAGAGGACGGAAGAAGTAAACTCAGCCGTCGCGCCTGACTCAAATCGGAAATTCACTAGGGCGGATTCATCGTGCGGCCGATTCCAGATGCCGGTCGCCAACATGGGGACAACCTCAGAAATCTCTCCACAAGTCGGAAGCATCATCCAGCGTATTAAATCAAGGCAATGGGTTCCGGCAGCAGCCATGCTCCACCAGCGACCAAGTTCCGGTGTCGCCCTCCAACCATCTCCATCGGCAGCTAACCAGGTAAACAAGGTTCGCATATGATGGATTCGCCCAACATATCCGTTGAGTACTCTCTTTCGAACCTCACGATGCGCGGCATTCCAGCGATTGCTATATCCCACCGCCAAACATCGTTTTGCACTATCGGCCTCTCGCAGGAGTTCTCGGGCAGATTCACTATCGACACACATGGGTTTTTCAACCAATACATGCTTTCCAGCTCGCAAGGCCCGTACTGCCATCTCAGCGTGCAAATTATCCGGAGTGGTTATGATAACGGCATGAAGTTCCGGATCGGAAAGCATCTGGTCGACATCGTTGTAGGCGGGATTCGCGCTTTGCGCTTTAAATCGTTCTGCGAATGCGGTTGCACGAGAGATGTCTCGACTCAACACACTCCACAGCTGTCCACCGGTAGCCTCGAGAAGCGCTGGAGCAAAGCAGTTATGTGCGATTCGTCCAGGTCCGATAATTCCGAGATGTAAGGACATAATCTAATCAAACTGAGTACTAACTTGGCAAAACTCGTGGAGCTTAGCACCCGATTTACTAAGGGAGCAACTTGAGCGCAGTTTAATCGCCCAATGATCTCAAAACGCAACAAAAGGGAGGATGACGGAATAAATATACAGTAAATCTACATAAATTGGATATTCACACACCCGTTCAACGACGGGATAGGGGAACTATGAAATTACGACTCATAGATTTCGAGCGATAGTTCGTCCTCAAAAATCCATTACCGTATCTAGGCCACGTCTCAAACCAGTGAAAGACCCAACTTTGCGAATCGCAAGCAAGGCCCCCTCTACGTAAGGCTCTGCACTCGAACCAGCTTCGTGGCGCAGCACAAGTTTTTGATCCGGCATACCAAATATCACTTCGGCAGAGATAACGTACCCCGGTAGACGAACAGAATGAATCTGCGTTCCATCCTGTCGAAGTCCTCGACTTTCTTTCGGCCCAACGGTTTCGTCTATTGGTACTTCCAACTGAGACTCCCGTACTTGCCCCAATCGATGAGCGAGCTCTCGCGTCGTGCCACTGGGCGCATCGCGCTTCTTGGAACTAGCATAGTCAATTATTTCCCAACTAGGAATAT
>CBDUGV010000182.1:0-8963 GCA_965366815.1 uncultured Bdellovibrionales bacterium | reverse complement strand
CTTTCGCTGAAAGTGAAAGACTGGAACATCGAGCATCCTTCCGACTTGTCCGACGACGATATTTCGATGCATCCGGCACACCGCTCGTGAGCTTTTCTCATGTCGGCCAGGGTTTTCGATTTCAGATATGTCCGAATGGGGAAAACGACCAAATGGTAGTTCCTCCGACACCTCGAATCAAACTCGCAGCTCGCATCAAGTTCACAAGCTAACGTTGAGAGAATACAGGTTGTTCTACTGGTTGACCGGCACGAGATCGTGCCGATCAACCGTGAGATTAAAGGTTGCCTCGGACCTTCTCCAAACGGAGAATCGACAAACACTGGGAAACTTCTTACCATTTCAAACCTTGCAGCAGTTGCTACAGCAGGCAAATCTCTCTATCATCTCTCGAAGAATTGATTTACATTGCCGCCTGATTCAGGATGTATCTTGCCATTGGCAGGAAAACTGACCGAGATTATGCGGTCCAACTCGACTTCATGAAGCTACTTGGCCAGATGTCCGATTTGATCTCCCCCTTCACCATGACCACATTGTTCCTGTGCGCTCTACTTTGCCTTTCTCTTGCTCACACAACAGCCGCCCAGGCAGAACAGCCTAATGACCACGCTCATAGCAATCATCAACACGGTGATTTCGAGTTCGGACTATCGCTCCAATATATTTATCTCGACGAAGACGAGGATCACGAAGAGGATGAGCACCAAGGGGAAGATGAGCACGACCATCAATCACACGATGATGAGAGTTCCGCTTTCGGACTAGACGTTCATCTCCTCAGGCGTCTCCCCGAAGAAGGCTTAACCCGTTTCTTCGCTGTGGGTGTAGGTGCAGAAGTGATATTTACCGACGATCCTCACTTTAGTCTATTGGGCGCAGTCGGTGTATATCCCTGGAAGGAGCTGGAACTAATAATTTCTCCCGGTGTAGAATTTGCGAAACATGATGGTGAGCGTGAGCGAGAATTTGTCATGCACTATGAAATCACCTATGGATTCCTGTTCAACAGTATTCACATTGGTCCCGTTCTTGGATTCGCCCACACGAGAGAGAGTAGACATTACTCTGCGGGAATTCATTTCGGTTTTTAGGCGCTTCGCCCAAGAAATATCCGATTTCAGATAAGAACTCCTTCTTACTTCGAGTCGAACCTCGCTACGTAGGGAAAACCTGCCCTGTCGATAAGCTATCTAGGAAACTTATCCTCACCGGACACGTCATGCAGTCACGTCAGATACTGTCGGAATCTCCAAAACACGCCTTTACTGATGGTATCCGTGCACAAAAGGGGCTTGAGTTTTAGCTACAATCATGAGAAGAACCCCGAGAAATATTTTATTATCATACCGGATGGTTACAGCTTCGTTTCTCAGGGAAGTCAAAATCTGTTTTTTACTCGACCGACACCTTTCAGTTTTTTCTGGAATGCAAGTGTCGCAGCGATAGAAAAGAGATGGGTGAAAATCCCACGCTGCCCCGCAACTGTGATGGTGACGAACGCTACGGAAAGGTAGTTACCTTTCAGCCACTGATACAAATAAGACTGTATCGGGAAGGCGTAGCTAGTAGGTTGACCCAAAGCCAGGATATCTGACTCTCGAAACTCATCCGTTATTCCACCTCCGCGGGGAGGTAAAGGAGACCCAATGAGTACGTTTGTCCGTGTAGCTGCGATTGCAGTTGCTTTATCTATCCTACTTCCATCTGCATCATCTGCTGAACAGCTAACTGACGAAGGGGCAAGAAGATCAGACATCCCTGAAGCTAACGAGCCCGAAGAACCGAGGACATCACTTGTCATCACTGCTAATCGATACCCGACTTCAATTGAGAAAGTTGGGAGCAGTGTAACTGTTATCGACGAAGAAGAGATTGAGAAGAGAAACCAGAACGCAGTTCTTGAACTGCTGAAGACAACTCCTGGTTTGGAAGTAGCTCAAATTGGTGGTCCAGGGCGAACGGCAAGCATCTTCATTCGCGGGGCGGAATCTGACCATACTCTGGTCCTAATTGATGGTGTTCGATCGAACGATAATACCAACGGGCAGTTCGATTTTGCGAACTTAAAGGCAGAAAACATCGAACGCATTGAAGTATTGCGCGGAGCGCAAAGTGTACTCTACGGATCAGAAGCTATTGGCGGTGTAATTAACATCATAACCAAGACCGCAGAGGATGGACTCAATGGCAGTGTATCGGCCGAAGGCGGAAGCCATGGCACCCAGCAGTATAAAAGCTCGATCTCATGGGGCTCACAAACCCTTCACACCGCTACCTCGGTATCCTATTTCAAATCGGACGGAATCTCAGCTGCAGCAGCAAATCGCGGAAATGAGGAAGATGATTCCTATGAAAATTTCACGATTTCCAATCGCAGCGGCGTGCGATTTATGGAGGACGGCAAGGCAGATATCACCGTGCGCTACTCTAACGCAACTACCGAGTTGGATGGTTTTGATTTTGACATCGGCCCGGTCGACGACCCCAATTCTACCCAAGAAAATGATACCCTAACCGCCTCGCTCGTAGTGACAAAGAGTATTACTGAATCGATCATACCGACAATCGAACTTGGATTCACCGACAACGATTCGAAGGGCGTCGATCCAGATACAGAGTTTAACAATTTCTCAATCGACAACCAAACCCAAACGGTCACAACTAAAGTTGACTTGCTGATGCCTTGGGAGGGAGTGGTTACCGTCGGACATAGCTACGAG
The DNA here is from genome assembly GCA_965366815.1 of uncultured Bdellovibrionales bacterium. GTDB lineage: Bacteria > Bdellovibrionota_C > UBA2361 > SZUA-149 > SZUA-149 > CBDUGV01. The sequence goes on along the minus strand of CBDUGV010000182.1, from coordinate 6,240 downwards.
AACCGCAAAGGTGAAACGAAAGGAATTTTTGACGAGAGTCGCGACGTAAACTCCCTCTTCCTGCAAAAGCAATTCGGCTGGAACGATGCGCTTTTCCTGACTGGTGGACTTCGCTATGACGATGACTCAGCCTTCGGTGAAGAGGTCACCTATCGAACGACCGCCGCCTACGTGATAGATCAAAGCGGAACCAGACTTCATACAAGTTTTGGGACCGGATTTAAAGCCCCATCGTTTAACGAGCTCGTCTTTCCAAATTTTGGTAATCCTGATTTAGAGGCTGAAACGAGTTGGGGCTACGATGTTGGAGTCGAACAAGAGCTGATCGAGGATAAGGCAACCTTAGATGTTACCTTCTTTCACAACGAAATCGACGATCTGATTACTTTTGATGGCGAAACCTTTCTAGCGGCGAACATCGAGAAGGCCAAGATCCTTGGGGTGGAATCCTCGCTTGCGCTAGAACTCCTCGAGTGGTTGGACTCAAGCTGGACCTACACCTATACGGACTCAGAGAATGAGACGACAGGAGGTATACTTCCTCGCCGACCAAGACATCGTGGAACCCTGCAGCTGTTTGCTCAACCGACTGACGAACTGCAGGCCTCCGTTTCGCTCGTTCTCGTAAATAGCCGAAGAGACTCCGATAGGAGTAAGATGGACAATTACGAAGTCGTAGATCTTGCGGTTTCTTATGCCCTTTCTGAGCATATTAAACCGTTTCTGCGAATCGAAAATCTGTTTGATGAAGACTACGAGGAAGTCAATGGGTATGGGACGCTGGGATTCTCTGTCTTTGCAGGCATCCAAGGCTCTTTATAGCCTATGTGCCTTGGCAATTGTTCTCACGTTCTTTTCGAGCGTTCGCCCAGTTCATGCTGAGTCCAATACTGTTCGCATTGTCTCGCTTGCTCCTAGCATTACCGAGATAGTGTTCGCGATTGGACTGGGTGAGCGACTTGTTGGCGTGACTCGCTATTGCGACTATCCCAAAGCGGCAAGAGAAATAGCAAAGGTTGGTGGTCTTGCCGATCCAAATTTGGAACGAATCGTTGCACTTCGACCAAGCATCGTCTTTGGCCTCCCGGAGCACGCAGCGCTCGGTAAACGATTAGCTTCTCTTGGAATACCCAGTTCGCTCAATAGACAAGCCTCTTTCGACGACATTTTTGCCTCGATACTCAGTATTGGTACAATACTGAAGCAAGATGAATCAGCCGAGAAGCTCGTACGTGAAATGAAGAGTCAGATCGCTGGTATTCGCCAAAGGACAGAAGGACGCAGTCGACCGACTGTGCTAGTCACGGTCGGCGGTCACGTCAAGCGAGCTTCTCTCGACGCAATCTATGCGGCTGGAAGCACCACGCTGTATCAGGAACTCATTGAACTTGCAGGTGGGGAAAACGTTTTAAGTTCAGCGATTTCCTATGCGAAGCTATCGGCCGAGGCTCTGCTCACCTTGAACCCAGATATCGTAATCGACCTGGTGCCAACAGAGGCCGGCGTCGGCTCAGCAGAGGCCGCGAGTATTAGAAAAGAAACGCTCGTGGCATGGAACACGCTTCCAAAGCTACAAGCGGTACAGGATAAACGCGTTTATATTTTCAGCCAAGAATTTGTCGTCAATCCAGGTCCTCGAACGACACGTACGTTACAACTCTTTGCTGACGCTATCCATCCGAACGAGAAGGCCCATGCTCCGCGCTAAATCTCTTTCATGTATTCTAGGGTCGAAACCTGTTCTGCGAGACGTATCACTCTCGATCGGCAATAATGACTTTATGTCCATTGTTGGACCAAATGGATCGGGCAAAACGACCTTGCTCCGCTGCCTCTTGGGGCTCGTCCCGTACACTGGCTCGGTGTTTCTCAACGACAAGGACATTCAAACCTGCTCTCGAAAAGACATCGCTCGCTCTATCGGCTACGTACCTCAAGTAGTGGGAACACTGTCGGGATTTACCGTTGAACAGTTTGTATCCCTAGGGCGATACGCCCGGAGAAGCCGCGCATTCGGATTGACACGCAGCGATCGCAAAGCGATCACTGAGGCGCTTCGCGCTACCGACTGTGCTTCGATGGAGAAACAACAACTAGCGAGCCTCTCCGGTGGTGAACGACAACGAGTGCTCCTTGCTGCAACACTTGCACAAGAACCTGATACAATTCTTCTCGATGAACCCGCTTCTTTCTTGGACCCGAAATATGAAGTCGAACTCTACCAGACTCTTCAAACCCTGCATCGAGATCACAAAAAGGGAATTTGTATCGTCGGCCACAATATAAATAGCGCCACTGCAATAAGTGAGAGAATTATTGCGCTTCGCGATGGTCAGATTGTGTTTGATGGAACATCGACGCAGTTTATGACAGAAGAAACGCTTGGACGAATTTACGAGACTGACTTCTCCGTAGTCCGTTGCCCAGAAAGCAGCGAAAACTTTGCGATAACCAGGTTCGCCAAAAATGTCGACTACTAATTCTACTCGAGTTAGAATTTTCGCACTGCTCTTCCTCTGTCTAGCAGTACTTCTTTGCGCTCCTTTCGTTGGCGTTTCTATGAGCTGGGCGATAGACGAGTTGCTATTCGGCACAGGGGTGGAGGGAGATATTTTTTGGAGAATTCGTGTTCCGCGGGTTGTTCTCGGGTTCATTGCTGGGGCAGCTCTCGGTGCCGCTGGTGTTGTTTTTCAAGCTCTGTTTAGAAACCCATTGGCAAGCCCTTACACACTTGGAGTTGCGAGCGGGGCCTCGTTTGGAGCTGCCTGCGCAATAGTGCTAGGGTTTACCGGCTCTTTTCTAGGCATCTACGGAATCACGCTCGGCGGAATCAGCGGCGCAATTCTGGTTACCTCACTGATATATTTTGTAGCGCTTGGCTCTACCTCTGGTCCGTACATGCTGTTAACTGGAGTGGCGATGAGTTTTTTCTTCTCGAGCCTGCTGTTGTTTGCGCAATATGTAAGTAGTTTTACCGAGTCATTTCAAATCGTTCGTTGGCTTATGGGAGGTCTTGAAGTAATCGACTACTATTCCATCTTCTTTCTCACTCCAGTTGTGCTACTCGGCGCGAGCGTCATCATCTACCATGCCGAGGAACTCGACGCGATAGCCTCGGGTGATGAGCTCGCCTATAGCAGAGGGGTTGATGTGCTGCGCACGCGCCGGACACTCTTCTTTTTTACATCACTTATTGTCGGCGCAGTCGTTTCATTTACAGGACCAATTGGCTTTGTTGGGATAATGGTTCCTCACCTCTGTAGACTCCTGCTCGGAGCTTCCCACAAGGTGCTCACTCCATGTGCAATTGTAGCCTCAGGAGGATTTCTCGTTGCATGCGATGCAATTGCGAGATGCATAATAGCCCCTGCCGACCTACCGGTTGGAATTATAACTTCACTGCTTGGCGGTCCATTCTTTATTTGGGTACTGCTGAAGAAGAGAGAGCAGTTGTTCTGGATATAGACAGCTAGGACTGTGCTTTTTACTCAGGAGTTTCTATTGCGCTAGGAGCCTAAGCGAATCGGTAGTGGCGTTGGTGGAACCGGCTGCAGTCGAACTTGAGTTCGCGGCGAGAACCATTATGGCAACTACGGCGAAAAGCGAAAAAGATAATGCGGCTATATTTTTCATTTCGGACATCTCCCATCAGAAACAGTTAGAAATCGACTAATTGCTCCTACTCTCTCAACTGAACATCGGCAATCTACATGCTTTATAGGCCAGCAAGATGCTGCTTCGATATCCGAAACACATCCATTCCATATCGCTTGCTGAAAAAGAAGACGCCGTATCACTTCGTGCGAAGCGGCGAACTTCGCACATTGCGTGAGAGATAGAGAAAGAGTGATACGACGCCTGCTCACTAACCATCGTCATGCTAGAAAGTTCAGAGAGGGTTGCTCTCTGGGCGCTCACAGGTATTATGACGTAGGAACATCCCGATTAGATCTCCAAATGAAATCGGTTTGCGATCTATTCCTTTTTTCATTTCTCGACAAAATAACTCAGCTAGGATAGCTTAGGATAAGCAACTCGCTCGGCTACCAGATACACAATGCGCGCCTTCGGCTCCCTACTTCTGCTTTTTCTCCCACAGTATATATTGGCAGATCCGAGCATATCGACAGATCGGAATCCAGCTATACTCCAAGAGAAACTCTGCCTGGGGTATCAGAGCGCTACCCAGTCGTGGGGGCAGATTGGCGATAATTCAATTTTTCGAGACACCGAGCAATACTGTCCTCCCAATACCGCTTTTATTTCATTACGACGAATTGGAGGACCAGCTCGAGAAGGGAGGCATATACCAGTGATTGGGAATTGCTGCCCTGTTCCAGAAGATCTGCTCACAGCGACTCACACTATTGAAGCAGAATCCTGCCCCGATGGAAGCGTCGCCACCGGAAGTCTATCCCGATATATTGATTTGCCGAAGGAGTGTACCGAAGGAAAAATCATAAGCACAGAGCTTTGGAGACTGTGCAGCGAATACTACTTCACTGCAATACATTCAATGCGCTGTACGAAAATAAACTCTAAACGCTACGAATTGGGTCCAGAACGACCAGCCCGCTTTTGGGGTATTCGAGAACATCTCTCGCATAATCTACAATACCATGTCCAACGCGCCAGTATTCCCGCTGCAATTAGGCACAGCGTTGGTCGAGCAACTCGTGAAAGTTGGTATAGTAATGGCTGTATCGGCTTTCCCTACGGCAGTCTCCTTACGAGAAAAAGCGGCAAGAGATGTGAGTTTCACTTTCGACAAGTGCTGTATGCAGGAGCAGCAGGCGATCCACCGAAAGGCACTCCAGCCGAGATGTTTCCAAACTGCAAGGCGGTAAGCGATCGGTTCAACCCAGAGGCCCGCTGTATCAAGTAGCTGTTTTTTGCATCACTTCATCGCGTGCCAAACTAAATGAGAATGTGGTTCCAACCCCCACAGTGCTCTCTACTTTGAGTTCACTGCCATGAAGCTCAAGAATTTCCTTAACTATCGCCAGACCCAAACCACGCCCATTGTTGTCGGCAGATCTATGTTTCTCGACGCGATAAAAGGTTTCCACAAGTCTCGGAAGATCCTCCTCTGGGATTCCCGGCCCATTGTCTATAACTGAAGTTGTAACGATATCCTCTTCAAACTCGGTCTTGAGACAAATCATTCCGCCTTCGCCTGTATACCGTATCGCATTACTCAGGAGGTTGGTGAGAACTCGTTCTATCAATACAAGATCAAAATGAAGCATAGGAACCACCTCTGGTTGATCCACTTCAATATGAATCGCTTTCTCAGCTGCGACCCCTTGATACTTGGCGACAACATCGTTGACCAAATCGTCAAGTGCCGACAATTCTATCTGCGGCACAATCTCAGCTGTCTGAAGCTTGGATAGTTCGACCAGGTCGCTTACAAGTCGCTCTTGCACCAAAACATTACTATGAATGATATCCAAATACTTATTCTTCATCGCATCATCAATCTCATTGTCGGGCTGTCGCAGCATTTCAATGAAACCTCGAATGGACGTAAGTGGGCTGCGCAGATCGTGGGAGATAGCAGCAATAAGCTGCTTCCTTGAACGCTTATCGTCAACAATCTGATCGGCCATGCTGTTAACCGCGAGCGCCAGTAGTCCCACCTCATCCTCTGACTCTACGTCGACTCGCCGCTCATAATCGCCCAGCCGGTACTCTTCAACGACTTCTGTTAAAATCAAGAAATGTCGCGAGAGATATCGAAACAACAGCAATGCAAAGACAACGGAGACTATGGTGATCGCTAGAAACCCCAGAATAATAGAGCCGACAATCAGTCGTTGCCCAACAAACTGCAAGTGCTTTTCAAATCGATGACTGCGCAACATCACGTACATATACCCGGGTTTTCCATCGATCGAAATTTCGGCAACAGAAAAGGGTCGATATGGATCTTTCACGCGCCGGTTCGGATGCAACCCATAGAGAGGGGTACTAGGAGACGGTTCGCGAATCGCCTCCCGGATAGGCGTTATGTCTACTGACTGTCGGATTCCATCGGCGTGGTTGTTGATGCCACCACTCACCAGCACCAACCCCGCTCCATCAAGGATGAAAGGAGTGACACCGGGATTCACGATAGCTACTTCACGCAGCTTTTTCTCAAGAGCTGGACGCTTAAGTCCGTTTTCATAGTAGGGATGCAGGAGTTCAGCCAAATCCGAGGCCAACTCCCAATAGAGCTGCTGATCGAGGTCATCA
>CBDUGV010000181.1:0-9121 GCA_965366815.1 uncultured Bdellovibrionales bacterium | reverse complement strand
AACAAAAATCCAATATTGCCTTGGAACTTCCGGAGTATCGGCTCCTCGGCTATTGGCCTGGTGGAAAGAAGACACCGAAGGCCAACAAGGATTCCAGCCATCTAGATATGGTGCAGTTCAACCTACCTGCCTCAAACTTGCTTATTGAATATGATTATATTGGTGAAGCCGATATCAAGGTAAGTATTGATGGTGCCGAGATAGAGCGCCTTGCTGCCTACAGCGAAGGATGGCGTAAGCGACAGATTGTGGTGCGCGACGTGTTGGAAGGCAAAGCCAGACGGCTTGTTTTTGACAATCTCGGCTATCCTCGGAAAAAAGGAGAGAAAGGAAGAATAAAGCGCTGGGGGGTAAAAAACGTTCGTGCGACTCCCCTAGTACGTGAGATCGGCGATACCGCGGAAAAGCAACTCGCTCGGAGCATTGCTCTCTCCGACGGGGTCGACAAGACCCCCGAGGGCCTGTCTCAACTCATTCGTAGTATGCAGCGAACTATCTTGGAATTCTTGTACGAACTCAATATCGACCAGATCTCTGTACCGATCATCATGTCGAGCATTGCGTCTGATGATGAAGTGCTCGACGTTTCAGATACCAGCAATACACTTGAAACTGTACGGCTCGAACGTTCTAACTCTATTGATGATGAAACAGGCCGATTGCACCTTGAAGCGATCGTTTCGGCCGTAGGTCGGCTCGAAGCAGAGCTGTGGAGACGGGTAAACAGCCGCTTTCGACAAGCAACCTTCTCTGCGAAAGCGAAGAACCACATTGTGGTCTACGACAACCTCGTTTCGATTAAAGCGATGTTTCCAGATGAAACAGACTATCGTTGGGTCCGTGCGAATAAGCTGTTGAAGAATAAGAAATATGTACCAAAGAAACTTTTGGAAGATCCGAATAGATATCGACGGTAAGAATTCGTTCGAGAGCTAAAACAAAGGCAGAAGTAAGAGAATGTTTCAAATTACTGTAGAAATCGAGGGGCAAGACCCTGTTACTCATACCTTTGAGAAACATTCTATAATCATCGGGCGATCTACCGGGACAGACATCCCTATCGATGCTCCTGGGGTTTCTCGCTATCACGCAAGAATTTCCCTCGAGGAGGGACATGTCCTTATTCACGATCTCGATAGCACCAACGGTACGTTTGTTGATGACGAGAAGGTGACGAGTACTATCCTTAAGCCTGGAAGCGCGGTGGGTATCGGCGATGCACAACTCAGTGTTCGCTATGACGATCCGGATTCGGAGGGAACTGACGGATCTGAGCTCTTTGACGATGAATTAGAAGACACCGCAGCTCTACGTGCAGATGACGATGAGATTTTGGAGTCCGAGGTTGTAATTCCAAGTGGGGTTGATGAATCCACTATTACCAAAGGAGGCGACTTCTATTGGCAATCGCTGAGTAGCTTTCTTGCACCAGTATGGTCATACATCAATGACGAGTCTGTTTCGGAGATAATGATTAACGGACCAGAAGAAATCTACATTGAGCGTGGGGGGAAACTATCCCGCAGTAATGCGAAATTTACGAATGATCAGCTGAGCGCAGCCGTGCTTAACATCGCACAGTACGTTGGTCGACGTATTAGTGAGCAAGAACCCTACCTCGACGCGCGTTTGCCGGATGGCTCCCGAGTTGCGGTTCTCTCCCCTCCCTGCTCACGCAAAGGCATTTCTGTTGCAATTCGAAAATTTTCCAAAGAGAAACTCACTGTTGAGAAGCTATTAGACTTTGGTTCTTTTTCCGAAGATATGCTTACGTTCTTGCGAGCCTGCGTTCTCCTCAAAAAGAATATTATTGTTTCTGGAGGAACGAGTTCTGGAAAAACGTCTCTCCTTAATGTGGTTTCCAGTTTGGTGCCTGCCGACGAGCGCATTATCACTATTGAAGACTCTGCCGAATTGCAACTGACGCAGGATCATGTTCTTCCGATGGAATCGCGACCGCCCGACAAGAAAGGTCGTGGAGAGATGACCATTCGCGACCTGTTGAAAGCGTCTTTGCGCATGCGCCCAGATCGTATAATTGTCGGAGAAATTCGCAGCGGTGAGGCACTTGACTTGCTACAGGCGATGAACACTGGACACTCAGGTTCGAAAGCAACAGTTCACGCAAGCTCGCCTCCGCAAGCCCTCACCCGACTCGAAACCTTATCCCTCTTCTCGGGAATCGAGATTCCAATGCGCGCACTACGTGAGCAGGTCTCATCGGCGATTGACTATGTCATCCAAGCCTCACGCCTCCCAGATCACAGCCGGAAGGTAACCCATATTTCAGAAGTTATGCCACTGAAAGAAGACGGCAGATATGAAGTGAATGACGTGTTTCGTTTCCAACACACGAAATCTGTCGACGGTAAGATTCAAGGCACGCACATTCAGACTGATTATGTGCCAAGCATGCTTGACGAGATGAAGATTGCCGGACTCGAAGAAGCAGTCGCATTATTTGAAAAGTAGATAGTTATGTTTCTAACAAGGCCATAGGGAACAATGAGTATTCCAACTGAATTTGAAGACAGATTTACCACCAAAGAACAGTTGTCTGAGCGACCGAGTGGCTCCGTTTGGAAAGCAGATGATTCTAAGAATGCGCAAGAAGTCGCGCTCAAAATTTTCAGTAAGCCGCCAAAGCTCAGCGATGGGCTGAAAGAGGCATTCCAAGTCGAAGTGAATGCGCTCAAGGCTGCCCAGCATGACAACCTTGCAAAAGTTATCTCAGGTGGATGTCAGGACGACTGGTTCTATTTAGCTATGGAATTGGTCCATGGAAAGACCCTTCGAGATCATTTAAAAGAAGAAAGCGGCCCACTAGAAATTTCGAAAGCGATCGATATCGCTGCTGGTGTCGCGGATGGTCTCGAAGCGATTCGAGCCGTCGGTAGCTATCACGGTGACCTAGATTCGAGAGCAATTATACTCGACGGTCATGCCGCCAAACTTGCCGGGTATGCATCGCATAGCCTGAGAGAGGCACGTAAATCCTCTAATATTACCGGAGAAGTAGTTCTTGATGTAGCCTACGCATCCCCAGAGCAGTTAAGCGGTTCTGGTAAAATCGATCATCGAAGCGATATCTACGCCTTGTCGGTATTGTTGTTTGAGATGGTAACAGGACAGAAACCCTTTGTCGCTGACAACCCGCTCCAGGCTGCGATGCTTCGCATGAGTCAAGAGCCCCCCTCGCCCAGCAAATTCAATTCAGCAGTGAGCGCACAGCTCGATGCTGCTGTGGTAAAGGGCCTCGCTCGCGACCCAGAAAGTCGTTTTGGCAGTTTTGCTGAGTTTAAAGAGGCTATCATGGTCCGCACGCCATCTGCCACAGCATCATCCACCGTTGAGTCACCAGCTCCCAAGAAAGCGGAAGCTCCGCAGAGAATGGCGGCGGGATCTGAAACAGTTGCAATGTCGACGGACGCAATCAAGGACATGCTCAAGGCTCATGAGAAGGCTTCCAACCAAAGCGAAGCCAGTAGCCCGGTGATTGATGAAGGTCAGACCGCTGAAATGCCCATGCCACATGCTCGGACCGTTGGACTTGAGGGTCGGCTCGATGGCTCGAAGGAAGAAGACGGGGATTCAACAGAATCGGATGACGCTGACTCGAGCGACTCAGTTTCCACAGCCGCAGAAACACGAGTTAACATGGCAACTGATGAAATGCTTGCTGGTAGCTTCATCATGCTGGCGGGCCCTCGACGCGGTGAACGCTTTCCTCTATTTGAAGATCAAATGCTCATCGGAAGCGATTCTGGATGCGATATCTCTTTAGCCGGTAAGGATATTCCTTCACGCTATGCCATCATCGTACGGAGAGACTCAGAGTACTTCGTCGGACCCCTATCTGGAAAAGGCCTAGAGGTGAATGGCGAGCCAGTGGAAGGGAGCTCCGAGCAACAACTCCAACGGGGCGACATTGTGAATGTCGGACCGCACCAGTTGAGATTCGTCGCGCCCGGTGAAGTATTTACTTTACAAAAGGAAGCTGCCGATCGCGTAATTGATCGAGAGCCAAATAAAGTCACCTTCGCCGCCAAAATTATTACCGGCGTCGTTGCAGCACTTTGTCTCGTCATTTTCTTTGTCTTTCAAAGCGGGTTTTCCGATCGAGAAGCGGCCTCTAAGAAAAAGGACCTATCTGAAACCGCGAAGCGGAAAAGCGTTATTGCGAAGCTTCGAGAAGAAGGTGATGTCTTCTTGAAAGAAGGTAAGCTGATTGAACCGATCGGTGCAAATGCTCGAAAACGGTTTGAGCAGATTCTCGAGCTTGACCCCGATGATACCTACGCGAAACGTCGCATTACCGAAATAAAGGAGCGAGCAAAGTCACTCAAGGAAGATATGCGTCGGAGAGCTGCCAAATCGCAGCAAGTTGCGCAATTGCTTGAGCAGGCAAACAATTATTTTAAGAAAGGAAATTTCGTCTCACCTCCAGGAGCGAATGCGAAAGAAGCGTATGAAGCGGTGCTTCGATTAGATTCCGGCAATGAATTGGCTCAGTCTCGGCTTGAGAAAGTGAACAACGTCTTGACGAAACTGTTGAGTCGAGTGAACACAATGCTCAAGCGCGCAGATGAGTATCGACAACAAGGCAAGATTACCGCGCCACCCGGTGCAAATGCCTACGAGACGTTGCGAGAGATCTTGAATCTTGACCCGCAAAATCGCGAAGCGCTCGACATGCTGCTTGATATGGCCGCTGAAAGTATCTACGCGGGGGACCGTGCGAAATCACGAGCTAATGCTCAGTCGATGAAACGATCCTACATCCAAGCTCAGGCGTTGGGCGTCGATCCACAATATCTCGCGCCGCGAATTAAAGGGGTCGAGTTGATGAAAAAATCCCGTGCCAGCGTAATCATCTACGATGGGAAAGATGGCGAGCCAGGTAGTACCGTCCCAACTGATAAAACCGGTTTTCTCAGCACTGCTGAGATCGAACGGAGACTCGCCGCACTAAAACTGCGGGGCGACATCGATGGCGCTGGTGACAGTGATAGATTCATAGATCTACAGAAAAAGTAGTCTATGAAACGCCTCTATCCGGTCGAGGCGATCACTGGTTTCGCCGTTGTAGCTACCATAGTGCTCTATCAGCTACTCGAGCTGCCGCTGAGAGCACCGTGGCATCTCTATACGAGAAAGGTTGGCTCGGGCGGGCTGATGTACGCCATAGGCCTGCTAGTAGCTTTGTTGCTCTGTCGTCTGCAAGATATTAGAAAGGCGCACATTGACGGAGTTCCTCGAACCAGAGAATTCACTCTGACTCGGTGTCGTGAGACCTATTTTCAAGTTCCAAACCTGATTCGAGATCTTCGCCTTGTTCATGCTATCGGGGTGATGTTTGCGGTATTCGTAAATTTAAAGAATCTCATCCCCCACATGAATTCACTTGTGTACGATCCGGCGCTTGCCGAGTTCGAGAAGCAACTCTTTGGCGGCCGCTTCCCGGCAGAGTACCTACTCTCGGTGTTAGGTACTGGTTCGGCTCCCTACCTGAGTGAAGGATATACACTATTTTATCCCTATATGGCGCTCATCACTGTGATCTTTATCCTACACCGCGATCTCCGGCTCGGGCAGCATTTCTGTTTTGCATTTGTGCTTCTCTGGTTTTTGGGGATCCTCGCTGAATACAGCTTCCCCACCTGGGGACCCTGCTTTTCCTACCCAGAGCTATTCACCTCTCTGCCCTATACCGAGGTCACACAAATGCAGGAGATGCTTTGGAGAAATAAACTATTCTTGGAGAAATTTCCCAAGAGCGAATTTGGCATGTATTTGATATCGGGTGTTCCGAGCTTACACATTGCGGTTACCGTACAAGGTAGCCTCTATTTGAACAGAATCAATCGAACTCTGGCAGTTCTTTCCTGGATTTTCGTAGGAATTACTAGCATTACAACAATTTATTTTGGTTGGCATTTTATTATTGACGATCTTGCCGCGGTGCTGCTTGTGCTCCTCGCCAATTGGATCGCTCATCGTTGTGTTCCTCTGCATGACTCCACGTAAACAGCAGCTGTTCAAAGATGTACTCCTCTTGGGCGTTTTGACCTGTGTGGCGTGCACGATCGGAATTCGAGAGCTTCCGAAGTACGATTTAGGTTGGCACCTGGCTGGCGGCCTTTGGATGCTCGATCACGGTTGGATCCCCAGTGCTGATCCCTTTGGAGCCGAAGGCTCATTCTGGCTCTGCTACTCCTGGATCCCTGAACTTCTCTACGCAACAGTTTACCGACTCAGTGGGTTTCGAGGCCTCCAATTACTTCAAACATTGAGCGTGGTCCTCACCGTTTGGGCCGCTTTTCTCTTTGTCCGAAGGCTGAGAAGCTCCACCCCTGCCCTCTCCGGGAAAAAATATGGAGAACTCTTGGAGTTGGCTGCAATAATGACAATAGTCGTTTTCGCTTCACCAATTCTCTATCTCCGCCCTCAGCTCTACAGCCTCCTTTTTACCGCAGCGGCGCTCCTCTTAGCCGAAACGAATCAACTCAAATTTCGCTACCTAGCGCCGCTGATGATTCTCTGGGCAAATACCCACATACTCTGGGTGCTCCTCCCAATTCTCTTACTGCTCTATGGCTGTAGGATCCTTTTAGTTGTAACCGTTTTTGCCTGTGCTCTCGTCAATCCCTACGGTTGGCGGCTGATCGAAGGCGCAGTCACCTACGTTTTTAAGCACAAGCAGGCCTACTCGCTCATTTTAGAGTTCCAACATATAAGCCCCAAACTCGGCCTGCTATTTTGGCTCTTTCTGTTTTGCCTCCTGGTCGGCGTACTTTTTACCAAGCAACTGTTCTTTGGAGATTCACGAAGATTGTTTCTCTTCTGGATTGGCACCGTTTTCGCAAGTATACTGCGAATCAAATTCTTGCCTTTCTTTGGCGTCCTGAGCGCCGCGCTGTTCATCAGAGCAATCGCCCCCCAACTGATTCCATCGAACGAGCCTACAAAGAGCGAAACCCAGTCGATTGCAAGTTCGAAAAGACAATGGTCTTTCGCCTGTGCCTCAATTCTACTTTTTGTGGTGCTCGCCACATCGTTTATCAATGTTCCGCGCGCGCTGCCTGAGGAGGAGAAGGAATTACTGGAGATAGCTCGACAGCTCTCGCTAGATTCCTGCATTAAAAATACGCTTGTGTTCAATCACTTCGACAATGGCGGTTGGCTTGCGCTCGGGTTCTATCTAGAGAAGAAGGCCACGGCAAGTAGCTCGAACTGCAAAACGACTATCGATGGACGTTCCCTGGTGATGGGCGAAACGCGATTGAGGCAATATGTACAAATCGTCACTCAAGAAGGCGATTGGTGTGAACAACTAAGCAGTTGGCGTGCCTCCTATGCAATCGTGCCAACGCAAGACCCGATTCGCAGTTGCCGCGGCTGGGAGGAATCCCGAACACCTCTTGGTCCTGAACTTCGGCACTTTGTAGTATTGAAGAAAAGGTAACGTTCTAAACCGCTATCCTGACCACCCCTGACGGCACTCTGTCGTCACCCTACCAACGAAGCACGACTCCCGGGGAAAGCGATCTACTGCCAATTGAACCAACCGGTAGCTCTATCACCGACCGGGCACCAGCCACATGTTTCGACATCTGCCACGGTCGCAGACCTTCTTGAACCGCGAGCACCACGTTCTCCTCAGAACAAAAGACGACATCGATAGGAAAACGCATGAAAAACATATGCACCATCTTACAAGACGGCAATATCAATGCTTCTCCCTCGGCAAGCGAACTTCGGCCGAGCAATCCTTTTGTACGCTGCCAAAATGTCGATGCGAGGCAGGCTTTATCTGCCACCACTTCGCCGGATTCGGCTTTAGTTATACGAAGGGTAGAGTGCGTAGCTTTGGTGCTCATCTGGTTCCCATAAAGAAATGCCCTGCTCTATATGCTCCTCGGTCAAAAGTGCATCAGAATCATTCGAGGAAGCGTGAGAAATCATTGCCGTATCCATGCATCGGATAACAGTACGCATATTCCCTCGCCACGGACATGCGACCATTCGTGCCCAAGCCGCCTTAGAGAGGCCAGCGGCAGGAGACCAGGTCGTACACTTCTTCTTAAATCTAGCCAGAGAAATTGCAACACCAGCAATCAAATCTTCTTCTCGAGCGGCCACATCGTGAATCGGCACCAAGGTTGCACCAAGCCGGGCATGCTCATCAATATTGATCTCTTCTCTCAACTGCTCCCAACTACGGTTACTGGCAAAGAGCACTGCACACTCGAGAGATCGCTTCTTCGTTGCGCCAAACGGCAAATACTGGCCGCTATCAAGGGCCTCCATCAATACTTGCATTACTACTCCGGTCACTCCATGACTCTCATCAAGGAAGGCTACTCCGTCTTCGGCAAAAGAGAATGCACCCTCACGACCCGAGGCTCCAGGGAACGCCCCCGTCACATGCCCGCAAAGCAGCGATTTCATAGCCGCCTTATCGCCAGTGCTTTCAGCATTGAGATTCACTGCGACGAATCTGCCTCGGTTGCGCATGAGCCAAAAGTAGTACGCTAAACAGGTTTTTCCCGAACCAGGCCCCCCGAGTAAATAGATTCGATCGATATTGTTCTCTGCGAGCTCGGAAATAAACTGTACGGTCCTGCGCAACGCGGGGCTGATCGCAAAGAAATAATTGTACCCGGTATTCTCTACTTCAGGAGAAATTGGCATTCGAATCACGTTTGGCTCTACAACAGGAATGAACTTATCTGCCAACTGAGAGATCGCCTCTGCTGGCTCTTGCGCTACGACTACTCGAACGCCCTCAAGCGTCTCTGCTTCTGCCCGCCGCAACAGCCACTCCCCAAACAGGGCAAGCTCCGATAGCTTTACCACCACCACAAGCGGCGGTGTCCCGTTTGAGCGAACCGCACGCTGTTCAATAACTAAATCGAGAACTCTGTCCAATTGCTCGGGAGTCGCAAACCATGCAACAATCGCTTTTGGCGTTGCGACTGCCTTTGCATCGACTGCGGCAAAGGTAGACACCGTCACCTGCAACTTGCGAATCCCTCCGCGTAGCTCTGAAACAAATTCTGAATTCTTGACAATGGCGTCCGGACCAAGCACCAGTATCGCATTCTCAATAGCGGTAAGC
>CBDUGV010000180.1:0-9133 GCA_965366815.1 uncultured Bdellovibrionales bacterium | reverse complement strand
CTCGGCCACGAGCAATTGCCAAACGCCTTCGAGAATCGAAAAGCTTTGCGTTTGGGCGAGGTCTGGCTGAAACACCTTAATGATCCCGCTCAAATTTCCATAGTTTGGAACCACTGTCATTGAAGGAGCGCTGATTCCAATACCGAGTAAGAAGCTACTGAGTAGAACTAAGAATCTGAGTTTCCGCACTGAGGTCGGTGCGTGCGCCATATCTATTGCAACATCTCGGGTGAAGCGTCCATGCTCACGACTTTCAACACGAGTCGCTTAATGGCTGGAGTAGGGTTTTCATAGGTGTGTTGGCCGACTAGTAAGTCAGTAGTGACTACTTCAAGCGTTCCCGCTTTATCCCCTTCGTTGAGAAAGTCGGTGTCGTACACCGTTACTGTAAGTTTCTCTTCTGGAGCGATATTGACCCGCGCGGCTCGAATCACGCTTTCGACGGAAGTTGCTTCTCCGGAAATAGCAATTTTTCGCAAATCAATTTCTGCTGCTGACCATTTACCTACAAAGCTATCGGATTTGGTGGTACTGCGGTAGACGCGTTGCCCGCGCCAGTCTATTTCCACCATGATATCTGGGGCAGAGTCATTGACTGAGTCCCAGGCGTTGCCGTTTGCATCGGTAGCGGCGAGTTCTACTAGTTGGACAAGTACGTAGTAATCTTTCCCCAACTGCACCTTCGTCTGCGATTCCCTTGCGATACCGCCTGCCGCTTGCAGATTCTGTTGCCAATACAGGTATCCTCCAGCGATGAGCAACACAATGAGGCTCGGAACAAGAAATTCAATTACCCGTTTCACTAATACGGACTCCAACATAGCGTTATTCGAATAGTTTCTATATACCAGTCACAGCGCACTTTGGCATTTTTGGATTGGACAGGTTGATGCGGGCAACTATTCTTTGTGTACTGACGTATCTTTGCGGTCTCATGCTACTGCGCCCCTGGTTGTTCTCTCGTAGTACTACGGGTTTCTATGGAGGAGACCGCTTCGACGGTGGGCTGTATGTCTGGCTGGTGCGGGTGCTTGGGCAGAATCATGTCCCTTTCCTCGGTGCTGGATTTGAGCTGCCAATCTTCTATCCCTTCAGTCGCGCGCTTGCCTATACCGATAATTTTCTACTTCCCGCACTAGTTGTGCGGGCGCTACGCGGTCTGGGTGGTTCTGAGATTTTCACTTATAATCTAGTCTTGCTGGTTGCGATGTTGCTCAATGGCGTGATGACCTTTGGTCTACTTCGACAGTGTAAAGCCTCAATGCCCGCTTCGCTTGTTGCGGGATTTGGGTTCATGCATTTACCATTTCTCGCGATCCACCATATGCATCCCCAATTACAATTCGCGTTTTTCCTACCTTCTGCCTTGTGGGGAACACTTTCATTTCTCGATTCTGGTTCAGTACAAGCGGCTGTTGCAATCGGCGTTTCCATATTGGGCGCCTTTCTCTGTTCAGTGTATTACGCCGTTTTTGCAGTTCTGCTTGTCGGACTGGTCTTACTTTTCGCCTTTCCCACGGTTGCTCTGCTTCGGCGTCCAGCAATACTCTTTCGACTGGCAATAGGCACTGCCCCCTTTGCCGCGCTCCTGCTCTTGTTGCTTCAACCCTATCTTGCGGTGCGCGAGGCCTTTGGTTCGCGGCCCCTAGTCGAGTTCGATCGGTACTCTTCCTCGCTGTTTTCCTATTTGGCCGCACCGCCCGAGAGCATTATCTGGGGAAAGTTCACACACTCAATGGGCCATTTTGAAGCCTACCTATTTCCCGGTGGGCTGATATTACTCTTTGCCGGGATAGGGATGTTTAGCAAAGCGCTACCGCTTCGCACCAAAGGTATCTTGAGTGCGGCACTCCTGTTCTTTGTATTTGCTTCAACGGGAGGCTGGTTGTTTGTTCAGTTACGCACCTGGATTCCAGGAATCGATGTTATTCGTGCGAGTGGAAGATTGGGAGTGGTGAGCTGTGTGCTGCTTTCAGTCTTTGCTGGTCTTGGCTTTGATCGGGCCTGTACACTGTTTGCAAGGACACAGGCGCGAAAGTTCATTTGTTGTTTGGTGGTACTTTTGTTGATTGGGGCTGAGCTTCGGGTGTCGCAACCAAGTGTCGCGAAAGGTTCGCCAAGACCACCAATAGAAGCCGAATTGCAAGCGCAGCCAGCCTCAGCGTTTATTGCCTTGCCACTACACACCGCGGGGAAGGGAGGCGTTGGGTATAGCTTGAATTTAACTGAATACATGAACTGGTATGCCGATCTCCCCCATTTTGCAGTTCATGGCTACAGTGGAAACATGCCCAAGTTTCATCAGCGCCTGCCAAAACGTTTGGCTCATTTCCCAGACAGGACAAGCCTGTTTCAGCTAAGTAGAATAGTTGGGCTCAGCTACATCGTTTTCCACCCTGCAAAACAAACGAGCTTCAATCGGCAAGACTTTGAAGCGAAACTGCTGAAGCATGCCGACCAGCTCGAGATCCTCGCCATTGATGAGCAGGGCAACTACCTACTGCGTCTGCGTTCAAAGATTGCCCTGCCTAAGTCGACGCTGCTGGTGTCGCGGCAGTTACTAGTAGATGACGAATTGAATATTGAGCTGCGAATTGACTCGACCGCATCTGCGGCACATGAGGTGACAGTCTCTCACCGAGATGCGAATGAACGTGCATCGGTTCTTGTCTCCACTCAGTGGGTGCCATTGAAGCTTACCGTAGCGGATGAGGGAAACCCAGTCATACCAGTGTTTCTCGAGTTGGAATCTGCGACACTACCAGCAGAGTCCTCGATAGAATACCGCATTCCTTAGCTTTTCCGATCTCTTTAGCTATAAATATTTTCTGACGATAGTGAAATATGCCATTTATCTGCAACAAATGTAGTCGCCCTATCGCAAGCAGGAAACACAATAGCTGTGGATACTGCGGCGAACCGCTTGCTGAAGATCAGATGATGACGGACGCCGAAAAGCAGAAGCTTGATTCGATCAAGGCAGACGACAAGAAGCGACATCGGCGGTGGAAGGAGGAGAATCCCGGTGTGGGCTCGGGCTCTGTGCTCGACGATCTGTAGTTTTTGCGAACGCTCTGCACTAGACAATTCTACCGACCAATCGACTTTCATCCCGGAGACCGGGGAAGACATGTCGCTGTATGTCCGCTAGCGGAATTCCCAAATGTTGATTGAGTACCGCGGCGATCGGACTTCGCAAATCCATTGTTGGCGCGAGGTCTCGGCCTTCATACAACCTACTCTTGCTGAGGCCTGGCCACTTGGCTATGAGTTGCCCGCCGTTGATTGCTCCGCCCAACAGAAAGCTTGTGCCAGCGGTTCCGTGGTCTGTGCCACCGGTGCCATTCACTGCCGCAGTTCGACCAAATTCAGTTAGTACCAACACCGCCGTATCACTCCAAACTGGACCAAGCTCCTGTTTGAGCGTAGCGATACCACTGTCAAGACTGCCGAGCAGTTGGGCAAGCGTTCCTTGCTCAGCCCCCTGACGGGCGTGCGTATCCCAACCCCCCATATCCAAAGCTGCGACTCGGGGACCATCTTTCTCTCGAAGAAATTTTGCTACAACTTTGGCGAGACCAGTTGAGGCGTTCCGCCCACGCATCTTGTTAAATTTTGGCGAGTCGGCGAGAGCCCGTTCTGCAAGCTCGTCGGTTTGCATGCCCGAGTGGAGGGCTTCACGAAACAAGCTATCTTGTTCATACAACATCGAGAGTCGGTAGAGGAACTGATCGTCGAGCTCAGGCAGGTGGGCCGGCGCCCAAGAATTGACTTTGGCTTCGCCGCGTAGAATGAGTGGTATGCTATGTCCAATTGCGATTCCCAGGCGATTGTCGCTCGGGCCGATAAGTTGTAATGCTCGATTAAGCCAGCCATCTCGACTCCCATGAGGGTTGGTACGCCCATTCTCTAATAGATCTTGCGCATCAAAATGCGATCGGGTGTGAAAGGGGGATGCAGTGGCGTGGAAGACGGCGAGCTCATTCGCTTGATAGAGGTTGTGAAACTGTTTGAGACTGGGGTGGAATCCGAAAAAGCCATCGAGGTCGAGTGTCCCATTTGCAGTTCCTGGCTTGTTGAGCGCGAGTTCTCCACGGAGGTTATAGTAATCTCTATCCCCGTACGGAGCGACGGCGGCAAGCCCGTCGAGCCCGCCTCGAAGAAGGAGTACGACTAAACGCTTTTCACCAGGGATGCGGGCAAAAGCTGCTCCAGGAACCAATAAGCCGCTGCTGGCAGCGATCGCCGCCATTCCTTTTAGCATAGTACGACGAGTTATCATTTCTACCTCCGTTGAAATTCCGAACTAGCAAAGAAAAGTGCAAGTGCCATCTTGGCACTCGGCGCGCGTAGCAATTGCTGACTGGTTGTGGCCGTGAGAAAGCTGCCGTACGACTTTGCCGCGAGAACGCGGGCATCAAGGCTTCGTGGCATGCGGTATGCTAGAATCCGAACGAGTTCCAATCGTGCAATCATTGCGTCGGGCCCGATCCATTCCTCGGCGGTATCTGGCCAGCCAGCGGGGGAGGGTGCATGGAAAGGTAACTGGCCGAGCGCTTCAAAGGCTCTTCGGTAAAAACGCGGCCGAATATCCGGAGAAGCTACTCGGAGACAGGAAATGAGTAGTTCTTCTGGGCTTTTTACTTTGGATTGAAAGTTCTCCCAGCAATCATCTAGTTCGATCAATGCACGGCTGACTCGTTCGAGATCGCCCCCATAGGTTTGATACACTTTGGCGAGGTAGTTCACAGCGGCTTGCGGTGGCTTGTCGCTAATGAAGTGCTTGGCTAGTTTGAATGCAATATGTTTCGCGGTAGAGGGGTGGCGTACGAGTCGTTGTAGCGCCTCTTTCCCTTCCGACACTCCAGCTTCACGGTAGCGTCTACCAAGCAGATTCTTGGCCCCAGGTTGGTGCATCTGTTCAACAAAGACAAAGCCAGAGTCGATGGAGCGACGATTTCGATTGGCGAGAGGTCCGACCGGCACAGTCCATCCCGTGAGTATATTCGCAAGCGCCTCGACATCTTTTTGGGAGTAACCACCGTTGACGCCAAGTGTGTGTAGCTCTAGGATTTCTCTTGCCAGATTTTCATTGAGACCTTTGTTACGCCTATTGCCCACTCGAGAATTCGGACCAATAGATCGGTGGTTATCGAGGTAGAGCAACATTGCCGGATGGCTGCTGGCGGCAAGTAACATATCCTCGAAGCGGCCGTTGATGTGTGGTCGGATCGCTTCGCGCTCAAAGGATCCGGCGAGCGGCATGACATGTTGTTTTCGAGCCGACACCGTAAAGTGATTGCTCCAAAAACGCACTAAACGTTCGACGAAACTGTTATTCGTTGTGGTTGCCACTTGCATGCGCAGCAGCATTTCGTCGCGAAAAGCTTCCCGTATGCGCCTTCTCCGGTCCCGCATCAGATCCCGATCTTTCTCGCTGCGCCCTTGAGCACCCGGCCCTTTGCTTTTCCTGGATTTTTGGCGCTCGGCTGCTGCTTTCTTGATCAGTTCACTGCTGCTTGGCAGCTCGTTGAACTGCTTGGGGTAGGGGTTTTTTCGCAGCTGTTGAAACAACCAATCCCTTGCGTCAGAACCAATTTGGTCTATCTCCTCCGGCCGGGCACCGAGGCCAAATCTCTGACTGGCGACTATAGGAGAGTAGAGTTTCTTTGATTTCAAATGCTTAGCCTTCTGATAGTCTTGGTTTGCCGGGGGGTTAATTGACTAGTGTGTTAGTGTCGTAATCCACAGATAAGGTTTACCGCAATTTCTTTGCTGCGACCTATGCGCTCTGCTCAGCGTCTTATACTGCTCGGAGTTTACTTAGTTTCTTATCGATCAATTTTTTTCACCGCTGAAGTTTCTGGCCAAGAAGGAGGCAGAAAAAGGATGAGCGCAGCCCTAAGCACAAATACACTATTGGTGAAGGAGCAAGTTGGGATGTTTAAGGCATCCAGCAACTACGATATTTTCGATGCTGCTTCCGGATCGCAATTGATGTCCTGTCGGGAACCGAAGCTTGGCCCAATCACGAAAATTTTTCGATTCACCGATTACAAGACTATGACGCCGTTTAATGTTGAGGTGCGCGACTCTCAGGGGAATCTGATAGTGCGGGTCAAGCGCGGCGTTTCTTTTCTCCTTTCGAAAGTTGAGGTTTTTGATTCGAATGAACAGCGCATTGGCGGCTTTAAGCAGAAGCTCATGAGCATCGGAGGAAAATTTGAAGTGCTCGATGCAGCGGATCGCTCGGTTTGCATGTTGAAGGGAAAATGGACGGGCTGGGATTTCCGTTTCATGCAGGGCGAAACTCAATTAGCCCATGTGACTAAGAAATGGTCTGGCATTGGCAAAGAACTATTTACCAGTGCTGATAACTATGTGCTGGAAATTTCTCCTGAGTTAGGAGTGGATTCTAACGAGCGCAAGCTGATTCTTGCTGCGGTCATGTGCATCGATATGGTGCTCAAAGAGTAGCGTACCGCCTTTGCTGGAGAGTTGGGCCGGCATCCCATGAAATCAAAAGCGGAACTGCGAAAATTCGCAGTCCGCTCTGTTCTTACCTTTATCGCCGGACGTTGAATACTCATGCAGGAGCGGGGAAATACTTCGGCTCTTTGCCTTTCTTTCCGAGCTTCACACTGTAGAGCCTGCCTGCGTTTTCATCTGCCTCGATCGGTGGATCTTGGGCTTCATGCCGCTCACGAGCAGTCGTGATGAACATCGTTCCCCGATGGTCGATGCACAGTGTCGTGACTTCCGGGGTTGGCACGTCGATGGTCTCGAGAATTTTGCCGGTGTACATGCAGACGTGGAGCACGCAACTTGCGGCGTTTACGGCAACCCAGATCCCGTTTTCCTCGTCAAGCCAGAGGCCATCAAGGACAGCCGGGCTGATGGCTGCATTACTAGGAGCTGGAAGTGTGATTTTCGCTTCCTCTCCCGACTGCAGCGATCCGTCATCGGCGATTACGAACTTGGAAATCGCCGTCTCCGGATTCATCGAATCGACGTAGAGTAAGATCTGCCCGTACAACACGGCCAGGCCGTTCGAAATTCCGATTCCGTCCAGGAGCTTCGTGACCGTTCCGTCGGCGTCGAGAACACCAAATGCGGCTTTTCCTTCGCCGCTTCGATCAATTCCGCCCCAGGCGAGCTTGATCGTGCCGTTCCAGTCAACGACCCGACAGTCGTTGAGCCGCTCTCCGGCTCCATCGATGTCCTCGGCGATTGTCCGGAATTCCTCGCTCTCCAGATTGAAGTAGCGAACGGCGGAGCCCAGCGTGACCACAACCCAGTCTGGGTCCGTGGTCAGACTAACTGAGCTGATCGGGCGGTCGAAGTCGTACGCCTTCTTGATAGGATTTCCGGTGGCTCGCTCAATGATGTGCAGCTTGCACTCATCGATGTCAACGAGGTACAGCCGGCCGTTTCTGGGGTCAACGATGGCCCCTTCCAACAGCGTTCCACGCAAGTCCCCGAAAAGAGCTGCGCGTTTGTTTGTAGTCGTGGTCAAAATATCCTCCAGTAACAGTTAGGGGGCGAACGAAGAAGAAAATAGGACGCAATATAGAAAACCTCGCGGATGCAAGGGTAGTTTTCGGTAAACCCTACAACTGCAGGCGACGCAGTTCTAGCGTTTACCGATATTCTTACATCAGATGGGATTCCTCCCGTCAAAATCCTTTATCATGGGATACCGATATGGATGGTGGAGAAAGATCTACTCAGGTGGACAAATAGTAGCAAACTTAAGCCAGAAAATCTAAAGGTCTCGTTTTTATATCGAATCGCGCCCGCTTAGCTATCGGGCAAGAGCAGGATCTTTCCAAATTGTTCCCCACGCTCGAGCGCTCGGTAGGCTTGAGCGCCTTGCGAAAGGGGAAGTGTGCGGTCGATTACGGGGTTCACTTTGCCGCCCCAAATAGTCTGCACCACTTCGCGAAACTCCTTGTTACTGCCCATGGTAGATCCGAGGATCGATATCTGTTTGGTAAACAGCAGGCGATTGTCAAAACTGACTTTGGCCCCGCTGGTATTGCCCACAGTGACAATTCGTCCACCACGACGAGTGGAATGAATCGATTTCTCAAATGTTTGCGATCCGACGTTATCGACAACCACATCGACGCCACGACCGTTGGTCAGTTTCTTTATCTCTTTATGCCAATCGGGGGTTTGCTTGTAGTTTATAACTTCATCAGCACCGAGTTCTTTGGCTTTCTGGACTTTCTCTTTAGAGCTGGTCAGAGCAATAACATTCGCACCACTTGATTTTGCCAATTGTAGTGCAAAACTATTTAGGCCACCTCCTGCTCCAACTATCAGCACTGACTCTCCACTTTGTAACTGCGCCCGCGTATTGAGCATCCGCCATGCGGTAACCGCGACGAGCAAAGGAGCAGCCGCCTCAGCAAAATCAATTCTATCGGGAAGTTCGAGGACGCATTGCTGAGGCACACTGACGTACTCGGCAAATCCGCCTCTGCGCCCTTCGCCAAAGATATGGTAGCGCGGGCTTAAACTATCCTCTCCGCGCTCTGTCCATTCGTCCTCCGGTCCGTCGCTGAGATAGCCCGGACTGACGACGACCCGCATGCCTTGCTTCCAGTAATCAACCGAAGTCCCCACGCTCGCAACCTCACCAGCGATATCTGCTCCTCCGATATGTGGCATAGGTAAATCGAGCCCCGGCCAGCCAGCAAGCACCCAGAGGTCAAGGTGGTTGATTGCACAGGCTTTTACTCGAATCAGCACCTCTCCAGGGCCCGGAGTAGGGTCTGCGACCTCCCCGTAGACCAAATTTTCAATTCCACCGTGCTTTTCAAAATACAGTGCTTTCATCGCTCCTCCCGCATGCAAGCCCCAATATATAGTCCATCAGTCACATGTCTATTTTCTCTGTAGCTAGGTAGGGAAATGTTAGCTTTGACCGAACTAGGCTCTTTTGCTAGCTAAGGTCTGCGGTTCAGCTAGTTTCACTAGTTGCCCCCGTGAGCTGGCGTAGCTCAATTGGTAGAGCAACTGACTTGTAATCAGTAGGTTGCGGGTTCAAGTCCCATCGCCAGCTCCATTTTTTCTTTTTATCCCGTACATTTAACCGCTTTTTGACTGGTGCAGTGAGTTTTGGACT
>CBDUGV010000179.1:0-9185 GCA_965366815.1 uncultured Bdellovibrionales bacterium | reverse complement strand
GAAACTAGGCTCTGCCCCGTCGTAGATTGTCGAACAAGAAAAACATTCCCAACCCAAGTAGCAACATTGCGATGCAGATAAAGAAGTTCTTGAGCTCTGGAGGACTTGGCTGCCCCGCACGGAGCCAGGCGTGGTATTCTTGAAAAATTCCAGTGGCGTGAAGGAATACACCAAAGACAAGTCCAGCAGAGCCAGAAGCGAGACATGAGGCCGAACTAAAATGGACTTGTCTTTTGCGAGACTCAATACATACGCCAACTACTCCAACGAGTACCGCGAGGCCCTGCAAGACGACAGTTCCCCAAAGAACTGGCAGACCGGTATGGCCAGAACTATTTCTCAACGCCCGCCAAGCGAGACAACCTGAAACAATGAGGCTGCTTACTGCCCCAAGGGCCGCGAGCGAATGAAAAATCAACTGTACTGTGCTAGTCCTTGCTGGCTGACTCAATTTTTTCTTCCTTAGAAACCGCACTCAGAACATATACCGCAATCGCGGTGTGTGCGATGAGCAACCAAAAGAGTGCATTGGTAAAAACGCCGGAAATCGTTTGATGATCGAAATATATTGTCATCAGTAGCCCACTCTGAGCTAGCCAGATAATCGAGGAAACACAATAAATCTTCATAAGGTTCGGCGAAAGCTTCCAATAACCGAAAACGCTGATCAATCGCACACACGAGAGGAGGTATAAGGCTAGGGTAAGAAGAAACTCCGTGAGTGACGGAAGTCCAGGGTGTGTCGGGTTGAACGTATCAAAATGCAGAACGGCGTTCTTTAGCAGAAACCAAACGGCCGGAAGCGCAACTAGTTGAGAGAAAAATTCCAGTCCGAATCCAGGCCAGAATACCAGATGCCGCAGAGCGAGGACTCCTCGACTATGAGGTGGACTTGATGACTTCGAACTCATGTGCGCTCCCAACAAAGAACCAGTGATACGTGGATTATACATACTGCCGGACGGCTCCGGAAGGATTGTCTGGGAGAAATCTATTTTTCGAATGAAACGAAGCTAGATTCGAACTAGTTTGACTAGGCTTGTTTGACTCCTTATCTAATGCAATAGCTCAGACAGCATTCTATTGCCGTGCTCCTACTAGCCAACACCGCTCTTCCCTGTGAGATGGATCTTGGTGAAGAGCTAGTGTTCGTTCGCTAAGAAACCAATTCGAGGTAGTCTTTTTCGCAGAGCACTCGCTCTTGGCTGTCGGGGGCAAAGGGGCTGATAAGATCGACGTTACACTTGGAGCAGACTCGCTCCCATAATTGTCGAGATTTTCGTGCTTCAAGCCGTCGATTATAGCGAACGTCTGGGCAGAACTGAGGAATAGGCAGTTGCATCTTACGGTAGAGTGCTAATTCTCCCGCTTGAATTCGATAGTTTTTCCCTGACTCGGCACAAGCAAAAAGTTCTTCTCTCACCGCGTCCGTTGTTTCAGAAATATGCTGCGGCGGCTTGGCGGTTGCCGGTTTATAATCCTTGGGAGTCGGTTCTTCCCAGCGCCAGTTTTTGGCCAGCGCTTCGCTGCGTTCTACAGGCGAGTATTCCTGTGCAACTGATGTATTGTAGGCAAAAGGCGAAAGCCTGGCTGGGAAAAACGAGCCCCATTCTCCGGTTTCTCGCATTTTGTGAATTATCTGTTGGACAGTTGATTCATAGGTCTGGCGATCGAGCTGGTGGTTGAACACACAATACTTTTTGTTTCGCAAGCCCACGCAAGCAAAACAACTTTGGCAGGAGAAACATTGCTCACAATACAACAGATCGCTTGAGTGAAATGCATATAGCGAAAAATGTACGTTGCTGGTGCCAATCGTACCAAGCACTTGATAGGACTGACTTGGTTTGAGATACATATTTGAGCAATCGACTAGATCGTTACCTTGGATCGCCACCTGTACATGTAAACAGTCTTGGCAATCAACGACGTCATAGCAGTTATGACAATTCTTCGAATTTCGAAGAAAATCCCCACTGCTGTTCTCGCAATTTACTATCTCAGCATAGCGATAGTATCGTTGCCCACGGATTTTCTTAAACTGCTCCAGCGTGCGTTCTAGTTCTTTTCTATCCGAGAGAATCAGTTGTATCTGCTCTTCATACTCTTCCCGAGAGACTTTTTGATTGAGGATACAGTATTTCTGCCCCACGAGGTTTGTGCAAAGTAGGCAATTGCTACAATTTCGCAGATCGTCAGAAAACCAACAGTTTTGACACTGTTGTGAATTGTAGAGCCAGCGGCAGTCATAGCAATTCCGAACGTTGAAGCATTCATACAGTAGTTCAGAGTCGTAGCAATAGGCTGAATCGATAACGTCAGTGCAGTTTTGTAGCAGCTTAGAGTAGTAACAATCTCGACAATGTTCTGAGGAATTTATCAAATAGCAGTCTTTCGAAAACGCTGTTCCCGTAGTGAAATCACAGTTCTCATTGTTCAATGTCACAGTAGCAGCGCGTGGAATCCTTGCTTGCAATTCAGCAAACTGTTCAAAAAAACCTCTGGAGAAATCGAAACTGCTCCCAAAATCGATTGCATCCCAATCATCGGCAAACCAATCATCCCGAGATAGGATGGGTGATTTCGTCTCTGGCGGGTAAATCGAGATCAGCGGTGCCTGTGTCTTCGCTGATTTGACTCGATACAGATGTTGCTCGTTGCGATGCATAGTTCGCAAGCGCGCCCGTTCGGTTGGGTTCATCGAAGGTGTGGGAAACAAAACCTTCTCGCCCTTTATCGTAGGAGAGTTCTGTTCAATGAAC
The DNA here is from genome assembly GCA_965366815.1 of uncultured Bdellovibrionales bacterium. Taxonomy (GTDB): domain Bacteria; phylum Bdellovibrionota_C; class UBA2361; order SZUA-149; family SZUA-149; genus CBDUGV01. Next base: position 6,423 of record CBDUGV010000179.1, on the reverse strand, counting down.
TTTGACTCGAAATCACTGACTTCGTATGGCCGATTCGAGGCCAGGTACTTCTTACTCATAAGAGATAGGTCACTTGAATTTGTGGTATTTGTCTTGCCTTACTTGTCTAAAGTATACCAGTTGTGAGTCTAAGCAAACTACCTTCCAACGCCTCGCCGATTAAGGTTTTTCCAGCTATGGTCGACTTACCAGAAGCAGTATTGAGACAATCAACCTAGGCAAGAGCTCAATGAAACGATATGCAATTACAGCCTTCGCATTGGCCCTACTTCCTGCAATTGCAGTGCAAGCGCATGCGGAGCCTCAAGCAACCTTTAGCGACATTCTTGAGGCGGTCCCCGCAGTGACTGGCCCTGGGGACACTCCGGATGCCGTGAAACGAGCATCGGGAATAGTCTCGGCGCTTGGGAAAATGCTGGCACAACTTTCTGAGAAAGCTTCAGTTGCGCCACTCGCGCTTCCAGTGCAGATGGAGGGTTTGATAACCCAGGATGCAAGATTTCGAAACATTGAGAAAGAGAGTGGTTTTGGAATACTGTTAATTGGTGGCAGTGGCAGCATTACACGGATACGCTCGTCTGTGGTAATTGCCGATGGTCATCTAGATATTTCTTACGCCAACAATTCGATAATCATTGCCCGCGGTGGGGTTGAACTCTCGCATGGGAGTAACAACATTATTCTTGCCGGGTACTTTGTCGATATTTCGCACGAGGGAAACAGCGGAGCACAGTACGCGACGCCAGCCGAGAAGGAACGAGTTGCAAAGCTCAAAACTGCGCCAACGCGGAGTCTCGTTTTTAGTGGGAATCTAATGCATATTTCTCACGCAAAATCGACTATTGTCTCTGCGCCAGGACTGCTCGATATGTCACATGCGAAAGGAGTCTTGCTGGTCAATTCTCCTTCATCAAGCATCTCACATCGAGGAGACTCGACTGAACAATACTTCGAGGCGCTGAAATACCCAAAGAAGGAATTCGTCATGCCGATTGGCGAAATAGATTTGAGATGGGTGAAAGGACGAGAAAAGGGTATGCTCTACATTGGCAACGAAGATGGAATCCCTCTCGTCTTTCATCAACCGATTGAGGATTGCTGTAGTCCGCTTCACGAAAAGCTCGGAGGTTGGCAGCCGGTTATAATAGTCGATAATGCGCATCTCGTTCTAGAGAAAGAGGGCAAATATGGCTATGTAATCGTTAAACGAGAGTAAGAGGAAAGAATCAATCGAAGAGTACTCACTCCCTTGTAAGTCGACTCAATGTAGCGCAAGGCGGTGCATTGCTTATTTTAGTTTCATTCGTTAACTAGAGAGTACTTCTTTGTGTAATGCGCGACTCTATTTTCGTTCTATAAAGGATTTCGCGCCATTTCAAGCAATGGCTATTTGTTCGAACTCCTGATGAATCAATTGAGTGTAATTGTTCTGCTTCACAACATGTCTCGCGAGGCATCAAACACGCTCTACTCCCTCAGTACTCAGTATCAACGCGATGTGCTCGAGTCCGAGTATCAGGTGATAGCGATCGACAATGGGACTGAGAGGAGCTTTGACGTGGAGAAGCTCGATGACATTGGTGCCAACGTATTTCTTCACAACGAGACCCAGCTCGCTGCTTCCCCATTCTGGGCGATCAATAGGACGGTGGAGTGGCTAAAGAGCGAATACATAGCTATTGCCTTTAACGGAGGCTGCCTTCATTCTCCCGGTATGATCCGCTCTGGATTAGATGCTCTTCTCTCTACTGCAAATCCTTTTGTCTATTCCCTGGGCTGGAAACTCGGTCCTGGCCAGAAGCAAGGCTCCGCGAGCATTAGTTACGATGAGCGGGAGGAGCAGAAGCTATTATCGCAGATCAGTTGGAAAGCGGATGGCTATGGCTTGTTCGAGGCTTCGAGTCCAAGTCGAAGGACGGCTACGGACTGGTATGGCCCCTGCACGAAATCAGAGATGTTCTTTCTTCGACGCGAAGACTTCATCCGCCTTGGGGGATACGATACGGCGTTTAGCTCCGAGGGTGGAGGTTTTGGAAATAGCGATTTCTTTACCCGGGCTTTGCAAGACAATCATTTAAAAGCGATCCGGCTTCTAGGCGAGGGCACCTTCCAGCAGTATCGCCAGGATACAAATGAGGCGGAGTCTCTCAAAGAAGATCGGGCGAGGCAGAGAGAATGGGAACTCAATCATCTGAGAGGATACTATCGACCGAAAAGTTTTGCCTGTGGGGCTACTTACGGCGAGACTCCCGCTAACCGTACGCAGAGTCCGGAGGGCAAAGTGGAACATGCTCCAAGTGAACTGGCTTCTTCAATAGATCCAACTCACTGTTTCGCTGAGCCTAGTGTAAACAACCAGTGGTGTATCGTCCTTGGGCCGACTTGTGCTGGAAAGAGTACTTATCTTTCCCGTGTTCGAGCTTCAATGAAAGCCGAAGCGGTCCCGCCTGTTTTGTTTGGAACGAGCTTCAGAGAAGAACCACAGAAGCGCGATGAGCCCTGTTTCGTTCATTACAACCTATTCAATACCACCCCGGGAAACAGTTTTGAAGCGATTGCAGATCTATTTGACTCTTGCGAATTTTGGAACCACATCATTCAATCTGCGGAAGCCTTTCGCGCAGTCGTTCTTGTTTGCAGCAAGAACACTCTAATTGAGCGAGCAAGGACTCGACAGTGGGTTGAGCAAGTGGTCACGAATCTAAGCATGAATGTATATGATTCGGAACGTTGGGTCTGGGTTTTAGAGGAGGTCGATTTGCTAGCGTTGTATCAAGCCTGGATGGCTGAACTGGAACGACGAGAGATTCCATACCTGCTTATCGATAGTTCGGATTTGAACTACGTGCAGATCTCTGAATTTCAACTTTCGGATACTCTATCGAATTAGGTGTCCATTGCGGTAGTTCGAGGTTGAAGTTTCTTCGCGTCCTCCAGGTTTTGGCAAGTGGTCGTATCCTATCCATCATATTGTCACGCAAGCAAAGATAGTAACTGCCTATAGAACAGTATACATTGGGGAGTAAGAGCTTGACTAAGAATCTAAAAGCCGAAAGAATCTCCTCATGAAGAGTGAATCTACTCGCCTTTCTATTGCGTTCCTAGTTTTGGCATTGATCTACGCCATAGCGTATTGGGGTTACACTGACCTTCGCGTAAAGTATATCGCGCGCGAGGTTGTCTCACCTGATGATAAATACGCCTTTAAGTCGCAGACATCGGCTCAACGAATCGGTCCAGAGCTACTTCCACTACTCGTTTCTGAGTCAAAGGGGTTTAGCGAAATGACTTCCGCCAATGCATCGCGCATTAGCGATGTATTGGGTAGTTACAAAACTCCGGAAGCGGCAAAGATAGCCCAAGAGCTTTATGAGCGAGAAGATGTATGGAGTAGACTTGCTGGTGCACATGCTCTAGCACATCATGACATACTTCCAGATACACTCGATAGTAATTCGTTTCTTGTAGAACAATTGCTTACGTCAAAAGGGAAGGGTTCTTGGGAGAATGAAGCAGGAAATCTGGCAGCTGAAACGCTAGCACATTATGACATTGAGAAACTCATTCCCGTTTTTATTGAGTCAGGGCTTGCGGAATACCTCCCCTATACAGCCTGTAGGAAGCTAGTAGAAGCGACTACCCCAGACGCACTTGAACCGCTTCGTAGTTGCTTAAAAAGCTGTAACTATGATTGTGGTTTACTCGCGTTTAGATTGCTGAACTTGGGTGATAAGGAAGCGATTACCATCCTCATAGAAGAGCTTTCCGATGGTAATCGTCTTGCGACTTTTGCCGACCAACAGGTGGCGCTCTTAAGTAGCATCACTGGGCAAGATTTCCCGGTGGCCGAAGAGCCGTGGCAGAAATGGTGGGAGGAAAATAAAGCAACCTGGGCCATTCCGTTGCGGTTTGCGTCTGAAGAAGGCAAGAAAGAGTTCCAGCGCAGTTATCGGAAAGATACGGCTGACCACTCTCGCGTTCTGTATCTGATAGTCTCAGGCTTTCTCATTCTAGTGCTCTATTTTGTCTATAGAGCTGTAACTGTTTTTCGCAGCGGTGTTACTTCGGAACCGCTTACAGCACCGTTTCAGTACGCAGGATTCTCTCCCAGGGCCAGGGCAGTATTTATCGATTTGGTGATTCTCAGTCCATTAAGCATTTTGAGTTATTTGGCGATGTCGTTTCAGACGGCGCTTGTGGCACTTTCTTTTTTGGCTGTAGCCTTGCTCGGAAATCTCTATCGGGTCTATTTCCATACACGGTTTGGTGCTACACCTGGAAAACTTATTTGTGGAATCGCAGTGCTCACTCCTGAGGGCGATGCGATTTCTATGAAACAGGCTATATATCGTCAGCTAATAGATTTTTTATTCTCCATTGTCGCTGCATTAGGTGGGGTTGCTGCATTTGCATCTCTGGCGGATTCTTCGCGAGCGCTTACCATCTTGGAGCAAAGAGAGATTGCGGAAGGCCTGACTCCTGCATGGGCCGAAGTGTCTGAGTGGACGGCGATTGGCTGGTGTCTACTACAAATTTTGGTGTTTTATATGAACTCTAAACACCGAGCTGTGCATGATTTTATTGCTGATACTGTGGTCGTACATCGCTATAAACGCACTGAGATATTGATACCTGGGCATCCCGGCTCCAAGCAAGAGAGTGGTGACAGCAACGAGTTGTAGAAAAGTTCCCATATTGAATTGTATTCAGAGTCAGGGAATGTTTGGAGTTCTATCAATTGCTCAAATCACCTACAGCGGTTGAATCGATAAACCGCCCATCCTTCCAAACTCGAAGGGTGAAATCGAAGTTTGCAGAGCGCAACTTCCAGCCTTTAAAGCCAATTACTGAATCCTCCGGCTGAGCTTCCATCTCCTGTACCTGGCAATCAATATCTTCAGCTGGACAGGCTGAAATAGCTGCGACAATCTGTCGGACGTGGGTGTAGGCGAGTGCTGCGGCCTCAATGCCGGTCATAGTTCTTTCTGGATCTTTGGTTTTGACCTTTGTGAGAAAGGCGTCCGAGACCGGTGGATATCCAAACACTGTTGAGTTGTTGAGATTCGAAGCTTGTTCACGAACTACAAGTTCAGTAACCAATGGCTCTGGCCCGCCGACTGGGACTGCATATCCCAGCTCTGACATTGATCTAAGTCGATGAAGCATGTCAATTTCATATGCGGTCTGAAAAATTGCCTGCACGCCTTGGTTCTGCAATTTCAGCAGCTCAGTTTTCAAATTTTGAGCTGAGTCATAATCTACAACTACAATGTCAGGAAAAACTTTCTTACTTCCTTCAAGGCAAAGTTCGCCAAATTCCGTATTCAGTTTCAGATTAGCCGTTTTTGTAATACCCTTTGACTTCCAAAATCTTGCTACGGTATGACAACCATCCTTATAATCCAGGAAGCTCTTAAAAGCATATGGATTCGATTCGAGAATGGAAACGGCAGGAGCCAGATACACATATAGTTTCTTCGCGCGTTTTACGACTGCCGAGGCGGCAATCGAAGTAGGAGTAAAATCGTTCATTACTGCATCGACTTTTCGGAAGTGAACCATCTGCTGCGCTTCGGTGATCGCTGTTTTCGTATCAAGGCGGCTATCGCCTACAACAATCTGCACGTCGCGCCCTCGAGTTCTAAACTCCTCTGCCGCCAGTTCTGCACCGAACGATGATTGAGTTCCCCAGAACGCCGCTTTTCCAGACAGGTCAGTTATGTAGCCAATCTTAACTGCTGGGTTCTGGGCACCTGCGTCTTGCGCAACTGCAAGGAAGAATACCGTTAACGTTGTGGGGAGTAGTCTGAATAGGAATCGCATGAACTCCTTGGGTTATGTACAGTTTCTGAACAAGCCGATGCCGACTCTTGGCGAGAAGTTTAGCACCGCTGATGTGAGGGTATCAAGAAAGCCCCCGATGTCAGATTGGCGTATACTTATCGAATGCCACAAACCTGCTCTCGGCATTCTGTAGATACCCATATTCGGTCAAGAAGCGAAACCTTGCAATCTTCCCCATACAGTTTGTCGAAAAACCGCTTTGCCTCTTTTTCAAAGTCTTGGTTGATCGCCCCCAACCAGTAGCAAGCAGGTCCATAAGCGACGAGCTTGCAATTTTGGTCAGTGCTGCAATGGGACCATTTTTTGTTCCAGTCTTTCAACTCCGAAGGTTTCGGGGGATTGGCGATTGGCGACTCGGAATAGGCCGAGCTAGATAGGCCTAGTAGTATTGAAAGGAAAATAAAGAGAATCACAATATGTCGCAAACGAACCACCTAGATACGAACGTGCAATACACTAAGGTTTAGGCCAACTGTGACTAAAGGTGTCCTGTTGAGAGTCGTGAAGATACGACTCAAAGTCATTCATTAGTCGATTGGCTTCCGAGGTTTGACTACTGTATGTACCTAAGGGAAATCT
>CBDUGV010000178.1:0-9217 GCA_965366815.1 uncultured Bdellovibrionales bacterium | reverse complement strand
GAAGCGATTTGAAAGTGGCAGTCGGGTACGATTGCCGATTGACCGGCGATAAATTGAAGTCGGCGCTGATTCGCGGACTTTGTGAGGGTGGCGTTCATGTCGTCGATTGCGGCATGGGACCGACCCCACAGTTGTATTTTTCGGTGTTCAACCAAGATGTGCATGGCGGTATACAGGTAACTGGGAGCCACAACCCAGCGGATCAAAACGGCTTCAAGATGATGATTGGGAAGCAGACGCTCAGTGGAGAGTATATTCAGGTACTCAAGAAGAAAACCTTTGAACTTGCCGAGCAGGAAGACGCTATTGCTATCGAGGGTATGGAAGTAAGCGAGTACGATGCAAATGCCGCATTTATCGCCGAGTTAGTCGAACGGTCTCGGCCACACATGGGTTCGAAAAAGCTCAAGGTAGTCGTAGATGCGGGTAACGGTGTTGGCGGCATGGTGGCACCTGAAGTGCTCAGACAGTTAGGTTGTGAAGTAATTGAACTCTACTGCGATCCTGATGGCCGTTTTCCGAACCATCACCCAGACCCCACCGTATTGGTCAATATTGCCGAATTGAGAAAGCGAGTCGTGGATGAGAAGGCTGATGTGGGAATTGCCTGGGATGGTGATGCGGATCGCATCGGTGTCGTCGATGAGAGAGGAGAAGTCGTCTTCGGTGACATGCTGCTTATCCTCTATGGGATACAGCTCTTGAAGGAGGTGGAGAATCCGATAATTATCGCTGATGTAAAATGCTCACAGATATTCTTTGATCAGCTCAAAGCTCTTGGCGCTGAGACGGTTATGGCAAAGACAGGGCATAGTTTGATCAAAGCGAAGCTCAAGGAGTTGGACGCGCATCTTGCCGGAGAAATGAGTGGACATATCTTCTTTGCTCATCGGTATTACGGTTTCGATGATGCAATGCACGCATCGGCGCGTCTTGTCGAGATTCTAAGCAGCACTGAAGCAACCATCAGTGAATTGCTAAGCGATATTCCAAAATCAGTCTCTACTCCGGAGATCCGTCTCGATTGTCCAGATGATGTGAAGTTCGCCGTAGTCGACAAAGCGAAATCAGCGTTTCCGGAATACGAAGTGAATACGCTCGACGGTGCTCGGATTACCTTTTCCGATGGTTGGGGTTTAGTGCGTGCTTCGAATACGCAGCCCGCTTTGGTCATGCGATTTGAAGCGCAAACCAAGGAACAGCTGGCCGAATACCAGAGCCTAGTTGAACAGCGGATTGAAACAATTCGCCAGGAACTCTAAGAGAACCTACTCCCCGAGTGTAAACGGGGCATCCGACTCATCCTCGTCGATCTCGACGAGGGTGTCGTCGGTATACGGGATAAGTACCAGTGGTAAAGAACCCGCTTCGACTGGTAGAAAGTCAGGTCTCTCATAGAGAAAATTACTTACTAGCCAATCCAAATCAGGATCATCAACTTCGTTGGAATAGAATGGTCGCCCCATAAAACCTTCTCCTGCGTGTATGAGTCAGGAACTATCACCGACATTAACCTTTAGGCCGAATCTCAAACAATTAGATCGAAGAACCCCCTTCCTCTTGCTGAGACTACTCAAATTTGAATCGTCCGGCTCTGCCGAGAACTTTAGAATTGGCGCTGCAATAAAATATAAAAAAAGCCGAGAATAGGGGGTTGGCCGTAGTCCGCCATGCTCGTAACACATTGGAACTGTGAAGAAAAATAGCCAGTAGAATATAGTTTAATACAAGAGGAAAAATAAATAGATTTATAAAACTGGCAAATGCTATCATTAAGAAGAAGCTTCAGAGGGGCATTTCCAAATATTCGGTTGGTTTTTTTGAGAGGTCTGTGGAAGGTATGAACCGAGTAGCAGAAGGAGGATTCCTATGGCCAACAGTCGTAGCACTACTTCAGTTTTCACCGGCCTAATGCGTGCTTCAGCTTTTGGGCGCAAGTCCGCAGTTCGGGCAATGCTTGACGAAGGTGCCGACCCAAACGCTCGCGGTCCACGCGGTGCGACTGCTCTGATGTTTGCAGCAAGTGGTGGACATCTTGATGTTGTTAAGGATCTCATTGAACACGGTGCGGCCATCGATGTGGAAGAAGATGGTGGCTGGAATGCAAAGCGTCATGCACAAGAAGATGGGCATGACGATGTTGCTCGATTCCTTTCCGACATTGAAGAAGAACTCCTTCCAAAATGGGGCCGAGCCTAGTTTCAGCCTGCGAATTCTTCGAAAAAGAGATTTGTCGTCAATGGTGACCAGCTACTTCACTGGTAGGCGGTGAGAGTCTAGCAAAAAAGCTCTTGGTCCTTCCAAAGTGTCGAGAACAGGCCGTTCGAATCCAACAACTCCTTGAGAGCCCCAGTTTCAACTACTTCACCGTTGGAGAGCGTTATTATTTTATCGGCGTTTTGCAAGGTAGAAAATCGGTGTGCAATAACAATCGCCGTTCTACCGGGAAGAATCTGATCGAGCGCCTCTTGGACGTAACGCTCCGTTGTGGCATCGAGTGAACTCGTGGCTTCATCGAGGATGAGTAGCTCTGGCTCAGTGAGTATTGCTCGAGCTATTGAGAGACGTTGCTTTTGCCCGCCAGAGAGTCGAACACCTCGATCCCCCAAGACCGTATCGAGTCCTTCAGGAATGCTCGAGACAAATTCGTCCAGATGAGCTTTTTGAAGGGCTTCCATGAGTTGTTCATCTGAGACGTCTGTTAGACCATACGCCAAGTTGGAACGGAGTGAGCCATTAAACAAACTCGTGTTCTGACTTACAAGTGCGATTCTTGAGCGAAGCGAATTCTGATCGAATTCTCTTATATCGACTCCATCGACATATACAGTACCTGGTGGGCAATCATATAAACGGAGCAGGATATTCACGAGTGTTGTTTTGCCGCTCCCACTAGGGCCGACAAGCGCTGTGAGTTTGCCGTGCTCGAAGGTTGCCGAAACGTCTTTTAAAACGGTAACTCCATTATCATAGGAAAAGGTGAGGTGCTCCACACTGATTTCAGAGACGAGCCCAGGAAACGTGGTTTGACCGTTTGGTATTATATGGCGATCGAGCTCAGGATCGAGAAGAGCAGCAACATCAGCGCCAAAGCCGCTGACTTGCGCCAGCATGCCTCGCACGTCACCGAGGGCTCGCATCGTTGTGGTGGAGCGCTTTAGTAGATAGAGGAAGACGAGCAAGCCGGAGACGTCACGCGCAGGTTGGTGAATGAGAACGAAGAAAATAAATATGGTCATTACGATTGCAGCACCTAGGGCTGCGAGTTCTTGGATGGGGCCAAGGAGAAGGTAATCTGAGTCTTGTCGGTAGCTCGATACATAGCTTGCGTTGCTTCCGGCAGCAAACTCTTCACTCTCTTGCTTTTGCCTGCCTTTTAGCGTGACCAATTCAACATTACCGACAATATCGTAGAAGAAGTTCGAGAGTTTGCTCTCATGTGTTCCATACTCTGTAGCCGAGCGTTGTAGGTTGCGGATGGAGCGCGATGTGGAAAAGTAATACACTGGCACGAGTGCAATGACGAGCAGTACGAGTTCCCAAGATATAAAACACATCAAGGTGACATAGGCGATCAGCATGAAGAAATTGAGCACAACAGAATGAAGTATGTTGGCGTAATGGGTGATTTGTTCAGTGACTTTCAGGACAGTATTGGCTAATTCTCCCAGTTTGCTCTGATCAAAAAACGACTTACCGAAAAGCATCAAGCGGTCAAATAAATTGCAGCGAAGCTTGTGCAAGCCATACCGTGTGCGTTCTGCGAACAGTATGTTTGATTTGTAACTCAACCAGATACGTATCAAGGTGGTGAGAATGACCGCGCTCAGAATGAGTAAAAAGAGCGCTTTGTTATCGTTTTGCACATTGTCCGGAAGGAAATCCAGAACGAGACGTCCCATCCGCCGTTCGCGCAGAAAAGCGAAATCGCCGTCAATGAATCCTTTGAGAAAGGGGATCAGCAACCCAGTACCAAAGCCTTCGAACAAGGCGGCAAGCATTGCCAGTAGTCCCGGGCCCAGTACGGCACTGGGGCCAAGGGTACTTGCCCTCATTATCGCGCGAATCGAGCTCATCGAGAATTCCGGAGACGTGCTGCGGTTTTCTGGAGCTTGAGGCTGAGTATCTGCTGGTTCAGACATAGCTACTTGCCGGTTGCTCTTAAAATCTTGAACGATATTAGGCGATTATATGCCTATTGAGGGTTTGGTTCTACCCACTATTGTTAGGATGCAGGCGCTAAGGCGGGGGGATTACAAAGTTTTTCTTCTGGTCCCTGAGCCCGAAACAGTTGTAAACCGCCCCGGACTCCCTCTTGTGTAGAGCAAGGGGGACCAGAGAGAACCACTTCCTTCCATATCTCTTGCCATCAGGCAGCCTCCTCCAAGGCAAGGGAAACATTTTCCATGAAGTCGTGGAAACCGAGTTCAACTTCGCTGTCGAGTAACACGCAGTTTCCAACAGGCACATCATGGCCATACGGCACGAACTGCGGCTTGCACTTGAGTCGACGCAACAAGCCGCGCGCAGGCGCAACAATTACATCGCGGGAATTGCCGTAGATGAGCTTGCACCCAAACGGTAGTTCCTTCTTTCGCCACTTCTTCGTTTCCCTCCAGAGCTCCCATTGTGCGCAGAGAATCATTGGGACTGCGCCAAACGGAATCCAGGAGAGCGTCTTGCCGCGAACTGCAGCAGGTGCGGGAACTGGGATGTAGCGAAATGCTCGACCAAGAAACGGGATCAGCGACAGCAACCAGACGGTCAAGCCTGGGAGCAAGGCCAGGAGAAACAGCCAGAGTCGCAATCGAGCGGCGATTGCATAGGATCCACACAGTGCAATCTTGCCTTTGTATTTCTCCTCGGATTGAAGCTGGAGTGCTGCAAGGAGAACGAACACGCCACCCAATGAGTGACCAAACAGCGCAACCTGTTGGTCGGGGTGTCGATCGATCCAATCGCGAACCTCTTGCTTGGTGTGCTCGAGAATGTCAAAGCAATCCGCACTTGCGAGTTGCTTGTACGTTGCTTGATCCTTCAAGGCGTGTACTTCCGTGTGAAGTCCCCGGTGCATCAGCGCATTGCTGAAGCATTGGAGGACCGTCGGATTCGCGTCCATGAATCCGGCGTACAGCAGAGTGGGGTATTTCACGACCCACCTCCCTTCGGGGTAAAGAGTATGTGGAATTGAGATAACCTTGTAGGCCAGCGGCCTAAGGCTCAGGGGACCAGCCCGCGACCGATTACAGTCAGTCTCGGTGCTAGACCCATGCGGGGACATCTACACAATATGAGGTTGCCGGGTTCAGTGTGGCATTGTCTGAACCCGGCAATTGTTCTCTAGTCCCCTAGAGCCTCGCGCTGATAGCTGCCTTGATTGGATTGTCGCCGGCTACACCAATCTTCATCCGTGAGTCTAATTGCCCGCCAATCTCACTGGCTGAGCATAGTTAGACTGCTGAATGTAGGCTTCAGCGGTAATCGATGGGTCGAGGTACTTTTTGCGGTACGCTGCGATTTTCGATTTGTTGAGTGAGACAGTTGCCGCCAACTTGTCTACTTGGGTCGTCGTTCGAGCGATCCATTGCTCGTATTCACGACGTTCCGTTGCGCTCATGTCTGAAGGATCCTTCGCCGCACGATATTCGGTCAACTTCTTTTGGACCGTCTCGTGGGCGAGCATACTTGCCTCCAACTGCTGCAATGCAATGTTGTGAGCCTGTTCACCTTTCTGGTATCGAACAGGATGCACAACTTCGCGTTGCCACATTGGGTCGATGAGATACCAATACGCGGAAACCATCGAGATCACCCAGCCCAGGAACATCAACTTTCGTTGACGACTGTGCTTGCGACGGGTTTTGTCGAGCTCAACTTTTTGCTCAGCGAGTTGCGTCTGGAGGTCATGGATGGTTTCCAGCAAAGGGTCCTCCCGTGACCCATTGGGACTCTGACTGACAGCGAGGCTTCCTGCACCGCTTTGGGTTATAGCCGCGGCGACGGCCAACCCTACTTCTGTTGCTGTGAACTGCTGTGAAGTTTCCACAGCAGGTTCGGCCTGTTCTTCGATTGGGCGCCTCTGAGCACCCAAATCCGTCTGTTGTGTCGTAGCCATGATGGCGCCTTTCCGGGTAATAGATTCCCGAGATGGTGAAATGAAACAGTTTGGAAGTGAGAAGAGTAGAGAAGAGAAGTGGAACCGCTGTCGGATAAACGTAACCTTCTGATTAGCAATGCTAATCAAACCTTAGCCACACCTACCCGACATATCGAGGAAAAGATCGAAGTCGGACGCTCAGTAGGGTCCTAGTAGAGATACGTATTGTCTAGTTTGCCACAAAAAATAGAGTAGTAACTCCTCTTAAACGAGGCCGTTCCGCTGAGCCATGGCTAATTAATAAAGTTCAGTTACGTGTGTAACAAATAGGCAAAAATCGATCCCCAAAGCACCATACCGCATGCATTCCAACGAAAAGTTCTGCTTCTGGATAGAGTACGGCGAACGACCGCGCTAATCAATTGTTGTGCCAAAACTATTTGAGAATTTTAAAACTCGCCGTGTCACGAGTTGACAACAGAAATTAACGTCGAGAGTGTTCTTCGGCTTCAACTAAGGCGGAATTCACTTGACAGTTGTCCGTAGCCACTCCTTCTTTTGACGCTTTCTTAGCGATCTTCTCCATTCGTTCCATTCGCCCATGTGGGACGCGAATGCGACTTTCACTCTGCTGCTCACCGCCTTCAATAGCAGGAACCGAGAAGGGCTTTTCTTTCTCCCGCTTGTCGGTAAAGAGATAGTAGATGTAATTGAGGCCAGCATTGAGAGAACGAAGCCCTTCCCGGGGCTCACGTACTAGCTGCAAAAGTTTACGAAGCATATATGATGGTCGGAAATGAAAGGTTCGAAAGGCTCGCTCACAAAATTGTTCGAGCTCCTCTGGCGGCAAGTCGGGTAGGTTTAGAACGCAACGATGGCCCCCTTCTTCTGTAAGCCACTCTTCAAAATTTTCAGTTGCTAAATAGTTGTTATCTTTCGCCCATTGGTAGGCGCCAGTACCGGGATACGGCATGACCGGGTAGAACTGAGCACTATCTGGATTCAGCTTCAGCGAGAGGTCGAGTGTCTTTTGCAGCGTTTCTTTTGTTTCTCCTGGAAAGCCGACCATAAAACAGCCATGGACGAGGATGCCAATCTTTCTACAGTTCTCCATAAAGCGATGTTGCATTTCAACGTTTTGACCCTTACGCATGTTGGCGAGAATCAAGTTGTCTCCTGATTCAAAACCGGTCGCACATTCTCGCAAGCCACTTTCATGGAGAGCAGCTAGAGTTTCGTAGTCAACGTTCGTTCGAATATTAGCGAAGAAAGGGAGGCGAACGCCTTGCTCTTTTACCTGTCGGGCAATCTCGCGGGCTCGCGGTCGATCCGAAGTAAAGGTGTCGTCTTCAAAAACAATTTCTTTCACCTCTGGCATATTCTCTTGAATCCACTTCATCTCTCCGACGAGGTGCTCGGGGCTTCTGGTTCGGTAGGTATGCCCATGCATCAATTGTGGGTATACACAGAAAAAGCAACGGGCGGTACAGCCTCTGCCACCGATAAGCATCACCATCGGTTGTTGTGCCAGAGTAAAGAGATAGTTCTCAGCCGTCAGAAACCGCTTATAGATCGGGGCAATCCAAGGAAGGCTATCCATGTCGGTAATCGGAAGCCGCGCCATACCTCTTCGAGGGGTCCCACTGCTATCGCGGGAAGCGAGGGCTGGAATCTTTTCGATATCGGGGCTCGAACTGTCAAGTGCATCGGCGAGATCGAGAATCGTATGATCGTATTCACCAATAGCGACATAGTCTAGCGCATCACATTTTTCCAAACTCTCGGACCACTCTGAAGTCGCATGAGTGCCGACTAGGCAATACTTCGCCTTTGGATAGGTTTCTTTTAGTAGCTGAATAGTTTCAAGGTCGCGGTAGTAACTCGGTGTGCTGCTTTCGGAGACTACTACATCAGGCTTAAAGTCCCGGGTCCGATCGAGAAGCTCGTCTCGGCCAATGCCATCGGCGGGGCAATCATAGAGCCAAATCGTATGCCCCTTCTCTTCACAGAGGGCTGCCGCGTGGGCCAGCCAATACGGGTAGTACATCGTACCCGACTTGATGACACCGGGGCTTCGTTGTGAGCGTGAAAGTCTTTGTCCGCGAAAAGGCGGATTTATGAAGAGTATTCTCATCTTGTTGCGATGAACCGAGCTCAATGAGCGATGTAAGTTTTGTGATTCCCGCACGATAGTCTGCGGAATTAAATAAGTTCGTTTACGCACCGCTTCGGTACTGCAAACATCTGAAGAAGTGTAATCTACTCCAGGACTTAGAGCTAGTATTCCCTATGCCCAGATATTATTTTCAGCTGCACGACTTTTTTTCGTTTTCTGTCGAAGGTGAGCCCTCTCGAGTTGCTCGCTATCTCAGTGAGTTTGCTTTTTTTCAAGTGCCCAATCGCCCAGAAGGTCCGCTTGCGATTGAAGTCGTAGTGAACGATTTTCAATACAGTCCGCCGACGAATGCGATTACCGTAAACAAAAAGTTTACTGTGTCAGAGGACTGTCTCTACGCCGAGGATAGCTATAAAGTTGCTCGTTGGAAGATCAAGATTGTGGGGCTCGATGCGGAAACAACAAAAGTTCAGGTGTATGGAAATCTTCCGGCCAACATTATCCTTGCCCGTTGGTTCTGTGAAACCATAATCAGATTGAAAATGACTCTTGCTGGTTATGCAATGATTCATTCTTCATGCCTTGCTGATGACTCTTCCGGAGTTGTGCTTGCGGCCTGTCCGTCGACTGGAAAGACCACATCATTGCTAACATGGCTTGCAATGGGGAAGCCCTTTTGCAGTGATGAATATTCCATTCTGAAAGACGGAACTGTTTGGAGCTATGTCACGCCGTTTCGGTTTCATCGACACAATCTAGAAATGAATCCGGAGGTGGCCGCAAATCTTTCAACGGTAGACCGCTGGCAGGTTATTTGGCGTACGGCGCTCCTTAAAATGACTGGTGGATACGCCGATGTAACGTGGAATATCAGCCTTGAGAAGGCGTTACCTGGGACCGAAGTTATTTCAAGCTGTCGCCTCGATGGTTTGTATGTCGTAACGCGAAGCGAGGGTAGTGCCGTTGAAGTGCGTGAGCGATCGATAGACGAAATGGTGACCCTG
>CBDUGV010000177.1:0-9240 GCA_965366815.1 uncultured Bdellovibrionales bacterium | reverse complement strand
GTCTGTCCCGGAGGAGGAGTTGGTGTCTGTCCCGGAGGAGGAGTTGTTGTCTGTCCCGGAGGAGGAGTTGTAGTCTGTCCCGGAGGAGGAGTTGTCGTCTGTCCCGGCGGAGGTGTTGTTGTCTGTCCCGGAGGAGGTGTTGTTGTCTGTCCCGCAGGAGGTGTATTGGAACTAGCCTGAGCGGCATCCGCAAGCGAATCTACATCCAATAGAAAGCTGCGTTCTTGACCGGAGGTATCTCTAAAATCGAGGCGAAGTTTTTCGACATCATCTTTCAAGGTTATCGTGTGGGTAAAAGTCCCATCAGAATTATGTGTAACGTCAACTCGGTAGGGGTCACCACCGCCGATGGCAGTTGTCCGAGTTTCTCGCCCGAACTGATCTCTTCCCCTTAGAGTTGTGAAACTACCTCCTGTGCTGATCGTGCCATTGGTCCGAGCGTAGCCGAGACGAATCTGTGGATCTGAGGAAGTAAAACTAACAGTTGTTTTCGTGGCCTTTATGCCGTCTACTGTTTGCCCTTTCTTGATGGCATTAAATTTCGGATCGAGTTTATCTCTCAGCTGAGTAAGAGTACTCGGATCTCCACTCAAACCTGGATTCGGTTTTTGACTGGGAGTCTGTTGTTGAGAGGTGCCGCCCCGGGTGACAACAGCTGGCGGGCAAAAAGGTTGCCCTTGGGAGTGCTGGCTGGGGGCGTACCGCTGAGCTGGGGGGCAATACGGTTGGCCATTCCCTTGAACCACGCTTCGTCGACGAAAGATTCGACGGGTATTCGTCTGGCAGGGTTGATACGTCGTTGGCTGCTGGCATTGTCGGCGTCGAAAGAATCCGCCGCGCCGCTGGCCCTGGCCTTGGCCCTGGCCCTGGTAATTGTTGTTGTTGTTGTTACTGCTGCGTCTACAGCCAAACAAACCCATGATGTACCTCGTACTTCCGTTTAATTCGTTCTCATTCCTGTAAGAATCACCTAATGGTGCTCCTTACGCTGTTGTTCGCCCTAATGTGGGCAATGTTGCATTTATCTCGACCAATTAGCGAGTGATTTTATCAGTTATTCTGCTTTTGTAAAGCTCCCTGGGGTTCAATTCTTGAGGAAAGCGAAAATGTTATCTATTCGCCATTCATTCGAAACATTCTCTCATTGAATTGAAAAGAAGGAGACCGAGAAGCTTGCAGCCTTGTATGGACTTTGCATGCAAGACTTCTCGTTTCTCCTTCTGTTTCAATCACACGGGTTTGGTTTTAATCGCACCCGTGTTGTTCCAGCTCACCCAACCAGTTCGTTACTTCTGGTTGGTGAACACGTTTGCCGCCTGGCCTTCCGCCGCGAGCGCCGCGTTGATGTGCTGCTGTCGAGTCGCCTCGTCAGTAGCTTCAACAGCAGCGCGCCACGACTTGTTGGCTGCGACCACGTGTTCATAGGCCTTGGATGCCACTTCGGCGCGGGTAACGACTTCCGCGTCGGCTGCCTTCTGCGTCGCGGTTCCGGCCTTGTATCCACCGAATGCGATGAACAGACCAGCCACCAACAGACCGACGATGATCGCGTAGACCACCGACTGGCGCGTCGGGACGACAGCAGCACCCACGCGTGCAACGAAGCGTGGAGCGGCAGCGCTTTCCGGCAATTCCGTCGCCAGACCTTTTGCCTCCTGGCGGGAGATCTTGCCATCCTGGCTGAAGTCCTTGAGCATCAAAAAGAAGCCCTTGACGCCATCCGCAGCGATTGCGGCATCGAAAGCCTTCTGAGCAGTCTCGACGCCCTTCGTGCAGTTCGACAGCTTCGACTTGGCCGCGTCGGCTGCGGTCTTCTTCGCATCCTTGTCAGCCGCGCCGTCGGCTTCAGCCTTCTCAGCCTCCGCCTTCGCCTTGTCGAACTCTTCCTGTGCCGTCGCCGCTTTCGCTTTGGCGGCCATCAGGTCGATGTCCTTCTGACGGGCGACGTCGACCAGACCCAGGAATTCACCGAGTTCCTTCTTGTGCGCGCGGCTTCCAAGTACATCGTCGACCAACTTGTCGTAGTAGTCGGTGCTTTCAGCCGCCGGTTTCAGTGATTTGACCATGGTGTGTTTCTCCTTAGAAAAACGGGTGTGAAGCAGGAGGGCCGGTCAAAGCCTTTCCCACCGGAAACAACGGGGAGCGCCAAAAAAAAGCGCTCCGCCGGAACAGAGTTTTGCTGAATCTTCTGGAGTAACAGAGCAACCGAAGCTGCTCTCAATCTTACATGCGAGTACCCACTAACCTCATTCAAAACGGTTTTTGAACGTTTAGTAAGCCTCTCGGTCACCCATATGGAGCTGTGGGATAGATTTGGATACAGCGGTACTCAATGAACTACTTTGAATGGTCCGGTGGACCTTATTGGCTGTTGTGCAACTGCCGCATTAGAGTGTGCTAAATAATTTAATTGCCTGTGATTTTATCAGGAAAGGGGTCTAAGTAAAGGCGATGATCGGAAAACGCATCAAAAGGTAAGCAAAATGACATTTCTCTAGGAATTAAATTCTGCTCCTGCCATCAAATAGAGACCGATAAATCCGATCAGCACATTTGCTGCCCAGGCCGCCGGGAGAATCGGAAGCAGTTCGGCGGCCCCCAACGAGGTGCTGATTGCATGGACCACATAATAGCCGAAGCCGATGGCTACCCCGGCGATGAAGCTGCTGGTGAGCGTGCCGGATCGAGCTGAGATAAGCGCGAAGGGGAAAGCGACTAGCACCAAGATCATATTGACCATTGGAAAGGAGATCTTTGCCGCGAGGTCGACGAGGTAGCGCGTTACTTGCACTCCTTCGCCACGGAGTTTCTCAATATACTGCTTGAGATCGAAATAACTCATGGTCTCTGGTCGGCGCTGAATATTTCTGAAGTCCTCTGGCCCTTCTTCAATGACCAGTGGCAACTGGGGGAAGGTGGAGATACTAAAGGAGTCGTTCTGATCTACCCCAATCTCCACCACTTCCTCCATAATCCAGCCAACTAAGGGATTCTTACTCCATACTGCACGTTCCGCATCGGTTCTACGCTTCATTTTGAAATTCTTGTCGAACTCGAAGATAGAAATACTCTTTAAGGTCTTGGTGCGAGAATCGTAGAGGCCGACGTCATAGAATTTATTATCGTCGCGATACCAGAAGTTGGCTTTGTCGTAACCATCCTCCAGATGCTTCTTTTTGATGTCGATGTTGTAGATCTCTTCGACCCGCTCAGTTGCCCAGGGCACCAGGGTCTCTCCGAGTAGCAACATGGCTAGCGAAATGAGCGCGCCCACCGCAACGAGCGGCTTGACGATCGCAAAGACGCTCATCCCACAAGCTCGCATTGCGGTTATCTCAGAGGACTGCGATAGCCGGCCGATGCTGATCAAGGTTGCAACCAGTACCGCGACTGGCGTCATCAGGTGGACGATCAATGGAATCTTAAGACCGATATAGGAGAACGCCTGTAGAAAAGAGGCATCTTCTCTGACAAAAACGCGCATTCGCTCAAATATATCGAACACCAAAAACAAGCTTGTCGCGGCAAGGAGGCAGAGCGTCAGCACACCGAGGAAGTTCTGCAACAAATAGCGTTGAAGCGTATTGGGAGTAAATCGCGATTTGAGCGAGGCGATCATTGGGCAGACTCCCGACCGATGACTCGCAAGCGAGTGAAAAGCTTAATCAGCTTATCCCCTAAGGCTTGGCTCACCGCTAACCATTGCTCACTCCCCATACGCTGGAACAAGTAGAGTCCCAAACTAAAGAATAAAACGTTGGGAATCCAAAGCAAAAACCATGTCGGTGCAACTTCTTGCTCTGCCAGCGCCGTCGCCAACGCGAAAAGCAGATAATAAGAGAGAATGGTCAATACACCCATCGCCACATTCACCGCAGCCCCCCAGGACTGCCCGCCACGACTTGGCTGGATTCCGAGGGCTAAGGCAATCAATGCGACTGACACACAGGAGAAGGGCAGGGCGATTCGTCGCTGCAATTCAACGCGGTAGCGCATCTGTGAGCGCCTATCGTCTTTGCTCAAATCCTCGGTTGATTCGGGTAGATTATCTACGGTCTCGGCTAGCTCACCAAAAAACATTTCCTTCGACCGCTTCCCACTCTCGGCCGGGCGTTCGTCAACCAGTTCACTGTGGGGCAGCTGGACACTGTTGATCTCGAACTCCGTTACATCGAAGTTCAGGCCCGCACCCTCTTGAATGCTTCCATCAAACAACTGCAAGGTGAGGCTCCGCTGCTGGCTGTTCGAAACGATCTTGCCGTATTTAGCGAGGAAGGTGCGCTTGAGGTTCTCCTCCCTGCGATCGCCGATGATGACGTTGTTGAGGCGCGCGCCCTCGTCTTCAATATTTTCGGCATAGACAGTGAGCGTTCCCATGTCGTTAAACGCACCGCCAACCAAACCAGCGCTTGTCTGCTGTTTTGCAATTTCGAACAACCCGCGACCAAGCTGATAGGTAGCCCATGGACGTATCCAGAACCCCAATACCATCGTGCAAATCAGCGCGACAATCGACAAGGAGATCACCGGTCGAGCCAGTTGTTTTAAACTCATTCCAACTGACCGCAGCACTACGAGTTCACTATCGGCACTCAGGCGACCAAAGGCTAAGATAACGGCCAGCAGAAGCGACATTGGAATTGCCAGCTCGAGGAAGCTTGGGACGATATAGGAGAAAAGCAGAAGTATGTCGCCGACCGGAACATTCTTATTCACCACGAGGTCTACGAGCTTGAGACTGCGGGCGAGAAAGAGAATCCCGGTAAAGACGAAAATAGCGACAAAGAAAGGCGAAAGTATTTCGCGAAGGACGTAGCGGTAAACTATTGGAATTCGAACGGGGCTACCCATCTAATATGAGAATCGTCGAGCCCTATCCTGTTCCTTCCGTCGTTTTTTTACAGCTTCCTTACGCTTGCGCTTGTTCTTTTCGGAAGGCTTCTCATAGAAGCGTCGTGACTTAAGTTCCTTGAAAACTCCCTCACGGATAAGCTTGCGCTTAAGGACCCGCATTGCTTTCTCAAGGTTATTTTGACCTACAATTATTTCAATCATCTACTTTGCAATTAGGCTACTGAACAGAAAAATCCCAACAAAATCAGCCCACTCTTTAACAGGCATTATTCCAATATGCAAATCCCAAGAGTGTAATAAACGATTATAGTTGTTGAGTAGAATTATGATAAATTAGATGTCGATGAGCGGGAAAAAGCTTCAGAGACCGAACTAGCAGTTTCCCTTGTGCCGCGTATCGGGATATCTAGAGTAACAATGAGAAGCAATCAAGAAGTTCACAAATGGAGTTCGAGCATGTTAGCTGTATCACCAAAGGTAAAACTTAAGGAAGCCGCAGAGTTACTATCCATGGTAGAACAACTCTGCCAGGGTTTTTCGGAGCAGAACACAAAAGAGTCCGTACCTTGGAATGGTATACGACTGACATTGGAACAGAGTCGTCAGAGAGTAGAGGAAGTATATCGAGGTCTGTCGCAACCTAGCGTCGAGCCGACTCAGCCCCGGGCTGTATCGATTGCCTCTCGGATACAGAAGGTCCCTTCTCAAACGACGACACAGCGAGTGCGGGAAATCCCTCTCGAAGAGGTAGAGGAAGGAATTTAATGAGGCTTATTCAGCTACTTACCCTATGTTTTTTGGCGTCTTCGTTTATTGGTTGTCCCTGGACCGGTGGGCGAGGGGCTATCATTGACTCTCAATCGCGGATTCAGCGTGCCTTAATTGAAGAAGAGCGTGACCGTCGCTCTGGTTTAACTGGGGGAGTGCCGGCGTCTTCTGACGCGCAGTATGCATTCTTGCTGGGTGAGCTCGCTCTAAACGATGAGCGACCGAAAGTGGCGCTGAGCTACTACGAGAAAGCGGCAAAGATAGAAACAGGTGCTGCGCCAACGCTTCGCCGTCGTCTCGCACAGTTGTATCTGCGCGAGAAACGTCTGGATGATGCGCTTGAGCAAATTGATGCGATCCTCAAGGAACGCCCAGAGGATCGAATGGGGTTGCAGTTGCGCGCTGGGGTATTGGCGACTTTGCAGAGACCGAATGAAGCGATTGCGACCTACCGCGAGATCATTGCGCTCGGTACAGGAGAGTCGGAGGAGCCCTACATTTTTGCGGCAAGCCTTCACTTGCGACAAGGTGAATTGGATGAGGCACGCGAGTTGCTCAATCAGCTTCTTGTTAAAAACGAGAACTCTTTCTTCGGTCATTATTATTTAGCGAGAATCGCCGAGGCGAAATCTGAGTACGAGAAAGCCGAAGGGCATTTTCAAAAGGCGCTGACGATAAGTCCGCGTGCTGATTCTGTTCGGCTTGAGCTGGCTCGTTTGTATGGTGCCCAGAGCCGTTTTGACGAGGCAATTGCGATTTGTGAAGACCTCGTGAATCGAAACCCCAAGAATGTCGATGCTCGGAACCTTCGGGCGCAACTACTGTTGGGGAAAAACGATATCACCAAGGCGCTCGATGAATTTGAAGCCTTGAGCAAGATCGAGGAAGATCCGTCTAAGACGCGATTTCGCATGGCTCTCATCAAACTCAAGCAAAAAGATCTCCGCGGAGCAATAACCGAACTCAATCTCATTCTGGCCGAGCATCCTGAAGATTCCTCGGCCCGCTATTACCTCGCGTCGGCCTACGCTGGGCTGCAACGCGTCAACCAGGCGGTGGCGCAGATTCGTGAAATTGAGCCAAAGCAGGACTACTTTGTTGAGTCTAGAACCTTGGGCGCATTCCTGTTGCAACGGGGTGGTAGGCATAAGGAGGCCATAGAGTTGTTGGAGGAAGTCGTTGACCAGAAGCCGGGTGATACGAAGTTGCTTTCATTTCTCTCGAGCTTACAGCGCGATGCTGGTGATTTGGACGGGGCGATCAGCACCACTGAGAAGTTGATTGAACTTGAGCCAGAGAATGACCGACATTATTTCTCGATGGGCGTCTACTATGACGAGAACAAGGATCGCGAAAAGGCGATTGTGGCGATGCGCAAGGCGATAGAGGTGAATCCGAAAAACGCGAATGCGCTGAATTATTTGGGCTACACCTTGGCGGAAGCTGGTGATCGACTTGACGAAGCAGCTGAGTTGGTCGAACGAGCTCTCGAGCTTGATGAAGATAACGGCTACTTCGTCGATAGCCTTGGTTGGATTTACTTTAAAATGGGTCGCTATGAGGAAGCATTAAACACCTTAGAGCGTGCCGCGGCAGCAGTCCCGAAGGACGCCGTGATTCTCGAGCATCTCGCGCGTGCCTACCGTAAGCTCGGGCAGCTTGAACGAGCAATTGAAGTTGCCGAGCAGGCGCTTGAGTACGCATCAGAATCGGATGATAAGGGTGTTGGAGTGCGGCTCAAGACGCTGCTCAAGGAGTTGGGCGTTGAGTAATGCCAAATAGAGTCCTCTCTAAGCATTGCCTGTTTCTTCTTGCTGCAATGCTCCTTTTCTCTACTTCTTGCAGTCTATTTTTCTCTCGACCGCGCACCTCGCTCAGGGGCCTCGATACGGTGAATGAACAGGTAGCTGCGGCGCTGACTCGTTCACTGCGCGAGCAGGCCGCCCGAACGACCTCGATGCGCGCCTTGCTGCATGTCACTCTTGGACGAGCAGGTGTTAAGCAGGACTTCTCACAAGTCGTCGTCTTTTACCGCCCTTCAGAATTGCGGGTTGAATTGTTTGCAACGCAATTACATCGACTCGTCTCGATGGTAATTGCCAACCAAGGTCAACTGAGTGCGTACATCCCCGAGCAGAATCAAGCCTATCGCGGCTCTGCAACTCCAGACAACGTCGCTCGATTGCTTCGTATTCCTTTCTCCCCGGAAGAATTGATGTTGTGGTTAGCGGGTGAATTTAAGGTGCCGTATGTTGGCGAGATCGATTCTCTCACTGCGCTTCGAAGCAAGAGACGGGATCGAGTAGTGATTGATGTGGCGCTGCGGGATGGACGGCGCATATTGGCGAGCTTCCGCAGTGAACCTGATGCGCCAAATAGGTTTGAGCTACAGAGTCTCGAGATACTCATCGCCGAGTCCAACAAATCACTTTTCTTTTCAGAGTTTACCTATGCCTCTACTCAGCGGGCTCCGACACAAATAGATTTCGAACTTCGGGCTGAATCACTGAAAGGAACCATTGCCTTTCGCCAGCAAGAGCTGAATCCGCCCCTTGATAAATCGCTTCGCGAAAAGTTGTTCCGAATTAGAATACCCCGATCCGCCATTGTTCTACCGCTTGAATCAGCTGGCGAGCCGCTCTTCTAGGGGACTAGTTTTCCATATCCCGGAGCCGTTGCGTTCCCGCGGCAAGGGCTTTTCGCGCTACTCCATAGTTGATGGTAAACACCAGAAAGTAGCTAAAGCCGAGCGCGAGGAGATAGTTGCTGCGATCGAGCATCACGCTAAACGAGGGAACACAGGTGAGAATAAAAATAAACAGTGCTGGAATTGAAGTAAGCATTACGCAGCATATCGCCAGCAACATAAAGACTAAGCTTCCAAAGCTTGCAGTCACTTGTGCTGGAGAATCCCAGTCAAATCGCGCATAGACCGCGCCAATGCCAATTCCCAATCCAACGATACCGCCGCTGATAGAGAGCGCAATAATAGCCGTCGCGACTATTGCCGCAACCGGAGCTTGAATTGCCCAGGTGCCAGAAACGAGAAGAATGAGTGCAAGAATGGAAATGGGAATGATCCAAGCGCGAAACTTATAACGTAGCAATTGCTCGATACTGAGCGGAGCACCGCGCACAATTGAGTAGGCTCTGCCTTCCAAACTGACGGCCGGAAAGACAAAGCGCGTGGTAATCGCGGCTATGACACAAGCTCCAAAGGCGACATTCGCCAAGGACAGAATGACGTGCCACCAAGCAAAAGTCTCTTCGCTAAATTGCGAGCCACTGCGAAGTGTGCGGAAGTTAAAGAGATAGACAAAGGTGAGCATCAGAAGCATCAACATTTGCAGCGATTGAGTCGTGTCGCGAAAGAACATGCGAGCTTCTTTGAAGCAAATCGCCCGAAACTGAGAATTGAACGGTACGATAAATCGGCCGAGCATCGTCGAGACCGAAGATCTTCGAACTCGAAGGGTCCGCTCGCCTTGAATCGCTATGCTCCAGCCGCGCAGGAACAAACGATCAAAGAGCCAACCACCAAAATACAGCAGAGCCGCAAAGCCACCGGTTAAGAGAACCGAAAAGTAGAGGATCGAGGAGTGAGCCCCAGTAATAAAT
>CBDUGV010000176.1:0-9352 GCA_965366815.1 uncultured Bdellovibrionales bacterium | reverse complement strand
GAACATCTGCACCCAAAGCGGTGAGTGTTTCGATGAGCACTGCGGTCTCAACAGTCATGTGCAGGCAGCCCGCAATACGTGTGCCTTTTAAAGGTTGCGTAGCCGCAAACTCCTCTCTCAGTGCCATCAAACCTGGCATCTCAACTTCTGCCATGGTGATTGCTTTTCGGCCTGCTTCAGCAAGCGTGATATCCGCTACTTTATAGTCGTTGCTCATTGTGCTTCCGTTTGAGGTTACTTCAGTTTGGTTTCCAGTCGTCTGCGCTTGCATATGTCCTCTAATACAGTAATGCCTTTATTCAGTAAGGCCCCGGCACACCCTGAAATTAAGAACTAATTTGCTCAAGTGTAAGACCGGACTTTACATCCACGTGAAGTCCGACGTCGATATGTCGTAAACCTTTCACATGCGACGGGCACGCTACCGCATCTACTAGTCTCAATCAACAGAGATTAGGTCGGAAAGTGCAGCAGGAATCGCTGAATAGCTAGGAAAAGAGTTATAAATTAGGATGCTCTACCGACAGAAACTCGAGCGCTGCATTCCTCGGCAAAATAGGCGGCCAAAAAGTCCGGCTGAGCGGCGTGCGTCTTCTACACTTCGATTGGCCATCGCAACCTCAGTTGCCGAGAGCTGTTTTTCTTGCTCAGACTGGGGGTAGAGCGAGTCATATGCCGAGACATAGCCGTAACAAACTATCGCAGCAACGAAGAGAAATAGTGATAATTTTACCTTTGGACTGAGCGAGGCAAAGATTGTTTTTTGAACATTGCGCGACTTCCCCTCAGCGCCTTCTGCGGCTGGGCTCGCAGTGCTTTCTCCGCTAGATGAGCTCTGGGTGGAGTCCCCTGAGCGAGTCACCGACTCCCGAAACGGATGATTCTTATCTAAAAAACTCATAAATTAACCCTCAGCAAACGTCATCTCCCATCCACTATAATCGTTATGCGAGTCTATTACCCTAGGGTTACATGTCGAAATAGTGGATTTTCTGTCGCAGGAGTATTGCGGAAATATTGGCAATGAGGGTGATAATAGCAATCTAACTAGCTACTTAGCTGCCGTTTAGCATCTCGTTTGTCAGACGCCAGCCACCACTTCTAGGCGGCTCGTTGGGATTATCTCCAAACAGCAGACGATTGCTGCGTTCGTAATCATCTAGAGCGTCCTTAAAGCTAAGGCAGGAGCGCACGAGGTATTGGTCGGAAAAATAGTCAGCTGAATACTCGGCATGCTCAAGTGCTCGATTCAGGTCTCTATCAACTGGCTGTAGCTTGTCCCCGTTACTGACAACAGCGTGGCGAAACAGCTTAAATAGGTCTTCAGCCGTAGTGTCGGTATCCCAGACAAGTTCCTCAATCACCCGATGAGCCCTGGATCTACGGCCTTCGCGCAGTACTATAAATCGAGCAACAAATGCAGTTCTTTTGGCGGCGCGAAGCGTTTCCGGGTCGATATCTCTGTCGCGCGTGGAGCGGGCGAGCCGCTGTTTGACCGTATCTTCTGTCCTTCCCAAGAACCGTCCTCACCCTGCTATAGGTTGTTACTACTGGGCCATTTTCAGACCACACGAGTCTCTACAGGGCCGTAAATATCGCCTTTTAGAGACCTAGGTAATAAATCGTCATTGCACACCTTTTTCTAAAGGTAGTATCCTACGGCAATAAGCCGCTAGAATTAGTCGGTTTTTTACTATTCGGCTATTGCCTTTCGAAATACGTGCTATGAAGCCCAAATTTCCAGATATTTCGCGGCCAGGATTTCCGCTCTTACCTGTAATGCTAATTGCAGGATCCGTTATTTGTCTCAGCTTGATAGTGCTGATTGCGCTACCGAAGCCAGCGGCGGCGCAGGTCTCGATCAATGCAGGGGCGCAGGTCCTCTACGATGACAACGTGTTTCTCGAAGACGACAAACGTCGACCTGCCTTTCTCGTTTTTGACGACCTCATTGAAGAAGACGTCAAACGAAACGAACTTCGCACGGTGCTTACCGAAGAGAACGACGGTAAGACCAATGACGATATCATTACGAACCTAACCCTTTCCCTTGCTTCGGCAGTGCCGCTGTTCCCCGAGTACGCTGAAATGAATGCACAGGGAACGGTGGGATTTTTGATTTTTGCAGATAACGACAGTGAGAACCGTCTTACCCTCGACGGCATTTTCGAAACCAAACTCGCCAAGACACTGCTCCCTGACCCGTATTATGTGGAAGTCATTAATGAGTTTGCATCGAGCTCAACCGACGCAACTGTTGCTTCAGGCACAGCGTCTCGCAGTTCCCAAACATATCGACTAGTAGGGAGAACGGGAGTTCGCGGTATCCAACTCGCACCTCGCACGAATTGGGGACTCGGTTATACTGGCTCCTATAACGTATTCCTCGGAGAGTTTCGCTTTGAAGACGAAGCGCCGGGAGAGATCGAGGAGCAAGGCGCAGACTACCACTCTCATTTTGTAGCGACAGATGTGAACTACGAGGCAGCACCGGGCTTAACCCTGACGCTGAGCGGCAACATCGGCGTCCAGTTGTTTACGAACTCCGAAACCAACGATGCCGACAAGATCTTACGAGAAGACGAAGACCTGGACCGAACCGAGGCCGGTGGACGATTTCGAGTCCGTTACGAACTCGCTGAGCGAACAACTGCGAGTGCCTATGTCGGTATTGAAGGCTCGAAACGACATGAAAAGCCCGTTGCAAGGCTTGTCACTGCCTTCGATAAAGAAAACCGTCCTCGGCAAGT
Source organism: uncultured Bdellovibrionales bacterium (assembly GCA_965366815.1). Classification (GTDB taxonomy): domain Bacteria; phylum Bdellovibrionota_C; class UBA2361; order SZUA-149; family SZUA-149; genus CBDUGV01. Next base: position 6,602 of record CBDUGV010000176.1, on the reverse strand, counting down.
GCTGCTAGAGCGTGACGACTCTGAAGCGAGCTTGGTCTTTGGTGCCGATATCTCGCAAACCTTTGGACCGGGAACAGAAATCCTCATTGGAATCGATCAAGATGTGGGAACCGATATCGACGGAGATCGACTCACTACTCGTACGGTCTACGCCAATGGCGTACTGGCTGTAGATGATCGACTCACGTTGACCCTTGGCGGGAGCTTCAATGAGTTCTCTAATTCTGACAAATTAGACGAAGCCACGGAACGCTTGGAAGCGAGTCTTTCACTGGCCTATCTCGTGACGCAGCAAGCCACTCTTACTATGGGCTACAACTATGCCAATCAGGACTCCTCTGATGACGGAGAGCAGTTGAGCTTGTTTTCACGGTCGGAAGATTACGAAGTAAGCAGAGTCTTTGTTGGATTCAATATCGGATTTCTTGGCCTCCCTTACTAATTTGGCTGTTTCGTAGTAGTAAGGGGCATGGAGACTCCCCAAAAAAAAACCGTTGCAGTCGTCCTCGGCACCCGCCCGGAAGCGATCAAACTCGCCCCGCTCATTCGGACACTAAGAGCACGTCCGGATGCGTTTCGAGTCGTCGTTATTTCTACAGGCCAGCATAAGGAAATGCTGCAACAAGTGGTGAAGCTGTTTGAGATTGAACTAGACGTCAATCTAGAACTGATGAAACCCCAGCAGCCACTCGAGCACACTGCTGCTGAAGCACTCAAACAACTCCCCCACGTATACGAAGAACACGCAGTAGATCTGGTTATCGTACAGGGAGATACTACAACTGCCTTCATTGCAGCACTGGCAGCCTATTATCGGAAGCTACCGCTGGCACACGTTGAAGCAGGATTGCGAACAAATCGTAAATTCCAGCCGTTCCCCGAGGAAGGAAATCGAAGGCTGATCAGCCATCTCGCTGATTTCAATTTCGCACCGACCCAAACCAGCCGGGATGCCCTGCTTCGCGAATCAGTTCCGAGAGAACAAATATTCCTCACTGGAAATACTGGCATCGACGCGCTCTTCTATGCGTTGAAACAAGACCAAGGGGTTACTGATGCCAAGCTACAAGCGGTCATCGATCGCAAAGAACGAATCGTGCTTGTGACTGCACATCGCCGAGAGAGTTTCGGTAAGCCCTTGGAGCACATCTGCTCGGCAATACAGAGCCTACTCGAATCGCATCAGGACATTCACTTCGTTTTTCCGGTTCATCTGAATCCAGAAGTTCAAAATACCGTACGATCGAGGCTCGGCTCTTCGCCGAGAGTACAGTTACTTGAGCCACTCGATTATCGAAATTTTGTTCAGTTGATGAAGCAGAGCTACCTGATACTCACTGATTCTGGTGGCGTGCAGGAGGAAGCTCCATCACTGGGCAAACCGGTCTTGGTCCTTCGTGAGGCAAGTGAGCGGCCAGAAGCGATTTCCGCGGGAACAGTTGAACTCGTGGGCACTTCAGCCGAACAAATCGAATACTCCACTAGTGAACTCCTCAACGACTCTAAAAAGTATCAGCAGATGGCTCAGGCGCTCAATCCCTATGGTGATGGGAAGGCCGCTGAGCGTATTCGAGACGTGCTACTGCATAGCTTCGGTTTCACGGATGGCCTCCCAGAGGAGTTCGGCGCAGATTGAAGAGTTTTTGTCGTTAACTCTTGCAGCGAAAGTCATGCGGGTTGTCGACTTGCTCAATCTCCTGGCAATCTGGCAACATTTTCACCGCAGTGCCAGCCGCGGGATCTCCCGCCTTTCCAGTAAACTGGAGCTGCTTAAAATAGAGGCCCGAGCAATACTTACTACTCTTCTTCGAGAGAAGACTTCCCCATGGATAACCTACACAGCCGTCAATATCCCACTTTTCTTTAGATTGCCTTCCGGCAGAATAGCGAAGCGACGCTGGGATATTCTCCCAGAGAATGCGATCTGAACCTTCCTGCCAACCAGCAGAGCCGGTTCCCCAATATACAGACGGGCGCTCCTCACTCAACGCATACCTATCGGTGTTGATCTTTGTGCAGCGCATCAAGTGTTCTGTATCGGGACCTGTGCCGCTTTGCTTGCTTCCCGTTGAGACAAAGTTCTCTGGACACTCTTCACTCACAAAAACATGCTCTTCTGTAAGGATATCCTTGCTCGGCAGAGGACAACAGGCATGCACAGCCCGGATCCGATTTGCCGGCCCTTTGACTCCGGCTGGGTCATCAACTCCGTAGAACGCATGATCGGCCGGGCAATACTGATGCTCTACTCCCCAACGATCTTTCTGATAGTCGTAGCCAATGCAAGCGACCGTCTGACCGTTTGCCGGAACCACACCCTCAATCGCCATCGGCAATTCAATTCTCAGCTTCGGAATATGTGGGATACCGGCAGTCAGCAATAGGATAACACTTGCTGCTCCAGATACGATCACTGTGCGTACTACTTTACTTCTCACGAGAACCTCTTCGATAACCGGGGCGCTACCGCGCAAACCAACTAGTTGTTTCAGGCAAAAAAAGATGACAGAGGAGCTTTCAATCCCTCTAAACAGAGTAACGGCTCACAGTAGGTAACTACTTAAGGTTCCGAGTGAAATGTAGGTGAAATGTTACAATTCTGAGATATTTGAACTGAGTATTTTGAGTGTTTCGGGGTGATTCCTTGCGTAATCGACAGCTCGTTTTCCCGAATTATCGGCGATATCAATTAGACTTGGATTGCGGCGCAACAGTTCTTTACAGATTTCGGTATGCCCACCGGCAGCCGCCAACATGAGAGCGGTACGACCTAAGTTATCCTTGAGGTCTAGCATAGGGGAGAAGGGAAGCATCAGTTCTATTATCTCGAGGTCTCCACCCTCTGCCGCTATCAGCAGCGCACTTCGCCCCTCGCGATCGACATTGTCAATATTCTCACGACCAATAGCCCGGAGCACCCGATCAACAATGCGACCTGAACCGGAACGCACCGCATACATCAGCGGAGTTTGATCAAGACTATCAGCAACAAAGAGTGAAGCACCGGCATTAATCAACTGATCGATATCTGCAACGTCTCGAGAGAGAAGTGCATAATGGAGTGGCGTCTTCCCATTCCGATCTCTGCTATCGAGCCTTTGTAGTTCTTTTGGAGTATTGAGAAGAACTGCAGAAAGTATCTGAGGGGACGGGTGGAGGACGGCCAAAGTGACAACTCCCTGCTCGGCTTCATTCACTACAGATAAATCTGCTCCATATTCAACTAGTATTTCGAACTTATCTATAGCAGAAAAAGCAACTGCACTTAGGATATGCGGTTGGCCGCGCGAGTCGATCCCGTTGGGATCCGCGCCTAACATCAAGCAGATCTCTATCTTTTCCACTGTAGTATCGCTCATATAGTACTGGATACTCTCCGGATTAAGCAGCGTTATCTTCTTGAACTCACGCCCGGCAACAAGATGGCGGATCAGGGGGCTGTCGATTCCGATCTTGGATTCGAGTCGCAGAATCGGTGGCAGAAGCCATCGTCGAACCGGATGGTTATTTCTTGAAGCTGCGATCAGTATTATCAGAGAAAGGAGAAATGCGAATCCCGAGCCGAAGAGCATTATTCTACGAGGTCGGCTTAACCACCAGACGAGTCTCCAACGGCGCGAAAGACTCCGAGAAATTTCCGGAGGAAGCGGGCTGACGGCCCGCGAGTCAACGAAGCAAGAGAGTACTTCTATAACTTCGTAAAAGGATTGGAATCTCTGACCGGGCAACTTGGCTGCACATTTCTCTACAAAGTCCTGGAACCAACCGGACACGCCCGACTGGCGTCCGGTAAAATTTGGGATACGTTGACGAAAATGTAGTTGTGCGAGATCAATAAAATTCTCACTCTGAAAGGGGCGCTCACCAACAACGAGTTCGTATGCCATCACTCCAAATGAGTAGATATCGGAACGTCCATCCATTCCACTTGCGCGAAATTGTTCTGGAGCCATGTAGTACGGAGTGCCTACAGTCTCACCGGGTTCCGTGAGACTCATATCGAGCTCGATGGCCTTTGCTAATCCGAAGTCTGTTATCTTAACCGCACCTTCTGTGCTGATCAGAATGTTATCAGGCTTTAAATCTCGATGAATGATTCCCTTGCTATGAGCATGCGCCAACCCCACAGCTATCTCATAGAGTATCGGAAGAGCCTCATCAAACGGCAGCTTACCGTTCTCTGAATCTCGCAGCAGTTCGCCCAGTGAACAGCCGGCAACGTACTCCATTGAAATGTAATACACGCCGCTCCCGAGCTGTCCGATGTCATAGGTTTTGACAATATTCGGATGCATCATCTCCCGCATAATCATAACTTCGTTCTGAAAGCGGGTGAACTGGGCCTGGTCCGGAACAAGTCTATGGTGGAGAAATTTAAGAACTACTTTTGCGCGCTGGAGATTTCTATCGGTGACAAGTACGACCGTCCCCATTCCGCCAACGCCGAGTACGCGATCAACTTCGTAGCGCCCATCGATGAGCGTTCCCGGTTGTAGATAGTCTCCGGTCGAGATGGCCATTGGAATTTCACAGTTAGTAATAAAGACAGACTTCCACTCTCTAAATCGGCATATCGTCGATAAAACTAAAACGTCTGAAGGGATTATTAACCCGGAATATCTCTGTGATTACAGAGCACTAGCGGTTCTACGGTAGAGTATTCTCGGATATGACCGGTACGCAAACCGCGGGTTTCGAGGCGGAGAGTAGATTCGTTATCTGTCGACACTCCGGTAGCATTTTTACGGCGGAGCCGTCTTTGAAAAGCAAGGGTCGATAGAAAAAACCATCACAGGTGTACGTTGTCTTCTTTGTGAGAAGGCTGCCGAAGGGCACACCGACACAGCCGTCGTTCGCCCAGGGTGGAATACCTAGATCAAGGACTGGATATTTCCGTTCTCGGCCAGCAGCGTACCGCAGTGCGAGTGGCAGATGGTGCCATTTTATTTGATCGGCAGACCCTCGCCCCGAACTAGTCTGCTTCAAGTTCCGCTTCCAGTACATCGCCATGCGCTCTTCGCCAAGCTTATAACGATCGGTATTAATCTTAGTGCAGCGCATAGTGCAGGATTTACCACATCCGAGATTGCCGGTTCCACCAGTTGCCACATAGTTAAACGGACAACTCTCTACCGCATCATACACATGCTCATCGGTTAGAATGTCGTCAGCCGGAAGCGGACAACAGGGGCCAGCCAAGCTCACGACTCTCCCTGCTTTTATGGACTTATTGCGAATTCCTCTGTCGTAATTCAGGAAGTACGCATAGTTGGGTGGACAAAGATCACCGGCTATACCGTGTTGCTTGTCGGCTTTCTTATCAAACCCCGTACATATCTTGGGCTCATGGCCATAAGCCAAGGCTGGATCACTCGAATACTCCAAGACAGGAATTTTACTCAAGTCATCTCGGTTTGATTTGACATAGTACCAGGCATAGATGGAGATACCTATTGCGACCGCAACATACAGTAAGTCTCGTACACCAATCACTCGAAATCAACAGCTCCCAATCCAATGGGTGAATCAAAATCTCTAGCGATTTACCCCGAGTTTCGCAGGGAATCTACCTTTGCCAAGACCTCTTGTACTGCTGGAGAAGAAAAGAGTCTCTCAAACGGTTGCTCGAGCCGACGTCTCCAGTTCGGATGCTCATCCGTCGTGCCGGGAAGGTTCATCTGCGAAGCCTGCTCCAGCAAATCCTCTAACTGAACCATCAAGATATGACTTTTCGTCATCGCCAGGTACATATGAGCAGCTAAATTAAGTTCATGAAACGCGTCTTTGGCACGAGCTGGCTCACCTATCTGCCTGGCATCAATCGCAGTGGCAAGCTGCTGGCTGTGAAAGGCGCGACCCATTGCCCAGCGATCTGTTTCCCGCTGCTGCCGAAGCTGTTCAAGCACCGCTGTAGGGTGGAGTTCCAACTTCTCTCGAACATCGATATCGCTCGACTCCCAGTAGCCACGCATTGTGGGGAGGTCGTGGGTAGAAACGACAACTAACGCTCTATCGGGATAGTGATCAGGGGATACAAAAGAATCTGCTGACTCTTTCATGAACATCAGAACCTTGTAAGAAAGCACTCCTCGGTCTTCCATGGCGGCTCGCACCTCATCCGGTACGGTTCCAAGATCTTCACCGATCACTAGACATTCGTTGCGTAGGCTCTCGAGCGCAACTATGCCAAATAAATCATCTACTGAATATCGGACATAGGCACCACCGCCCGCATGTGGTAGCACCCAAAAAAGTCGAAAAAGCGACATTACATGATCGATGCGAAGCGCACCCGCCCATCGCATGTTGAATCGCACGGCATCGATAAACGGCTCATAGCGTCCCGTGCGAAGCTTTCTCGGTGCCAAGGGCGGTAAACCCCAATCTTGCCCTTGGGGAGCTAGCTCGTCTGGTGGAGCGCCCATACTGACACCCTGCGCGTACAAATCTTGATTCATCCAGACATCTGCGCCACTCGATCGGGCGCCAAGCGCAAGGTCCAGATAGAGACCAATGGCGAGCCCATCGCTTCGACAGCTCTCAGCAATCTCAGTGAGCTGCTGCTCCAATAGCCACTCGATAAATAGGTAAAAGGCCACACG
>CBDUGV010000175.1:0-9393 GCA_965366815.1 uncultured Bdellovibrionales bacterium | reverse complement strand
CTCGGTAGGTGTCTTCACCGGGGTTGCCGAGATTGATAATCTCTGCGTCTGGGAAAAAACCGAACAAGCGGCCGGGATAACCAACGCCGGCGGAATCGGCTACGCCTCTGGTGATCGAGTCGCCAAAGCAAACGATCTGCACTTTCTCGTCACAGTTGATATCGACCAATCCATTGACTTCAGGACATGCCCAAGCTTCGCCAGTCGCGAGCAGTAAAAAAAGCGATACAATGAGAGCGCGAGACTTCATAGAACACACCGTAAGCAACAAGAAATACCCTATGGGAATGTGAGATCCCCGCTAAGAGTTGAGAAACCAGAGTCGCCGCTCTAGACCTGAAATAATAATTGACGGCGACAGTGGAATTTCTCGTATATCATGTAGTCGTTGTCAAAAGCACCATTATCAACCGATTTACTATGGATTAGCTAGGCTTTGAGCAGTACGAACGAGAATCGGCCCTATCTGACGATCTCTGAGCTTACCCCAGGCGCGCTCATTGCATTGCAAATTGCGACGGTGTTGCTAGTTGGGAGCTATCTTTGCAGTTCAATATTTACCTCAGATTTCTATTGGCATCTCTCGCTTGGACATTGGCTCAAGCAGCGCGGGGCTATTCCATCGGCTAATTTTTGGACGTTCGTTGGAGAAGATCTCACGTGGGCCAATGGAAATTGGTTGTTTCAGTGGAGCCTCGCCACGGTTGAGCTATGGTTTGGTGAGCACGGGCTTCTCTACTACAAGGTCCTCACGTTTGTGGCATTGGTTGCAGTCCTGGCTCGGGTCTACACCCTCTGGGCGAGTGATAATTTCCTGGCCTACCTTATGACTATTCTGGTCTCTTGTGGCCTGCTGACCAACGCGGCTTTCTCGCCAACTATTTGGGGATGGATATTTTTTGCCGCCTTTTGTGATTTTCTGTTTCGAGCAAGATACGGAGCAACTGAAGGAACATTTTTCGTTGTTGTCTCCGTGCTTGGGGCAATCGGAACAAATGTGCATCCGATCTTTCTATGGTGCGCTTTGCTTGCACCGCTTGGGTTGCTACTGCCGGCTCCCGGAGACGCCAAGCTTGTAAAGGACGTGGTGCTGCTGTTTTTTATTCTTTGTCTCGTACAGTTCGTGACTCCCTATGGGACTGGACAGATAGAAAATCAGCTTGCCGGGCTACGGTATTATTGTGAAGCGGCACTGCTCGGAAATCTTCAACCTGCGACAATATACGATTTTCCTACCGCTTTTTTGGTGTTGACGATTTCGATATTGGGTGCCCTTTGGTACGCAACTCCACGTTCCTTGCATATACGTGAAGCTTTTGCAGTGACAATCGCCGTACTAAGTGGGCTGCTTACCAAAACAGCGACTCCGTATGCGTTGATTTTCTGTGGCTTTATGATTTGCACGATGTGGAGCCGAAGCTATGACGGAAAGCGAGGCAACTTCGGCAGTGCGGTTGAATTGATGCGACTGAAGCTCTCTGGCCTTCCGGCCCTCGGGGTTATCTTTGTCTTGCTGTGCGGCGTGTTTGCCAATTGCGCCAAGCTCTATGCACAGCCTTCGGTCACTGCTTTCTTTCCTGCTCGTGAAATGGATTATGTGATCGAGCACGACCTCCCTGCACCCTTGTATCATCCTGTCGATGTTGGTGGATACATGGTGTATCGGATCGCAGCGATACCGAATTCGCGGCAAGTCGCAATGCTCGCACCCGCCGTGGAACATCTCGTGCCGCGACTGAGTCGCTTGGCAAAGCAAGTCGACGCTTTGGCGCCCGGATGGCAGGAGTTTTGGTCCTCGATAGTATCGCCCTTTACCGCGGTTGTTCGCTATGACTCGGCGATTTATTCCTATCTCCTCCAGCATGCTGATTGGCGGCTCGTGTTTCAAAACTCAGATGTCTGGCCGCCACCAGAGGAGAGCAAGAGATTGCAAGCAGGCAAGTTCTCCTGGGCGGTCTTTGTCAGAGACTAAGTCCTTGAGACAGTTTCATCTGCTCGCTATATATACTATACTTTCGGCTCCAATATTGGCCTGCATCCTGTTACTGTAACATTCCATGAATACTATGTTTTTCTCTTCTTTGGTCGGCTCTCAGCAAGAGTCAGCCGAGGTGTTCGCCATTCAGTGCGGCTCCTCTACTGTGTTAGGTGAAGCTGAGCGGGCAAAACTCGCATGGCTCTTGCAGGCTGAGTATGTCCCCGAAGCTTCGATTGCCGGTTCTTTTGTTGGACCGCGCAAGGAAGTCGTCTCGCCTTGGTCAACCAATGCAACTGAGATTGCGGAAAATGTTGGCATACTCGGCATTGTTCGCATGGAGCGCTTTTCGCGTTTGGACGACGGTACGACGCCGGTCTTCGATCGGATGGTCGAGGCGTTCTATGAAGGATTGGACCAAAGCACATTAGTTGTCGACCGACAGCCAGAACCAGTTGTACATGTCCAGGATATTGCGCAGTTTAATCAAGCGGGCGGGCTCGCTCTATCGGACGAGGAAGTGCAGTATCTCGAAGAGGTAAGCGAGACACTTGGACGCAAGCTCACCGATGCAGAAGTATACGGCTTCTCACAAATTAACTCTGAACACTGCCGTCATAAAATTTTTAATGGCGAGTTTGTTATCGATGGTTCGCTTATGCCGAGCAGTCTCTTCTCGCATATTAAACAAACTTCCAAACATGCCCCGGACTATATCGTCTCTGCTTACAGTGACAATGTGGCGTTCATGAAGGGACCGGAACTCCTGCAGTTTAAGCCGCAGGCAGCAAATACCGCGAGTTACTTTACCACTGAAAAGATTCCATCGGTGCTTTCGCTCAAGGCGGAAACGCACAATTTCCCCACTGCGGTTGAACCCTTCTACGGAGCGTCGACTGGGGGCGGAGGTGAGATTCGCGATCGTATGGCTGGTGGCATTGGTAGTATTCCATTGGCTGGTACTGCGGTGTACATGACTTCCTATCCCCGTCTTCGTGGTTCACGAGCGGGTGCATGGGAGAAGGAGACCAAGGAGCGCGATTGGAAGTATCAGACACCGGCTCAGATTTTAGTAAAGGCATCGAATGGCGCTTCTGATTTCGGCAATAAGTTTGGGCAGCCGCTTATTTCTGGATCCATACTTACCTTCGAAGGTCGATTGGGTGCAAAACTTACCGGGTTTGATCGTTGTATCATGCTTGCAGGTGGTGTGGGTTTTGCAAATGCCGCGCATGCACTGAAAGGAAAAGCGGCGACTGGTGATAAGATCGTATTACTTGGTGGTGATAACTATCGTATTGGAATGGCCGGGGGTTCGGTCAGTTCGGTTGATACGGGCGAATACGGTGAGGAGTTGGAACTGAGCGCCGTGCAACGCGCCAACCCCGAAATGCAAAAGCGAGTTTACAATACGATTCGCGCGCTCTGCGAGCAGGTCCGCAATCCGATTAAGATCATCCATGACCATGGTGCTGGCGGTCATGTGAATTGCTTTTCAGAAATTCTCGAAGAAGGAGGTGGGATTATCTCAATTGCAGAATTGCCGATTGGCGATCCGACTCTTTCCGCCAAGGAAATTCTCTGCAACGAATCTCAAGAACGCATGGGACTGCTGTTAGCAGCCGACGATGTTGCGCTCCTGCAGGAGATCGCCAGTCGAGAACGTGCCCCGTGTTACGTCATTGGTGAGGTGACGGGAGACGGCTCGATCGTTTTCGAAGACCGAAACGGAGAACGTCCAATGGATCTTCCGTTGGAAGTCTTGTTTGGCAGCTCCCCAACAACGCGGCTTGAAGATAGCGTCCGTCCAGTTGATACCTCTTCACTGGAATACACGATCAACGACGCCGCATATCTACAGGAGGCAGTGAAAAATGTACTCTCACTCGAGAGCGTTGCTTGTAAGGACTGGCTCACCAACAAGGTCGACCGTTGTGTGACCGGGCTTGTCGCTCAGCAGCAGTGTGTGGGCCCACTCCATCTTCCTCTCAGTAATGTTGGAGTTATGGCTTTGGACTATACCGGGCAAGTCGGCACTGCAACTGCAATTGGTCACGCTCCAGTTGTTGGCCTTCTCGATGAAAGGGCTGGTTCTGTGTTGAGCGTTGCCGAGGCGTTGACCAACCTAGTGTGGGCTCCACTGCCTGGTGGATTACCGTCGGTATCGCTGAGTGCCAATTGGATGTGGCCTGCGAAACAACCCGGTGAAGATGCGAGACTGTATTCCGCCGTCGAAGCTTTGAGTGCTTTTTCGATCGAGCTTGGAGTACCGGTTCCTACCGGCAAGGATTCTCTTTCGATGACTATGAAGTACCCTGACGGAGAGAGTGTCTCAGCCCCAGGCACGGTCGTAGTCTCCTCTATGGCTGAAGTTTCTGATGTTTCAAAATGTGTGACTCCGGATCTGAAGCCCGTGCAGGGATCGGCACTTTTGTATGTAGATTTCTCAGGCATGAAGTCTTTTCCTTTAGGTGGAAGTAGTTTTGCACAGTCAATAGGGCAACTCGGAAACGCCGTGCCGACGGTTGCGAATGTCGACAGCTTTAAGGCTGGCTTTGCATTGGTGCAAGAGTTGGTCCACGACGGCAGTTTGTTGGCGGGACATGATATCTCGAGTGGTGGACTTATCTCTGCCTTATGCGAAATGGCCTTCGCTGGGGATGTCGGTATTGATATCACGCTCAGTGGAAGTGGTTCTGATTTGATTGAGCAATTGTTTTGCGAGAAGCCGGCAGTGCTCTTACAAGTCGAGACCGATGCCTTAGAAGCGATTCAGAAAAAATGCGAAGCTGCTGGCCTTGTCCATAAACGAATCGCCGAGGTGCGAGGCACACAGATACGACTCCATGCCGCAGATTTCGGTTTCTCTACTTCTGTCGCAGATCTTCGTCGTGTGTGGTTTAAGCCTTCCTTTCTCTTGGACAGCAAACAGACCAAACCCGAATTGGCGAAAGAACGTTATGAGAGATTTGACGCCCATCCGCTTTCCTATACGTTTCCGGCGAATTTTACCGGCAAGATGGCCGACTTGGGCATAGACTTGGAGAGAACGGCTTCTTCTGGAGTGCGTGCGGCGGTTATTCGCGACAAGGGTACCAATGGTGACCGCGAGATGGCACTGTCGTTGTTTGCAGCTGGGTTTGACGTAAAAGATATCACGACCACTGACTTAATGAGTGGAGCTGTTACGCTTGAGGATGTGCAGTTTGTGGTGTTTCCCGGAGGATTCTCCAATAGCGATGTGTTGGGAGCGGCTCGAGGTTGGGCGGGTGTGTTTAAATACAACGAAAACGCCGGAAACGCCTTGCGTGCCTTCTATCAGCGAGACGACACGCTTTCCTTGGGTGTCTGCAACGGATGTCAGCTGGTAGTTGGTTTGGATCTCATTTATCCAGAGCATGATAAGAAAATTGCAATGGGATTTAATGAATCGGGCAAGTTCGAAAGTTCGTTTGTGAATCTCAGAATACAAGAAACAAACAGTGTGATGTTCAAACCATTGATTGGCTCGCAACTGGGTATTTGGAACGCGCATGGTGAAGGGAGGTTCATTTTACCCGAGGCCGAATCAGCGTATGATATTCCTGCAAAGTATGTGTCGGTAGACTATCCGGCCAACCCAAATGGATCGGATGCGAATGCAGCGGCAATTTGTTCTGCGGATGGACGTCATCTGGCGATTATGCCGCATCTCGAGCGAAGCATGTTTTCCTGGAACTGGGCCTACCGAGGTGGAGACGATATTCCGGATTTTGAAATCAGTCCTTGGATATTGGCATTCCAAGCCGCTCGTACATGGATAGAGAAATAGAACAGCAGAGGAATTCGCAATGCCGCGACCGCCAAGCCTCCCCGTAATCGATTGGAAAACTCTTTTTGAAACTGAGAGTACCTACGTACAATGGCTTGGCGACGCCGAGTTCGTAGAGAACGTGCAGCGCATGGAGGGTATTCGCAAGGCCGTACAGCTCTCTCCAACGGATGTCGAACGCCTCGAAGCGGTGTCGCGCCCGGTGTATGTGTTCGCCTTTGCTGAAGATTGGTGCGGAGATGTCGTGCGCCATGTGCCGGTGCTGCAAAAAATTGCCGATCGCTGCTCGAACATTGTCGTGAAGTATGTGACTCGGGAGCAGCATCCAGAGATCTTCGTGCGCTTTCTTACCAATGGAGGGGAAGCCATTCCGCGCTTTGTTTTTTTAAGTGCTGATTTCGTTGAATGCGGAAACTGGGGGCCGATGCCCGAGCGAGGCAAGGAGCTTATTGCTCGAGGAAAGGCTTGTGGTGACGTGGGGAGCGCGAGGCAGAAGGTTGCTGAGTTGTATGCCGAGGATTCTGAATACCGACAGGTAATTGACGAATTGCTGACGTTGATTGAACGCGCCAGCTGCGAGGCGCCTTAACCTATGAAAAAAGGACAGACCCTCGTTCGAGAGATTCTATCTGACCTTTACTCTCCAGAGGGTGCTGAACATGTCATCTCGGTACTTGAGGAGATTTCGGCCGAGCGAGGAGTTCCTTCGGCGAGTCCCTATCAATTGCAAGAATCGGATGCCTGTTTTATTTGCTATGCCAATAGCGTTGTCGATAGGACTGGATCGGCGACTCCTCTTCAGACTCTTGCACAGCTATTTGCTGAGTTTCGTCTTGCCGAGCCCTATCCAATAGTTCATTTATTGCCGTTCTTTCCTTGGGATACCGACCGTGGTTTTTCGGTTTGTAACTATCGCGAAGTAGCCGATGAAAATGGTACTTGGGACGATATCAGGAATCTTTCGAACAGCGTTCGGTTGATGTTCGACTTTGTTGCAAATCACGCGTCGGTCGATAATCCGCTTGTGCAGTCAGCGTTGATTGCTCGACATCTACCGCAGGATGATGATCGATACGCGGCGGTTGAGCCGTACGCAGATTTTGTGATCGCTTTTTCTGCTGAGGATGCACCCTCCGCCCAAGATCTGTCTTCTTTGGCTCGACCGCGAGCGGCATCGGTTCTGACGCCGTATTCTGTGATTGAAAATACTGATGCATCGCTCCAGGTGTTTCTTGGCGACGCTCAAGACCCCAAAATAGCCGGTAAGAATAGTATTGGCCGGGGCTTTGTTTGGACGACGTTCTCACGCGGGATGAATGAGAGCGGATCGGAAGAAACCCGTCAGGTGGATCTGAACTTTAAGAATCCAAAGGTTTTTCTTGAGACTGTCCGTATCTTGCTTTTTTATGTTGATCAAGGTGCTCGCCTGATTCGACTTGATGCGATTGGCTATCTTTGGAAAAAAATTGGCTCGACGTCTCTTCATGAACCAGAAACCCATCAATTGCTTGTCTGCCTCAAAGCGATAATGGAACAGCTTGCGCCCGATGTGTTGACTGTTGCGGAAGTAAATGAACCGCAGGAGAAGGTGTTTGGATATCTCGGAAGCCCAGGCAGGGAAGAATCCGATATTGTCTATCAGTTCACCCATTTCCCATTAGCGGTTCACGCAGTCTTGACGGGCAATGCAAACTATTATCAGCAATGGCTTGCGACCCTCGGTGAAGTCGGTGGGCGACAATTCGTTACCGTCCTCGGGAGTCATGATGGAATGGGAATGAAGCCAGCGCGCGGTATTTTGCCCGAGTCGGAGATCGATACGCTGTTGCAGATGCTGGTTGAAGAACACGGCGGTTTGCCAAACTATGCGGTGCTTCCGGGTGGCGAGAAGATTGTATATGAGGTTTGTGCAACCGCTTGGAACTTGGTGAATAATCCGAACGTTGAGGAAAGCATCGAACTTCAATTGGCGCGATACGGAGCAATTGTCGCTTTGGGGTTACAAGTCCGTGGTCTACCGGCATTTTATATCAACGGTGCCTTTGGCTGCGAGAACTACTTACCGAAAGACGGATTGGATGAAAACCGCTCGGTAAATCGAGAAATTTTTCCCGCAGAAGTTCTTGGCTCCAAGCTTCGAGATGCCGATTCCGTTCAGGCAAGAGTGCATGGTCTGATTGCAAGGTTATTGGCAAAACGGGCTGAGCAGCCCGCCTTCAATCCTCAGGCTCCGGCTGGCATCCCGCTTGCGATGCCTGAGGCGGCGGTTAGCTGTTTCCTACCGAGCGCGGAGCCTGAGGACTCGATTATTTCGCTAGTCAATGTAAGTAGTGCCGAAATCTCGGTGGTGCTACCCCTGGCCGAGCATCTTTTTCTTGCAGAGTTTGAGCAAGTCTACGATGTGCTCTCTGATGAACATCTTGCTGCCAACTCTATTTCCTTGGCCCCTTATCAAATACGTTGGCTGCGCAGCCCCGCCCAATAACCGCAAGCCTTGCGCGAAAATCTTAGGTTTGCCGTTATCTAACAAAAAAGTAACGAATCTCGTATTGATTTTTTTTTCTTGAAATAGTTAATACCAAACTGCGGAATGACTAATTAACCAGATCTTTGATCAAGTAGTGGTTTCGGGTGATTGAGGTGCGGTGGCCTGATTCAAAGCTCTTAGAAGTTTAGGAGATTTACTACAATGAAAGCGAAGCTTTTAGCGATCGCGCTTTTGGGACTTGTTGCTCTGCCTCAGGCAGCGCAAGCAGTCACTCTCGCCGACCAAGAATCATATTCACAAATCGTAAATTTTGGCGTTGGGGTAAATTCGGACGGTAGTATTGTTACTCCGGATTTCTTCGATGGAGACAGCAATGGTGTACAGGTTTCTTCACCGTTCTTCTTTTTCGGAATCCCAATTCCAGGAACAGCAGATCCTTTTACTGCAACTATCGACATTGCAGGATATCTAACCAGCATTGGCTTAGCACAAGTTGTGGCAGACCCGTCGTTGATCAATCAAGCATCGTTGTTTGTTGATGCGTTCCAACTTGGAACCGGCGAAGGAACTGTGAGGGTGGAAGGCGTTACTTACTCGCTTGCGAGCAATATCGGAAATCCGGGTGAGACACTTGGTCCTATCGACGATTTCGATAATAGCAGTGCTCGTGTTCCCGGTGAGCAAGGGGGAACTATTCGTCGTACACGAAGTGAGTTCGACAATACGTTCGTTCTCAACGGCTTGTTTCTCGACGGAGTTCGCGCTGCCTTACTTTCAGACGGCATCTTAAACTTTCGGTTCAGCAACGTAGGTTTTGCTTTGTTTGGTGATCGAGATTTTCGTCTTGATGGGTTCAATGTTCAGTTGGATGTTGTTCCTGAGCCTGCAACTCTGATGTTGCTTGGTGCGGGACTCCTTGGTTTCGGCGCCCGTCGTCGTACAAAGGCCTAGTCCTCCAGACTCACAGGTGTCGGATCTATCTGATCCGGCACCTGCTCGCATTTTCAATTTTCCTACATCGTTGACAGTTCTTATAGCGCTTTGGTCTTATAGCGCTTTGGTCTTATAGCGCTTTGACCTTGCGAATGCTGCTTGGCGCTTATAGGATCTGGCAATCCC
>CBDUGV010000174.1:0-9407 GCA_965366815.1 uncultured Bdellovibrionales bacterium | reverse complement strand
ACGAATTTCGAGTTGCTGCCCTCAACGAGCGGTAGAGTTCAGTAAGAATTGGATCTACCTCTTGCGCCTTTTCAAGCGCTAGTGAGGCAAGAAGTGTTTCGTTGCCTCCCGCTTCAACAATTCTTTTTGCCCAGCGGGTTTCAATAGCGACAATTTTATCGCAGAGTGGCTTCGCCTCCTGCAGTGTAGTCGCCGTAGCGATATCTTGCGCCCCGAGCGCGTCAGTCAAGCCAGCCAGATCGCGTTCCTTCCAGCTTGAATTCGGATGTTGCGCGAGCCACAATTGCGCACCGCTGCGCCGGAGGGTT
Organism: uncultured Bdellovibrionales bacterium; assembly: GCA_965366815.1. Classification (GTDB taxonomy): domain Bacteria; phylum Bdellovibrionota_C; class UBA2361; order SZUA-149; family SZUA-149; genus CBDUGV01. The sequence goes on along the minus strand of CBDUGV010000174.1, from coordinate 9,099 downwards.
TGCTCGGCCAGCTGCTGAACTCTTCTTAGATCAATGTGTGCGCTTGAAAGTGAATCGAGCTCTGCCAGCTGGGAGAAAAGCGGATCTACTTTTCTTTGAAAATCCGCTTGAGCAAGTGTCTGGAATTCTTGCACCCAGGGATCGTTCTCTTGAGTGGAAGAAAATGGCAACAGTGCGCCGTAGTCTCTGGCGTGTTGCATGATTTCAGCTACTATTGGTGCAGCCAGCTGTGTCAATTGAAGTGCCTCGCTCGTCGCGTCATTGGCCAAGCCTTCTGGTATCGCTATTTGAGGGAGCTTTGCTTTGCTAGGATCTGCTATTGACGATTGAGTTCGGTTTCGCTGAGCAATGAGTACGGATTCATACCGATTGTAGAGCTCTAGTCGCCGCGCGGGTTCGGCGACTGCTCGTTGCAAAGCAATTTCTTGGTATTTCTCAGCTGTTTCTAGAGCTTCATAATCAGGATGTAGACGATTAGCGAGACTCTTTAAAGCCTGAGACAGTCGCATAGCAGGTGCATGAATTTCTTCGTCGAGCATGGCAAACAAATTTTGAATGCTTGAGAACTCATTGGCGTGAAGATGTTGCTCGCAGTAGGAGTTCAATTCTTTCATCAACCATGGAGTTCGCAGTACTGCATGGCGCAGCTGTTCAATAGAATCAGCGCCTCCGTCTGGCGTGCGAGCGATAAGCTCGTGCACGGCTTTCTCGAATCGCTGCTGTTGGTATGTGCGTAGTTCTAGAGGAAGTTCCTTGCTAAGCCTGGTGTGTATATCAACTTCTCTTGCGAGTAGAGAGAAGGTCTCATCGCCCATTGCCTCCCGTAAGGCATACTCTGTAGAGAATTTTTTTACCTGTGCGCGAAGCGCAGTATGGTTGGAGACAGCATTCTCTGCCTGGCGCAGGAGGGTAGGGTGCGTAATGATGAGTTGCCTGTTGGCCTCAAGGAACTGCGAATACTCTTCTTCAATTGTTTCAAGAATTTCAGCTGTCAGCCCCTGCTGTTGGTGTTGCGTAAACGCACGAGTTTTCGCGATAACGCGATCAACCATGAGTGCATCAGGCATGGCCTTCCCGCGAAGAAAAGAGTGTGCGAGCATCCTGTCCTGTGGTGAACAAGCATTTAAGTGCGTTGTGAGGGCTTGCTCACCATACAAAGCTGCAAATGCTCGCTCGAGTTCTTCAGGATGAAGTTTGTCGGCAACACCTGCGGAGAACGCTTGCATCTCAGCAATGGGGTCCGCCTGACTGAAGAGGTAGCGGAGTTCAGCCGCTGTTGCTATAGCGAGGTCGCCGCTGCGAAACGCTTGAAGCTCTTTGTTTGCAGTGAGCGCGTCTTCTGGGCAATCGATAATCTTATTAAGTACTGTTTCGAGGTATCGAGGTGTCCCCAGATAGCTCATCAAGGTTGCTCTGCGCGTCTTGAAATGACTGTTGAGAGTAGTGAGCTGTTCAAGCATTGACTCATCTTGGCCCGATGTATTGTTAAGCTGAGCAAGCGCCTCGGCGCGTTGTAGGGCGTACCTTCTCGTTTCGCTAAGCAGCTTCTCTATCACTATTGCTCTTGCGCTAGTCTGTTGTCGTTGGAACGCGGCATCGAGGTGTGGACCTAAATCCACTTGTTTGCGACTGCGCCCCACTGAAAGAGTGAAATAATCATGCAAATCCGCACGAAAATCAGGATTCTCTTCGAGCGCTGCTAGAAAAGTCTCTCCCTCACCGTAGAGTTGTAGTAGTTCTTCCGCCTCCTCCTTTGAGATGACTCCTGCGCCTTCGAATCCTTCCCGCACGTGGGCATCGACTGCTTTCCGAGCTGAGAGCTGTTCTAGACCGCGAATAATTTTTCGAATTTGGATATGTGAAAATGAGTTTGGCTCTAGCCGAATACGTGCTACGTGCTCAGCGTATCGAAAGGCTTGATAGTGATTCGCAATATCTTCCTTGAATAACTCGTCTATTCTTTCTTCAAAAACTTCTCGGTCCACGTACTGAAAAACTTTGCGCTCTGCAAGCACCTTTTGCAATCGTTGCTCCTCGAGTGCGGGCGAAGAGTCATTGAAGGTACGTGGTTCAATTACGAGCCAGTGTAATTCCTGATAGCGTTTATGTAAGTCAAGCTCTTCGTTCTCGTACGACAAACGATATCGCACCGTCTTCATGTATGCTTCAGTTGTCTTCGGTATAATTGCCTCATCAAGTGCCGAGTTGTTGCGATATGTTTCGAGATAGACTTCTCGACGACTATCGTTTTCGGTTTTCACTTCAGGCCACAGCTTGAGAGCGTCACGCCGTATTTGTCGACGCTCTTTCTGAAGATCTGCCATGCGCGAGCCATATTCATTCGATGAAATAAGTCGTCGCTTCATGTGCTCAACATCCCGGTTGAAACCATCAATTGAACGAAACCCAACTGAGAGCCGCTCCAGTGCTTCCGAATGCTGCTTTTCGAAAGCTTCTTGCATCTCGCGTATTAGCGTTTGCGTATCGTGATTGAGTTGGGTTGCCTCTAGCTGCAGCAGGTGGTGTCGAAATAGGTCTCGATCGCCAGCTGGAAAGTGAGATTTGACTATTCGGTCGCGATTGGAAGAACTGCTGCCTACTAGTTCGTTTTGAGCTTGCTTGGCATGTGCATGATACAACAATTGCATATGTTTTCGGTACGGATAGAGTGCATTCTCCAATGCCAGCTCTGGTCGATTCACAATGCGTGCTTTGTCTCGTTCACTGGTATGCTCGGCATGACAAAACTGTTCGAGAACCTCTGTTGCAACATAGAGAAATTCGGCTTCAGTGAATTCTGCACCAAGCGCTTCGAGTTGAATCGCCATTTGATACCCTAGCTCCTCGAGAGTGTCGTCAAGTGAGTGGTGCAGGTACGTGGAAAGCCGAAGCTTGTGAAGGAGTTCTGGCATTTGGTTTGCCACTCGGGTTGCCTGCACCAGATCGGTATGATTCTCACCGTTGCCGTGCATTTGAAGCCAGCGCTCCGAGAGGAAATGACTAGAGCCGTTGTCTTGCAAGTACTTTGGCGGAATTGGTGTGGTCTGCAACTGTCCGAGTCGAACCATACAACCGGGTCTTTGCAAATCCTGGATATCGATCGGTGTTTTGCTTGTTTGAGCGACGCGCCGAGTTGAGAATACTGAGAGTCGAGCACTCTGTGCGAGCGGAATATTTAAACGTTGGAGACGCGCATGTAAGTATTCTGTGCTACCACGTAGAGGAGCCAGCGCTACTGCTTGCCCTCTTTCTCCAGGTGAAGCTCCACCATCATCAATCCCGTTTCTTTCTCTGTGATCGGAACCCCGAATTCCTCTAGAACTGCCCACTTCTCAACACCACCTTTCTTAACCCAACAGATAAATCCCTTCCAACGTAGGTGTTATAGTTGGTCTCAAAAGGACCTGTTCGCTAGTTACCTATTGGTTACTGAGCAATGGCTACCAAAGCGATCTAATTTGAGTAGCCGTGTAGAAATTGAATCGGTCTGCTATTAAATTGGAGCGGAAGCTGGGGTAATCCTGGTTAGTGAGTGCGAGGTTCGGGAGGTCGAGCCGATTGAATTCGCCCTGGCTGAACGCTACTCGGTCTGAAGTGTGTAAAAAAATCGAAATAGCCAAGATTGTGGAACGATAGCATGCCCACCGTCGTTCCAGTCTTTGGCCAGTCCGATCTGCCTATTGTTTCTGGCAACACTTCTCAGGACTATTTTTTTTTGGATAGGTCTATTGTTGACATGCGTCAAGGAGCTAATGGTAGGTAAGATTCAAGTCCGAACCTATAGGTAGTTTCGAATCGGAAACACCTGCTACTGCATAGGGTTTAGAAACCTAAAAAACTCCACGACCTGCTCGCATTAGAGGAATTCCTCTAAGCGAGCTGGGCCGAGGGTTTTGCGAAGTGTCAGTCCGGTATGTCGCTCAATCCGTTGTTTTCGGACGGGTTTGAGCGACGATGGAGCTGCACACTGACCGAACTTGTTCGTCTGGACAAGTCATGCCGTATGTCGCTGCGGACCGCACAACAGAAACAAGTTCGACGCTCTCCATGTTGCCATTGAGCAATTCGCCCATGGCTGAGATCGCTCGGGCTCGCACCCAATTTGCGCGATCTCCAAATTCGGACAGGCATCGGTCGTGGACTCGCCGAAGTGACAAAGCCAGAGTCAGAGGTTCTTGGCGATGCAAAACGGCAGCACCAATTGCCGCAACGACAACCTCAGGAGATCCGTCGCAGAAAGCAGAGAGAATTGACTCAAAGGCAATCTGCGCGACATCTTCGACTTGAACTTCATCTGCGGCTTGTCCATCTTGAACTTGCCGATGCTGCTTTCCTAGCAACACCACGGCGCCTTGCCTCACATTGTCATGAGGACCGGTTACGCAACCCCCGATCAGAGTTACGGCATGCTTCGAGAGAGGGTTCTTTTTGTTTGCAAGACAGTTCAGAACTGCCCCGACAATCTCACGATTGCCGCCCCTTGCAGGGTGCTGATGACGCAACACCTGGAGGGCCAGTTGTTCCACTTCTGGCTTGTCTGCGACCGAGGCAGCGAAGCCCCAGGCCGAGCAAGCCTTGGCGGGATCGCTTGACCGCATGTCCTCCAGAATGGTGGAGACTTCAATCGTTACCGTCCACTGCTCTGGTGGTGGCAGCTCCGGCTGTTCAGGTTCTTGGGTGGCTTCGGGCGATGTCGACATCGGAAAATCCTCCGTGGGGATGAATGACCACAATTCGGCAGGACACGTGCCTGCTTCTTTGTGGTTCGAGAAATGGGTACGCTGCTTTTCACGACTATCTACACGAATAGAAATGTTAAAAACAAACACTTGTATTCTCGAGATAGTACGTACAGAAAACAGCGTACCCACTTCTGAAAAAACCGATGTACTATGCAGCAGCAGATCATAAGATCACTAATCCCGTGGGATACTGCTGATGAATGACTTGAGAACTACCTCTACCCAAATCGAAATGGCCACATCGACCCAGAGTCAGAAAAAGCTAAGTCTCTGGGTTGTTTGCTTATCCTGGAAGGAACTGCGAACAACTATCTTTACAGCTCTAGCTCATTTGTCGGCATGCCTCAAGCCCCAGTTGTCACACCACTGTCTTTCGGGATGTATTGCCCTGTGTTAGCCTCAAAGAACAGAAGTCGCAGAGTCGCTGAAGTATTGAAAAAAGAAGACTTTTGATCTTTACATTTTAGAGATGTGCAGTCTCATTTCTTAATGCCGTATCGAAGAAACTTTCTGTTTCCCGCTAGGGCATTAAGCTGCTTTAGAGGGTTTTAAACCACTCACTTTTCCATTCCATTGTTCCAAATATTTATCACACGTGTTTCTCGGTAGTTCCTACGCTATCGAGAGTAACGATTTGAATTGTTCCCTGCGGGCCTAGCGAGAAACACGTGTGGACTATCCGCTGCGCAATCAAATGCCAGCTTTTTCTCTAATCAGGAGTATGGAACGATGGAACAATCAACATTGAAGACCTGCGCTGCTCAGAAACTTGGGGCCAACTGGATTCCAGGAGAAGGAACGCATTTTCGCGTCAGTGCCGGTGTCGCGGTTTCGGCAGTGGATCTACTGCTCTTCCCCGATTCATCAGGGTTAGAGCATCAGGCGATTTCGATGAACACCGAGACCGCCTGGGATGGACGGCGTCCCAATGATTGGGTGACCTTTGTCCCGGATGTGAATCCTGGTACGCACTACGGATTTCGCGTGCGCGGACCGTTCGCCCCAAAAAAAGGTCTACGCTACGATCACAGTAAGCTACTCTGTGATCCAGCCGGACGCTTGTTGGGGACGCACTACCAGCATCATGACTCGCATTTGACAACGGTGGAACCGCTGACTGGCAGGCTCAAACTGCAGGATAACCTGCCTTATGCACCACGTACAGTCATCGGGGACCCCCATGCTTTTGATTGGGAAGGCGACGAACCCTTGGGACTTGAGATTCCCGCTGGCGATGTCGTCTTCTACGAAGCGAATGTCAGGGGTGCAACAATTAAGGCGAACATCGATGGTGTTCAGCCGGGTACCTACGCTGCAATCGCCTCTGATGCTTTTATCGAGCATCTTAAAAAGTTGCAGGTGACGGTGCTTGAACTCTACGTGGTCTCGCAGAGTTTGCCAGGGTATGGAGGCTATTGGGGCTATATGTCGCTGCTCTTCGGTGCTCCAGATTGGCGGTTTGCATCAAGACCTGAAGGCGAGAATTCATTGCCGAAGCCACTTCAGGTGGAAGCTGAGTTCAAGAACATGGTCAAACGCTTGCATCAAGCGGGCATTGCCTTGTGTCTTGATCTCGTGCCGAACCACACTTTGGAAGGCAATGAGCGTGGACCGACATTCTCCTTGCGAGGATTCGACAACTTCCACTACCTGTTGTGTGGATCTCCAGAATCTCCCGATTCGCGGCATTTCTACAAAAACTGGAGTGGAACTGGAAACGCACTTAATTTCTACCATGAACCCTCGCGACGATTATTGTTGGAGGTGATGGAGCGATTAGTGCTTGAGTATCACGTTGATATGTTCCGCTTTGATCTCGGTGGAGCAATGTTCTCGCACGATGGTGGTCATGATCCTGAACATCCACTTCGGGTGGCGATCGATGAGCATCCTTTTCTTTCGCGGACGGTGAAAACGATGGAGCCTTGGTCGGGCCATGCGGCGGACCACTTCTGTTTTGTGCCTGTACCGGGATGGTCGATTTGGAGTTCTCGCTTTCGCGACGGCGTACGGAAGTTCTGGCTGGGCGGTGAGGGTCAGCTTGGTGAGTTCATTGCGAGTATCTGCGGCAGTCGGGACTGGTATCCACCAGAGCGCTGCGGCTGGTATGCAACGGTCAACGGAATCTGTTTCCACGATGGATTCAGTTTGGCTCAATGGCTATCGCATAACGACAAAACCAATGAGGACGGGCATGGCGACAACATCTCATCTGATTGTGGCCATGACGGCCCGATTTCGGACGACGATGATTCCGATCTCGCAGTGCGTGTTCGGGCTTTGCGTTGGCGTTTGTGGAAAGCCGCCTTTGCTACTTTGGCCTTCTCACCGATGCCGCTTATTCGGGCTGGCGATGAACGCTTGTATTACCTCGGCAGCGGACATAACAACCCGCACGATTTGGATGATGAGGTAAACGGTGTTGATTGGAACTGTGGTGAAAGTTTCTTAACCTACGTTACGAAGGTGATGGAGCTGCGCCACCGCTTCTTTAACCTCGGTCGGATGATCTTCACTCCGGCCGGAGAGGAGGCGCAAGGCCCGTATGGCTGCTACTATCCGTTAGGAGAGCCTATGCCAGAGGCGCAATGGTCGAACGGAGATCAGCGATCTATCACTTTGTTTTTACCAGGTTTGGTCGAAGATGCCGAACCCGGTCCGGACAGTGGTGATATCATTCGCCTGTTCAACGCGAATGACAGAGCGTTGCCGATAGTGCTGCCAAAGCAATGTCGGCAGGCCAATCGTCAGTGGACACTTTTTCTACATACCGGAAAGGAGGACCCTTTTGCGAGTGAAGTGTGGCAACACGATCAAGCTTTCGAGCTGGAACCTCGAAGTGAAGCTCTGTTCGTCTCTATGCCACACTGAACATGTGGGAACGCAGGGCAGCGTTAGTAGCTTGTGCGACTAACGCTGCCTTCGCCCGCGCGTTTTTAAGAAGGTAGCGCGGCCGTATCACTTGGCTCAGCAGCTTAGCCCCTAGAACAACAATCCCTTGTATTTTTTTAGAGATTGACTAGTTACGCAGCTTCCCCTTCATAGTTACCAGAGCGTTACCTGAAGTCTCCATACCAGTAGTATGAGAAGTTAGGGTCGAAACGGTTCGATCTGTTTTTTTTAGGTTTTTTTGTGAGAACACTTATGAACAGTATGGGCTTCAGTGAGGCAGACTACGCGGACGATGCTACGTACAATAGGATTCGGCGATTTCGAGAAGAAATCGAGCCAGAGCTTCGAAAATTCTTCGAGGAGATTGGCTTTCCGGTTTCCGAGGGTCCCTTTAGTAAGACGACTCTGGAACCAGAGCTACAGGGGATTGGTTCAAAGACCTATATTGGTATCGGTGAAATCGGTTCTTTCGACATGTACGTTTTGGAAGAAGGTTTCAGCATCGGCTTCAGCGATCGGGAAGGTGAAGTCTCGCTTGGGCCTCGGGGATGTGTAGAGCGACTACGTAGAGTCAAGCAATTGGTTCTACAGGTGCTCGATGATCCTCGGATGAAACGAGTCGATGAGCTGATGTGCCCCGGAACCCTCGATCGGTATAAATAGATCGAGTAGGTCCATGAGTGATCAACGCAAGAGAAGGGACGGTCATGCGACCCTACTTCTCGCCCTACTTATTGGGCGATGCTTGCTGCTACGAAAAGGTTGTGTCCTACTTAGGCGCTGAACCTTTTCAATGCCTACTTTTTGGGCTTTGGACTCGACTCAGTGTGTTTATCAGTGGCTCTTTCAGGGATACTCGAGTCAGACGACCCAGTGTCTACTCTATCGCCATGGTGCTTATGTTCCTCTAGCTTTGAGCTCTTCTGGTTGAAGCCCGGAGTCGAGGCGTTGTTAGGCTGTTGCTTGTTTTTTTCCACTGTTATTTTCTCCCCGTATTGTTTGACTAGTAGAAGCTAAGTGATTGCTAACGCTCAAGCGGCTTCTTGCTTTCGTAAATGCCGAACGATAAGCAGAACTATCATCGCCCCCGCAATTGAGCCGATCCAACCAGAGGGCTGTAACCCCACATTAGTGCCAGTAAAGATCAAACTAGCTAAGAACCCGCCGACAAAAGAGCCAGCTACACCCAAAGCTAGAGTCGCAAACAGTCCCATAGAATCAGGGCCCGGCAAAAAGTAACGAGCTAAAGCCCCTACTATCAATCCAAATATTGGCCATGTAATAATTCCCATTTGCGCCCCTTACCTGCAGTTATGGTTGTACACTAGTTTACAGTCCTACAGCAGACGCCTATGAGGTCTCCATGATGCAAATCAGGTCAAGCGGGTAAGATAGTGCTACAAACTCCAGTAAAAAAGGCTAGGTATCGGGAGATAGTTCGTAAACTGTAGCTCAAGTCTCGCTA
>CBDUGV010000173.1:0-9451 GCA_965366815.1 uncultured Bdellovibrionales bacterium | reverse complement strand
GTGACTTTGATAGTTTGGTTAAGGACTGGCCTCAGGGACTGCCCTTTACTTCCAAATCTGAATACGACATGCGAGGCAATCCCTCGGGTCTGCGAATCACGAAAGTCGGATCAAAGAAGGGGCCGCACCTCGGTCTGCAGCAGAAAGATTTAGTGACGGCTGTTGGGACGACCCACACTTTTACTACGCGAGATATGTGGCAGCTGTTTCGAGAGCTGAGTATTTCACGAGAGGCGACACTCACTCTCGTGAGACAAGGTAAGCCGCATAAAATCCTCTACAATCTTCAATAGAGTCAACGCTTTGGATCTAGAAAGTAAGCCGAGGCTCCGCTGGACGCTTGATGTGCAGACAGTTGAGCACGAAGGGCAACTGTATGTCGTGTTGAGCGATACGCAGGACATCGCCCCGGAAATGGCGACAATCCCCCATGCCTTCTTACCTATCCTTGGTCGACTCGATGGGAGTACGTCACTTGCTTCAATCCTGGCCGAAGGAAGTGAGTATGGGCTCACCGAAGAAATTCTCAGTTCTTTTATTGAGCAGTTGGACGACTTGTTGATGCTTGATACCGCGAAAGTCCACCAAAGATGGATTGAAATCAAGCGGGAGTATCGAGCGGTCCAAATTCGTGAGGCAGCGCACGCGGGGAAGGTGTATGCGTCAGATCCAGAAGAACTGCGGACTCAGCTCTCAGAGTATATTTTAAAGACTAAATCAGCTGTAACCGTGGAGCCAAAGGCGCGAGAGATTGTAGCGTTGATGTGTCCGCATATCGATTATCGGCGTGGATGGCATGGGTATGGAACAGCCTATCAGGCACTCGCGAAAGTTGAACGGCCCGATGTGCTTTTTCTCATTGGAACCTCACATCAGCCGAGTACCACGCTGTTTCATTTAACTGAAAAAGATTTTGCAACTCCGTTTGGGGTTGTTCCAACAGATAAGAAGCGAGTTTCTCAAATTGCCGATCGCTATGGTCGAGAGCGGAGTTTTGCTGAGGAGATACTGCATCGCACTGAGCATTCACTCGAGTTACAGCTCCCGTTTATTGCCCATCGCTATGGGAGTGAAGGTATGCCAGCCCTAGTGCCGATACTCGTTGGTTCGTTTCAACAATTTTTTGATGGGAGCAAGAGCCCAATCGAGCATGGTGAGGTCAGCGATTTCGTGGACGCATTGGCTGAGTCATTGCGAGAATTACGTGATAGCGGCAAGCGGATTTTGTTCTATGCTGGAGTGGATCTCTCACATATGGGTCAGTATTTTGGCGATGAGCAGAATGTTTCGCAGTCGCAGCTTTCGAGCATTGAGGCGCGCGACTTGCTGTTGATGGATAGCTTGCTCGAAGCGAATGAAGAAAAATTGTTTGCCCATATGGCAGAAGATCGTGACAAGCGCAGAGTCTGTGGCTATCCGTCGATGTACGTGCTTCTTTCGAGTTTGCGTCGCGCAGGGTACCAGCTGACTGGTCACAATTTAGAATATCGCCAAGCCGTCGATCGTTCCAGCGATTGCGTGGTAAGTTTTGCCAGCGCCTATTGGACTGCTTAGCACCGACGCTCCTATCGAGCGACGTGAAGGACTTAGACAGCGACGTCTTGGAGATAGGCGCCACTACAACGCCGCAAATACGTGCTGTACTCTTGGTCTCGTAGTAGATCTCCAATCAAACTATTTCGGAGTTTCCTGTCGTGGAGCAGCGCGAGCCAAGCGTCTCGAAGTGCTACGTTGATGGCACGGGCCTTTCCCGGTTGGGAATGAAACTGCTCATGCACGAAAAGTAACACTTCTCTGTCTCGCAGCTCACTACAATGCCCATCGAGAACCTCGCAGTTGTTGAACCTGCTATTAATCAGGTGGTAGGGAAAAAATAAGATCGTTCGCACATCCTCATCTCCCGTGGTGAGGGCGCGAAACACCTCGTCAGGCTCGCTTTGTTCAACGGCGACCGTATCTTGCCCGATAATTCCACGGCGTTTGAGGTCGTCAAAATAAAATGACGCGGTAGTTGGGTCATCTTGCATCAACAAGTATCTGCCAAAATTGATCTCGGAACGTGTGCGCGACGAGCCTTTCGGCGCTAGAATGCACTGCGGAAGGCTCGGCATAAATAGTAGTGGGTGATACTCGTTGAGTCGGCTTCCGAGGAGACTTGCGGCCGGGCCTATTCCCATTAAACAAATATCGGGAGGTTCTGAATCGACTCGATTTAGAATTCGGTTCTTAATTTCAACGGCATGACTGTGGCGATAGCTCAGTTCTAGATTATACCCTTTGACCTGTCTCATATATTCAAACAGCAGGATTACGGTGGGGAGCGTACACGGGATGGCACAGCGAATCGGCTCTTCTCCACAGAGCAGGTCGCGGTGCGATGATTCATCCTCAGCGACGCCAAATCGATTGGCTGAATAGAGATCTGCATCGAGCTGATGAAGGTGCGTTTGCCCTTTGCCGGCAACTCGGGTGAACGATGGATTCTCTAGCAAGGAGCGCACTGAGTTCTGGAGATGGGCTTGATCGAAAATACTTTGAGTCGCAAGCGCTCTTGTAACCTCATGCTCGTGAAACTCTCGCAACTCCTCTCCCCAGTCCTTTATAGTGGTTGCTGGTTCTGTCGGTTTGCTTCGTTTCGAGCGCCAGTTCCTCTCGAGGTCTTCTGCCAGCTCCGAAAGTTTCTCTGTCGAGGAGATTTGGCGATTCTCTACGGAGACGACAATCTCGCACTCTCTGGCAAACCGTGGTTGTAGGCCGAGTGCCACCGGCGCGTTGCGTCGTCGATCGCTATTACTCCGTTGAATAAATCGACGAAGGAGTGGGGCCCCCTGTCGATCCCAGCCAAACATCTCCGACATCCATTGTGGTTGTTTGCGAAGCGCGTAGTCGAGCGAGGACGCTGCCGAAGAGGCCGAACCTTCCAAAAGAGCTCCCGAGCCTCCTTTGCCAGAGGTCTGACATGCAGCCTGTCGAAGAAAAAGCAGTGTGAGCGCTTGAACTGCGGGGGTCCATTGAAAGCTGCCAAAGCCCCGATAGGCGCCCTCTGTTCGACCTCGAACCGAGCTGATAGCTTCGGCAAGAAGCTCATGGTGGAAGCAAACCTTCAGTAATTCCGTAGGCTTGCTATCAGATAGCTGTAGTTCAAGTCGGGCCATAGTAGACGGCGCAAGTAAGCTGAGTAATTAGCTAGGTAAATATAGCAAACTCTTGGGATTTCACAAAGTAGCAGCACGGTAGCGGCGATGATCATGTGCGTTCACCGGGGGAATCGAGCTGGGGGCTTCTGAGAGATAGTTCAACAATGGATACTCTATCTCAGACAAGCGAACCAAAGCTCAGAATTCTTCTCGATCGACTCCAGGCAACAGTCTCTGCGCAATGCCAGATTCCCGACCCTCGGTTGAGTCCAGAAGCTCGACTGCAACGACGATTGGCGTTTCGCAACGAACGCGCGTTGTTTCAAAGGAAATCGGACCTAAGCGGGAAGAGAATTGTGTCGATCTTTTCCGCGGATGCACCCTATACCGTATATGACCAAGAGGAGTGGTGGAGTGATGCTTGGGATGGCATCCAGTTTGGACGTGACTTTGATTTCTCAAAAACATTTACGGAACAGTTCAAAGAGCTTTGCCTCCAGGTACCTCATATCTCACTTTTTACGAGCAATGTGGAGAATAGCTATTACACGAACTACACCCTGAATTCGAGAGATTGCTATCTCGCATATGGAACAACGAACTGCGACTCCTGTCTGTATACAAAGCTCGTTTCCAATTGCACCGATGTAATTGACTGCTACGCCGTCTACTCTTCTGAGCTTTGTTATGAAGGTGCCGCTTCACATGGCTGCTACAACTGTAGCTATTTTCAAAACTGTCGTCATTGTAGTGATTGCTTCGCAGTGGAAGCTTGCCAATCGTCTCGCAATTGCGCGTTCTGCTTTGGTTTGTATAAAGGGGAATACCATTGGTTCAACGAACGAGTCGGAAAAGAACGCTTTCACCGTCTCATGGCAGAGCTGCGACAGATGTCGGTCGTTGAACTCTCAAACCTCTGGCAACGATTTTCCGATCTAAAACGAAAAATCCCTCACCCTCAGTCATACATTTATGGAAGCGAAGACTGCACCGGTGATGGAATCTTCAACAGTAAAGGATGTCACAATTGCTTTGACATTACTGATGGTGAAGAGAGCGATAATATCTTTTGCACGCCGAAAGCCAGCTACTCTCATGACTGTACCTACAATGCGCCCGATGGTGTCCAGTTTAGCTATAATCTCTGCTCGTCAGTAGGTACGAGTAATTCAATGTGCACCTTTCTCAGTTGGTATAACGACTCTGTGTTTTACACGATGGAGTCACACCAAAGTCAGAATCTGTTCGGCTGCGTGGGGCTACGAAAGAAGCAATATTGTATATTCAATAAGCAATATGACGCCATCTCTTATGAAAAACTTGTTTCAAGAATTGTCTCCCATATGTGTGAGACAGGGGAGTGGGGAGAGTATTTCGCCCCAGAGCTTTCTTACTTTGGGTATAATCAGACCGTAGCTCAAGAGTATTTTCCACTCGAGAAAGAAGCTGCGGCAAGGGATGGATGGAATTGGTCATCTGAGCCATCAACACCACCTCATGGGGAAAAAATGCTTGCGCCCCAAGATCGCAATCTCGTCTCTGACGATTTGTCAGAACAAATTTTTACTTGTGAAGTGAGCGGGAAGTCGTATCGATTCAACCCACTTGAGTTGAAATTCTATCGCTCACAGCAGCTCTTTCTTCCCCGGCTCTGTCCAGATGAACGACACGCCCGTCGATTGCAAAGGCGAGGGATGCCAAAGCTTTGGAAAAGAACATGCGCTGAGACAGGAACCGTCATCTACAGCATCTATCCGCCCAATGAGACTGTGCAAGTGCTTGATGACAAAGTATTCTGGAAAAAACGCTTCGATTAACGTCGAGCAATTTTCTGGAGGTACTAACCGAAGAGCTGTCGTCTATGTCGATAGAAGAGAATTCTATTATTGCTCGGGTCGCTCACGACGAACTGATCACCTCTGGTGCCACGGAAAATCTGACTCACCTTCCCAGCTTCGATCTCGTCTATGGCCGAGCCCGGTTCGACCCGTTGAGCCTCGGTGCCGTAGCGCTTAAGAATTTCCTCGTGGAGTTGCTTGAATCCGTTTCGAACTCGAACCAGCAAAACCGGACCATGCCGATGTTCACTGACTGTGGGGTGGATATACAACCTTTTCTTTTCAGTGATGAGGAAGGCGGTAGGGCCAAAGGTTGGGGCGCTGTCCGGTCCGGCTGGGTTAAAATCGAGAACTTGGCCATAGAACTCGGCCGAAGCTTTCTGATCAGAGGTTGGTAAAACCGCACCTTCTAGGTAGATAATATACTTATCGTAAAGTGTTTTCTCGACAGTTTTGCCAGACCAAAATAAAGTGCCGATGATTACTACGCCGTAGCTCAGAAATAGGCCGAGTGTTTGAAGTGTGTGGGACATACGCTAGTGACACTGGTTTGGGCAATCAATATGATGTTGCCCCTACGCTGATAAATTTAAATCACTCATAAAAACTATGGTATTTTGATGTCCACTGATTCTGCCACATTTGGACCTCGTTACACCACGCGCCTCCTGCTTCTCCTAATTATTGGAATCGGAATAAGCGCATGGCTCCTATACCACCACGTCACGGTGCAAACGGGAAACCTTACGGCCCCCTCGCTTTGTAACATTAGCGCCACATTTAATTGTGACCAAGTTGCACAGAGCCGCTATTCGGAGTTCCTCAGTATTCCAGTTGCGAGTTGGGGTATCTGGTATTATTTCGGCCTTGTCCTACTCATACTTATATTTGCGCCATTGCCGACTGATCCAAAGGAGCAGAAGTCTCGCTTTGCCGACCTTATGTTGTTTGGGACGAGTCTATCGTTGCTTCCAACTATTGCCCTGTTCTTCCTGTCGTGGTTTTCAGTCGGATCGCTTTGTCTATTCTGTAGCGCGCTGTACTTGATCAACATTCTCTCTTTCTTTGTAGTACTACTCAGCAAGGAGCGCGAACCGGGAGTCCTCCGCGGCTTTATCGATGGCTTGACCGGGACTCTGGTGCTTCTGACAACGGGAAAACTCGGTCCGACGACGTATAGCTCACTTCGGCAGTTTGGATATTGGGCGATGCTTCTTGCGGCGGCCGGCATTCTTGTTCGAGTACCCGACTTGCTCGTTGCGCATGTGTTTGAACCGAGAAAGGCCTCACTGGTCGATCGAATCAATGTTGCACCGGCGGTTGAACGTTGGCAAAGCGCGAAGAAACGCGACATGAAGCTGATTGAAGAAGGTACGGCTCTTCAACGCGATATATATCGCGGTCCGGCAGATGCCGTGCTGACAATAGTGGAGTATGTCGATTTTCAATGCCCGGCTTGTCGTCGTGCTGCGAGCGCACTGAAGCCCCTAGTTGAAGAGTTCCCGGGGAAGGTGAGAGTTGTCTTTCGCAATTTCCCCTTGGATTCGAGTTGTAATCGCGTGATGGAAGCGGCGCATCATGCCTATGCCTGTATTGCAGCGACTATGGCGCGATGTGCGGCAGCGCAAGGCGCTACGTCGTTTTGGAAGATGCACGATGCTCTCTTCGGCCTCTCATTCTGGAACGATGAGTCAGTCTATGATCTTCCTAAAACCTTGGGGCTTGATACCGCCGAGATGGACAGTTGCCTCGCTGAAGGGGAGGCGCTTGAAAGAGTTAAGATGGACATTGAGAATGGGATTGAGCTGAAGTTGGTCAGCACCCCAACGGTGTTCCTCAATGGGCGTGCACTTCAGCACGGTGACTTGGCGTATCTTCCCGGAATGTTGAAGATGATATTAGAAGAAAAGCGATACTAAGTATCTTTTCGCGTGATGCGTTTTAAGGCGGAGGCAATTCCAGGTTTTCTGGATTTGGTTTCGCCGGCTTTGGGTTTCTGAACAACATCGAGTCGAAAACTACTGAAGCGTTCGACTGCGCGTCCAGCGTCTTCCCAGCCATATTCGAATGAGCCGATGTGATAGAGGCGAATCGTCGTGTCGGCTTCTAGGATGTAACCCGCTTGCCGAGCACGTTCGCAAAACGCCAAGTCTTCAGCCTTGTATTGAGGTCCGTCCTCGCCCTCCACAACCATCGGTTGGAAAAACGGATAGAGTGGTTCTGATTCGTTCTTATTGCAAAGTTCGAGCTTATACGTCTCAAGAATGCTCTGGTAGACTTCTCGGCGAACATGGAGAAATCCAGCTCCGGCTCCTTCGAGCGGAATTAATCCCCCGCCTTTTCCAAAAAGCAGCTTTTCTGTTCCTTCCTCAAATTGTGCCGCCAATTCACGCTGGGATTTCTTAGGGTAAATGCCACAAACGAGAGGTTTCTGGTGAGAGCGAACGAGTTCCACATCATCGGGGTCAAAGACCACATCCGAGTCGATCCAGAACGTCTCCTCAAATCCATCGGCAAACGCTGCTGTGGCCATGCGGTTACGGGCAACGTCGATAGCGGAACAGCCGAAACTCCTGCGAACGACATAGCCCCGTTCCTCAAGCACTCGCAGGGCAGTTTCACAGGGTGGTTCTATGTGTTGATATGCTGGCACCAATACTACACATCGAGACTCGCTTCTCGATACGTCCGTTGTGGTGTGACTACTCATATAAAGTAGGGTGAAGGATAGGGCGTTTCACAAGCAATGAGATAGGGTGGGAGAGCAATCGCAGCGAAACGATTGCCCGTACCAAACTGATTAGCTTCCGCCGCTGGCAGCGTAAATCGAGCCTTTGGGCGCAAGTAGCGTGTAGATTACCGGAGCAGTAAAGGCAGCGTACTTACTGCAGCGAAGTAGAAATTTTCTTCGACCTCCGCTTTCGTTGCCAGCATCCTCACTCGAACCACTTCCGAACTCCCGTTCAGTCGAATTACTCAGATCCCCGTTACTTAGTTCTTCTGAGGCACGAGGGGTTACATTTTTTTTGGAGAAAAATTTACTCAGGCTCTTCATTTGACTACCTATAACTTTCGCTTGAAAGAATTACACCTAAAGAACAACGGTTAATTTAAAGGTAGCATAGCATTGGCTGAAAGTCTTTCAAAAATTACAGCATGCCCGGCGGTCTGAAGGCCAAAGTTAGGCGTCGAAGCGTCGCAGGAGCTGCTTTACCGAAAAGAGTGCCTCGTAGACAAGTTGCTCTGGATCTACTGCCAGGAGCGCGATCTCAGCCGGATCATCGTTGTGCTCCGGGGCATGGATTGTTAACAAGTCGCTGCCTTCGAGACGACTAAGGCGCAAATCGTCTTCGGGAAACGACTCAACAATAAGCTGGCCAATGGCTGAGAACAGCTGCTCAAGTTCTTGTTCGTTCTGTGTAGCAATGTCGTATTCTGTAGGCATCAAACGTCCCTCCCCATTGTTTTCCCCTATTTAAGACGCAGAAAACAGAGCAGTGGTTACAAAAAAGCCCAGATTTAATAGAAAATCGCTAGATTATATCGGCTTAGGCTTAAGCAGCTTTCGTCGATTTACTCATCGCCCGAACCGCCTCGAACTCCAGTGAGGAGAGCAACTGCTCAACAGTTGGAATCCATTGATCGGCCTCCAGCGGGGGAAGCGGGCGAGAATCGATCAGTGAATCGGTACAGCTTTCGAACGGAGATAACTCCGCGCCAATCAATGATGCAGCTTCGTAGACGTCCTGTTTCTTGTTGGATTGAATCAGACCGTGCACTTTGGTTATGCGGCGCTCAAGTCCGGTTAACAGCTGTTTGAGATGAGACATGTTCTCATAAGCATTCGGCCGCAGTAGCCCTGCGGTATACTCGGCCCGTCCTTCAATCGCGTTAATCCGTTCACGCGAGCTTTTGGTGAAACGCGCCAACCGCTTTAGTTGCCGGCTCAATTCTCTGCGGATTTGTCGAGCACTCTTCTCACCGAGAAGGAGTACATGCAACTCGCATCCTACGGTGAAGATAGTTACAACACCGAGAAGAATAAGAAGAAGAATATGATAGAAGGCTGGTACCTGTGCTTCAAGCGCCTCTTTACCGCCTTTGAGGTAGGCTGCAATTGCGATGATGCAGAGTAGCATCGAAACCGTGTTAATACTGCCCACTTCATTTCGAACCAAATTTTGAATTCTTGATACTGACCGGCTCATTACTTAGACCCACCTTTCGATTGACTGCTAGAACACACTTCACCTTATACCACTGCAGAATCATATCCAGATGATACAGTAGTTTACTTCACTTTTTAGTGGGTAATTTGGAGTTTTCACACTAAAATAGCTTCTGCCCCTATGCGGATCCGATCGCATCAGGAAGGATCTGAATTTTCCTCGGTCGGGCTTGGCGCGGGGAGAACGATTTCTCGGGATCGGGCAAATACCGCCTCAGGAACCCCCATAGCTTTTTTCGTGAGCACAT
>CBDUGV010000172.1:0-9554 GCA_965366815.1 uncultured Bdellovibrionales bacterium | reverse complement strand
GTCTGCCTATGGAGAAGGTGCCTATAAAAGGAAAGATGGATCTGTGGTGTATCCACTTCTTCGCCCAGCGAAGCAATTGGAAAAATCGCAGTGGGAGGTCCTCGATGACTCTGGCGAGATCCTCACTCCTATTCCAACTGCCGAAAGTAAACCGATGTATCCGACAAGTGTCTACGCGATCACGAAACGCGACCATGAGGAACTCTTTCTTGCAGTTGGTGCTGGGTACGATATTCCAGTAGTCGCACTTCGGTTTTTCAATGTCTACGGCACTCGACAAGCGCTTTCCAATCCATACACTGGCGTTGCCGCAATCTTCTCTTCACTTATACTGAACAAGAAACCGCCACAGATCTTTGAAGATGGACATCAGACACGAGATTTTATTCATGTCTCAGATATTGTTCAGGCACTGACCTTGTCGCTTGAAAAGGACGAGGCAAATGGGCAGGTCTACAATGTTGGAACAGGCAGCCCAGTGAGTGTTCTCCAAGTAGCTGAAGTGCTCAGTGCAAAACTCGGCTTCGACCAAGCTGCAACTATTACCAATCAGTTCCGTGTTGGTGACATCAGACATTGTTTTAGTGATATCACGAAAATTTCAAACGAGCTGGGGTACGCACCAAAGATCCAAATAGAAGATGGCTTCGATGAGCTGACGGAGTGGGTTTCAAAGCAAATGGTAGACGAGAAGGTAAGCGAGTCGACAAAAGAACTCGCCGATAGAAAATTGATTCGTTAGAGACAAGTGGGTATGGAAAAAACGACAGCAACAGTAAGTATTGTCATGCCAGTCTACAACGCAGCGGCGTTTCTAGAGACAGGCATTAACAGTATTCGGGAGCAAACCTTTACCGACTGGGAATTGATAGCGGTAGACGATGGCAGCACTGATAATAGTAGAGAGATCATCGAATCACTCACCGGTGAAATAGAACAGAATGTCATCTATCATCGACAAGAAAACAAAGGTGGATTTGGCGCGCGCAATACTGGACTCGACCTTGCCAATGGCAAATATATTGCGTTTTTTGATTGTGACGACTCATGGTACCCCCTGCACTTGCAGCGTTGCGTTGAAATGCTCGAAACCGTTCCTGAGGTTGATTGGGTATTTGCCGCGAATAAAATCGTCGATCTCACAAACAACACCACTTTATCTGAAAGCAACTTTCAAGAACCGAATGGCACGCCTCGCCCACTGTTGAAGTTGCAGTATCGGAAAGTTGGAGATCTTCACTTGATTGATGACCCAGATGCCGCACGCTGCCAAATCTTGCACGGCTTGAACGTAGGGCAACAGTTCTCTGTAATTCGCCGTGAAGTTTTTGAGAATTATCGTTTTCGCTCCTCGTATCGCAACGAAGGAGCAGATCAAGTATCTGTTATTCGCTCACTCTCGAGAGGATTCACCTTTGGATATCTGAACGAAGTGCATGGAGTGTACTGTGTGCATGACAACAATGCCTCTGCAGGGGCAAAAGGTGCATCAGTAGAAAAATATATGAGACTCCGTCGCGCCCTGATTCGTGGCTTCGAAGAATTACGTGAAGAGGAGACTCTTACCTCATCTGAGAGCCGGGCAATTGACCGAAGAATTGCCAAAGAGCTGTTTTGGGATATCGGATACAACATTCTTTGGACGCATGGTCAGCGAAGCCAAGCAATCAAGGAATACTTTGCAGGTCTGAAACGATGGCCTTGGGACCTGCGCATGTGGAAAACGTTTACCGCAGCCCTAGTTAAATCGGCTTTCGCTCGAGGATAGGCATCCTCAAGCAAGCGCTCGATACTGCTGTTCAAGCCGCTCAATTCTAGTGGCCATAGAGAATGTACTGCCAACCATCTCTTTCGCTCGCTGACCCAGTTCTTCTCCTCGCTGAGGCTGCACAATCAGAGCGACGATCTGTGCAACAAGGGCGTTCATATCGCCGAGAGGATACAGAAGGCCATTTGTGCCATCGGCGATTACATCGTTATTTCCTTGAACATCGGAGGCGACACAGGGGAGCGCACAGGCTTGCGCTTCAAGCAGGGTGTTTGGCAAACCTTCGATCACCGATGTCGACAAAAATACATTTGACGCTGCATACACATGTTCCACATCCGACCGAAATCCGGTAAAAATGATCCGTGCTGAAACCGCTTCAGCCATACGCTCTAACTCCTCTCGCTCAGGCCCGTCTCCACACAAAAGCAAAGTAATCGCTTGTCCCTTTTCGCTCAATCGAGCAACGAGCTCAATTGCCGTTGCAAAACCCTTCTCTTTGCTAAATCGACCCACACAACTAATGACAAACTCAGTCGCAGCAATACCAAAAAGGGAACGCGATTTTTGCCGATCGATTTGTAGCTCTAGAAATCTCGGATTCACCGCATTGGGGATAACGGTCACCAGATCTCGCCTTATGCCAACGGTACCAAGCTGCTTCCTTTGCTTCTCATTCACCAAAACGATTCGATCAAAGCAACGCATGAGGCACTTGTCGAGGAAGCAGTACAATCTCATTTTCGTGCTCTCATAGGTCCAACCATGCGCAATAGTCAGCAGGCGCACCGGACAGCGGAGAAGGTACTTAAGGGCAAACCCATAGAGATCCGCCTTGTATCCATGGCAACTCACCACTCGGATTTCTCGTTCGGCAATCAGTTTCTTAAGTGCGTCCACGCACTGAGTGTCGAACTTGCCCGAATCGGGAATCTTTACTAGCGTCGCATCTGCAGCTCCCTCGAGGTTCAGTTCGTTTTCTCTATCATCAGCTCCTTGCAATACCGCCACATGCACATGAAATGTACTATGATCTATATGGCGGGCGATCAGGGAAAGGTTGCGAACGATTCCACCATATCGCTTTGAACTATAGAGAAAGAGGATAGGGATTCGTTCCATCAAAGAGAAAATAATTCTAGTAAACTTGCGGCATTATTGCCAAACTCGGGGTACGTATTAATGTTGTAACAGAAATTGCCGATAGTGATCTCATGGAATCAGTAACCTGGAAGAATCTTTTTATACTCGTTTTGGTTGTTGCGAGTGTGATGATGATCGGCTTTCCAACTGGCTACCAGCCGGGGGAAACCGCTGCATCCTCTCCTTCGGCTCTGAAATAGCTTTACCTCCTACTTCAGCCGAGCTTTTGATGGACCAGCCTATAGGTGCGATCTACTACCTTCGGCCAATCAAATTGCGCGGCAAACTCTCGCGCTCCCTTGCCTAGCTTCTCGCGCAACTGTCTATCTTCATAGAGCCGCACTATCGCTTCCGCCACTGCCGACTTGTCATTACCATCAACTACCAACCCAGTTTCTTCATGCAAGACGGCCTCAGGTTGTCCACCAACCGCACCGGCAATCGACGGTTTACCCGCTGCCGCAGCTTCCAGAAAGACCATACCAAACCCTTCTGTATCAGTCGCAGAAGAGATTGAGGGCATTACGAATACATCACAGCCCCCCATAATCGCAGTTTTCTCTTGATTGTTGACTGGTGCAATGAAATGAACTCTATCCGCTAGCTGCAGTTCAGCTACTCGAGCCTTCAGTGCGGCTTCTTCCGCACCAGTACCAACGATATAATACCGGAGCTCGCTACATCGATCGGCAAGCTCAGCAACCGCATCGATTACTGTGTGATGATTTTTTCTAGATTCAAGTCGGCCAAATGAAACGAGTACGACGTCTTCATCTCTTATTTGTCGAGACGCACGCCACGAGGCACCTTGAGGATCAGCATCTGCAAAACTCTGATACGAAACCCCTGGATGAATCACATGCACTTTGTCTTGAGAGACATAGGGACCAAGTAATTCGGCAGTGTGTCGAGAATTCGCAACCACGATATCGATATATCGAGCCGTGCACTTTAGCAGCGCTTGCAATTGCCGACTGCTTTGGCAGGCAAGAATTTCCTCGCCGTGGGCATAGCAAAGAATTTGCAATCGATTGCGAAACACCATTTTTAGCAGTAAGAGGCTCGTTGCTTCGGGCACGATGTGCGTACAATGCACCCGAACAATCGATTTCGCGGCACGAAGTTGTTGATAAACCGCACGACACATCCTTAGATAGCGAACGATGCTTGCAAGACTGTCTAGCCCCCAGTCTGAAAGCAAAATGTCATGGCGTTCGACAACTATGTTCGGACTCTGCGGGGTATCAATAGAGGCATCACCCAGTGCGTATTTATGAGTAATTAGGTGCGCTCGAGTCGGCCAACGGCTATAGGTCTCGAAGAGCCAGGTAATCGATCCCCCATATTCTGGGAAAAAACGCTGGCTTAGCAGGATCTCTCGGATTCCGTTGGTCATCAAAATCTTGTCAGGACTTTTTGCTTTTTCAGCACTCTGCGGCAGGATATATAACGATTTCAACTACTTAAAAGGAACTTACTCCAATTATGAAAGCCGAGCGTACCACATTCCGCATTATAGCCGCCACCATCCGGGTACTTCGTATCGCTCGACCCCCGAAAAGCTTGATAATTCTGACCTGCGCGTTCACCGCTGCTGCCTCAATTTTTCAAATGATCGGCCTGGGATTACTCGTACCGGTGCTCAATGGTCTGGTTGATCCGAATCACTACGAAGCCCTGCTCAACGGCCATACGCCCTTCGCTAAAATTCTAAAAGCCATCCCTATCGAGTTCAACAACAAGACCATCTTCGTCTTTATCATCGGGATGGTTCTGATAAGTGTGTATTTGGAGAATTTCTTCCTGTACCTAGGACAAGCATACTCTGCTCGGCTTGCCACTCGGGTTGCACACCTGCTTCGGGTTTTATCCTTTCAACGCTTTTTAGGTTTCGGAAAAGCATTCTACGATCGGCGAAACATCGGACAGCTCAATGTGATTCTCACAACGCTGATTACGGGGGTCAGCCAGCATCTTCATCACATCAGCATGCTCTTTGTCACCTCGGCGTTTTGCCTCGCGTTTGTAACCTTGATGCTGGCGATATCCTGGCGTCTAACGCTACTTGCCTTCATCCTCCTACCAATCACCCAGCTTGTATCGATTGCGTTTACTAAGAAGCTCAAAAAGTCGGCTCGTGGAGAAGTGAACAACATGATTCAGCTCTCCGAGAGGTCATTTGATCTTCTGAATAATGTCAGCCTGACCCAGCTTGCTGGGCAAGAGCAGCGAGAACTAGAAACGTTTTCAGAAACCAGCGACAAAATACGAGAACATGGGTGTGCTACTCGAACCAAGCGATTCTCGATCCCAAGAATCGTCGATACAATTAACTCAACTGGTATAGTACTGCTTGCGTGCGGCGCGGCCTTCCTATTCTTTAAAGTAGAAAGCACCTCAATCGGGCGACTGACCGCTTTTTTTATCGCGCTTCGACGATTCACATCGCACATCGAGCATCTCATGAGCTACTGGTCACAATGCATCAGCAATATCCCGACCCTGGAAGAGCTCGAGTGGGTGTTCAACGATGAAGACAAGCCTAGCATCATTGGTGGAGACCGGCCTTTCATCAGTCTCCAAGAGGAGATTCGATTCGACAGAGTCTCATTTCAATACAGTGAGGATGACCAAACTCTTTCTGATATTTCATTCTCAGCAACTCGCGGTACGATGACGGCAATTGTTGGAGCCACAGGTGCTGGGAAAACCTCTCTAGTGCATCTCATTCCAAGATTTTACAACTATCAGAGTGGGGCAATCACAATTGACGGCATAGCGCTGGAAGAGTTTGATCTCACTTCATTGCGAAAAGGAATTGCAATCGTCAGTCAGCAGTCGATGATTTTGCAAGATACCATACGACACAATATCACCTACGGTTTGGAAGAAGATTTGCTCAATGAGGAAGTACTTCGAGAGACAGCGCGTCGAGCAAATATTCTCGATTTCATAGAATCTCTCCCAGATAAATTCGAAACTAGGATCGGCAAAGACGGCGTGCAACTGTCCGGAGGAGAGCGCCAGCGAATATCCATTGCTCGTGCACTGCTTCGCGACCCCGAAATACTTATTCTCGACGAAGCAACAAGCGCGCTGGACGCAGAAACGGAACTCGCCGTACAAATCGCTATTGAGCATCTTATCAAAGACAGAACGGTATTCGTTATTGCGCATCGATTTTCGACTATTCGCAAAGCCGACCGAATCATCGTCTTGGATAATGGAAGAATAGTTGAAGATGGCACTTCGGAAGAGCTGCTTGCGCTCGAAGGAAGATTCCACCGCTATTGCGAACTACAGAATATATTCTACTAATGGCTGCACCGCGAAAACGATTGCTGTTTCTCCTGCATAGCCTCTCTGTGGGGGGAGCTGAGCGGTTAGTTGTGCAGATGGCAGAGCAGCTTGAACACGAGTATGAAATCGGCATTCTCTGTCTCGATAGCCAAGGACAGCTTTGGCAGCAATGCGAGGAAAGAGGCTATCAACTGTTTGAAATTGATCGCCCGCCGAAATGGAGTTTTCGTACGTTCTCAAAAGTAGCGGAAGCGATCGCCAGGTTTCGTCCTGATATCATCCACGCGCATCAGTATACACCCTATTTGTACGGAACTATCGGTAAGATTATCGCTCGCTCGAAAGCGCGCTTCATCTTCACTGAACACGGGCGACACTACCCCGATCACGTGTCGGCAAAACGCAGATTTGCAAACCGTTTGCTCATACGATTCACCGACGTAGTAACTGCCGTTTCAAAATTTAGTAAAGATGCCCTCTATGAGAACGAAGGGCTGCGGAGCCTGCCGATTCAAGTGATTTACAATGGCCTCTACCGCGCGGGCTCAGAACAAAGCGTAGATACGGACCTTCGAGCGGAGTTGGGGTTGCCAGACCATAGTAAAGTAATCGGCTGTGTTGGCTCTTTACGCCAGGTCAAGAATCCGGTTTTTCTCTTGCGCGCTTTTGCCCAGATCGCCCAACAGAACCCCGATACCGTACTTGTCTATATCGGAGACGGACCTCTCTTAGTTGAACTCCAAGAAGAAAGGGATCGCCTTGGGCTAAACGAGAGAGTGTTTACTCTTGGAGTTCGTGCCCCAGCAACACCATATTTCAGTCAATTCAGCGTCTACGTACTCCCCTCGCTCTGCGAAGCGGCATCTCTTGCGCTTCTAGAAGCGATGTCCTACGGAATTCCAGTTGTAGTAACGAACCGCGGTGGTTCTCCTGAAATAGTCGAAGACCAAAAAAGCGGTGTCGTCGTGCCCTCGGGCGACGAAGACGCTCTTGCAAAAGCTCTTCAGGCATTGCTCGATGACGAAGACAAGGCCAGTAGGATGGCCGGTGAAGCACAGCAGCGCGTAGAGCAAACGTTTTCGTTCGACCAGATGATGTCACAGTATCGATTGATATATGAACAGAGTCATTAAAAAGACCGCCCGGACAATTGCCTACTTGGCCATACTCCCTTCTTACGGGATATATCTCCTACTTCGCCTCGGCGGAGACGACCGCCGGATTTTTCGGACATTCTCCCAATGCTACGCCCTGATCCCGGGATTGCTAGGCGAATATCTACGGTTGCAGTTCTATCGACTTGCTTTGCGCTCTTGCTCTGAGTCATGCTGCATTTCTTTCGGAACAATTTTTTCAACAGCTGATGTAGAGCTTCATGACAATGTGTATATTGGTGCCTACTGCATCATCGGAAGGGCGCGCATCGGTCGCGATACTTTGGTGGCAAGCCGAGTCAGTATTGTCTCGGGAATTCACCAGCACGGTATTGAAAGAACTGACGTGCCGATCAGAGAACAAGAAGGCGTCTTTGAGGAAATACACATAGGCGAAGATTGTTGGATTGGGGAAGCCGCCATTGTAGGAGCGCACATTGGGGCTCATGCCGTAATTGGAGCAGGTTGTGTCGCCCTGCACGAAGTCGAACCCTATGCTGTCATGTCAGGAAACCCTGCTACGCTGATAAAGAGCCGACAACCAACTCAGTAGGGCGCGGTGCGTGCAAGGAAAAATCAACAAGCAGTTCGAGATTTGTATCCTGGCGTTGTAACGCCGCCCCTAGGTCGCGTAACGATGTGAGCGCTTTTCGTCGGTGCTTTTCTTCCTGGTAGACGAAATACACCGCCGTAAACGAGAGCACTAAGCTCGTGGTCAGTAATCCCAAAAACAATATCATTAGCTCTACCTCCTACAGCTACTACTCTTATCGTAACCGCATATCACCGACCTCTTGCGATAAGGTAACAACATCTTATCAATTTTCTTCACGCGGCGATGCAGCAAGGCAAAGGGGATCGAACCTGATCGCATTAGACGCTACTGGGGGTTCAGGACGTAAATGAGAGTGCCAATCTGGGTGGAGTTATGGTGCCGCCCTCCCTTTGCAACGAAGGTCGCCCGAATAGTTTCCTCTTCGCTTAGTCGGGACATATCAAAAACCGCGATCGGCTTATTCGCACTATAGGCACCTGTTGGGATTGAAATAGTC
The DNA here is from genome assembly GCA_965366815.1 of uncultured Bdellovibrionales bacterium. Lineage (GTDB taxonomy): Bacteria > Bdellovibrionota_C > UBA2361 > SZUA-149 > SZUA-149 > CBDUGV01. Next base: position 1,137 of record CBDUGV010000172.1, on the reverse strand, counting down.
TCCTGCTCGCCTAAGTGTTCGAGTTTCAAAGTAAGCGCATCAGTCGGAGTATCGACGTACCCCTTCAAGTAGACCTCTAGGCGAGCGGGGGCTCCGATCATCGAATGGGGTGTCGGAAATTTGTACCTGAGAACTCCATCTTTATTGGGCAGGACTAACTGGAGACGTTGTGCTTGAGGCTGTATGCCTATTGCGCTGAAGCTGCGGAAGTTTCGCAACTGTGACGAACTACGAATCTGCATTCCCGCAAAATCATCAATAAGCCATCCCGTAGTCCCTTCTTCAAGTGACACTTTAGTATTCGGAGCGAGGGCAGCTTTGAGGGTAGCAATGTCAGAATGTAGAACCACATCGCGCCGACCAAGTTCTGAGTATCGTTCGCTGTCTATTTCAGCAGACGGCTTCGAGACGACGACCCCAATGTTTTCGACAAAAATCTGCTCAGCCTTCACTTTACTTTTTAATCGAATCGCAACTTCAAACTGCTGCTCAGTAGGTGAGAGATATGCCTGCCCCGCCAAAAACCATCGCCCGCGCTTATCGAGCTGAGGATGCGCCGCGTAGCTAGTCATTCCTCCGGCACGAACCAGCACTTTGATGGTATCTTCAGCGGTAGCAGAACGACCTCGAAGATACACACTCACCTTACTCGCTGTCGCGTTCGCTCCCTCTGGGATTCGAAACGAATAGAGTAGCTCCCCACTCGGCCGCTCCTTTTTGGGTCGAAACATCGGAACATTCGACACACGTACGTCTTGCACTAGATTGCTCACTCGTTTTTCAACAACAAGCGACCCAGATACGGTATGGGGCGTTCCTGGTTTCTCAAACATCCAACCGCTGGGATGAAAGTAAGCCTTTGGATCATCCTCAATCAAACGATTGTAGTGGGGAACTCCCCGACTGATGCTCCAAAACCCAGCCGCTCGATACAGGGGCGTCGCAAGATCGGGCAGGTCGAGCTTCTCTGCGGCATGGATCATCAGTGGATTGCTCTGCAGTCGCTCCTCAGAAACAATCAATGTTTGATCGATATCCCAGTCCCGATCAATGACATACTGACGGATTCGCTCAAGCACTGGGAACTTGATCCGATACAAATAAGTAAAAAGTCGATCATTCTCGGACAGCGGAGCA
>CBDUGV010000171.1:0-9585 GCA_965366815.1 uncultured Bdellovibrionales bacterium | reverse complement strand
TTGCGCTTTGGAGTGCTTCACTGCAAAGTAAGAGGTTCTTCTCATCGACAATGTTCGGATTCTTGTAGCGACCAAACGGCGTATTGAAATTACCCCGTGAGTTTACTCGATACAATCCATTAAAACAGGTCTTGTTGAGATAGATCAATCGACTCGCGCGCCGAACAGCCCCCCAGCGCTTGAAACGAGCTTCGCGATCAACATTTCGCAACGCATAAAAGTATTCTTCGGTGTGCTGATGCTTCTTTAAATCGGCGATGAGCTGGGTTACCTGCTTTTGGATAACCGTATAGACGTTTACCAACTCTGGATTTATGTCAGCCAAAATCGCTTTCTTGGGCGTCTTGCGAAAAAAAAGCGCCGCTCCACCCAGCATAGGCTCAAAATAGCGACCATATGAATCTGGAAGATACTGTTCAAGAACCGGCAACAATTGGCGCTTTCCACCGGCCCACTTCAAGAATGGCCGCACCCCAGAATGTTGTTCGACACCGTGCTCAACAACCGAGAGATTCTCTCCAGCAGCAGGATTGGCTGCAGTACGAGTTTGCAAGTTCGAACTCTTCAGTGGAGGCATTCGGCGAGGCATTCTGGATCGAGGCATAAGACTGCTGAGTACAAGCGAAATACTGTTGTGTCAGGAGACTAACATGCCATCTAGCTTTACAACAGCGCAACGAAAGCCCTAGTCCCAAGTTCGTCGAACAGGTCCCTCATACTGTATATGCTCACAACGGACTGGAAAGAAACATCCCTCGGCACGCTCTAGTTCAGCCAAATAGCAGGGTGGCATACCAGCTACACTGGCGAGCACGGTGAACAAATGAAATTCGATCGGACTAAAGCCAACATCTGCCGCGATAGCTCCATACAGGCTGACGATGTTCATTCGAAGCCCTTTCTCCTCACGCAGAATACTTCCGATTTTCAAAGCGAGTTTGACAAACTTCCCTTGTTCCATTCCCAACTCGCGAAGCATATTCATCATTGGCGGAATGCGCTCATCGATTGAGGAAATTGGTCTTCCATAGCCGAAAATGACCCCCTGCTCTGCGAGTTCCCTTTCCACTACTTGTCGCACGGGAACTCCCTGCTCAAGCATCTGATTCGCCCTCAGGAAGAAATCCAGGCAGAGTTTACAAGGCCGACATCCGTAAATAGTCGCTTCTGTTGCCATGACTCCAGCACCTATTGCCAAACCGGCAGTACTCCGTGTGCTCCCCGCCAGCGCAGCAATCCGATTATTCCAAAGACGACTCTCTGGATAACTAGTTGAATTCCAGATGAAGTTTAAGATGCGTAATTCGGATTCCGTGTAGAACTGACCGGTGATACCGTAGAGATAGAGTTCAAACGCTCCACGCGTCGATAGTTCAGTATGCAGATCTTTCCCACGAAACACGACTCGTTCACCGGGAATGCTCGTTCCCATGCGAGTTCTCAGCCGTCGTTCATTCTCTAACAGATCAGATAAACTCATAGCTCGCTGTCTCCAAATTGATCTTCAATTTTGGCCACCGGCCCGGGATCATCGAGTAACTCAACCGCATTTCGGTAAAACGGAAACATTCGCCATCCGAGTTCACGTTGCTCTAGGGCATGCACTGCTGCTCCGGGAAGGCGAAGAATCAAAAAGAAAAGTTCTGCCTGATCGGGGCTCATGCCAAGGTCGTGAAATGCAGCAGCCGCTATGCCTGTCAGTGCAAGCGGACTACCAATTCTCGCTTCAAGCTCCTCTCTATGGTTCTGCAGCCACGGCAAGACGTCACCGGGGCTGTGGGCAGAAAGGTGCTCTAAGAACAAACGAAGCGATTGAGGACAGTCCTGCCCATGCGGATCAAAGCCAGGAACATGTTCAATTGGCAACCAGGTATCCTCAACTTGACTCTTGGGTGCCGGTGCACCATTTGTCGCTGGCAGCGTTGCAAGAAATCCCTGCGCATCACAGCCGCGCTCGATCAAAATTTCGAGCACAATGCGCACTTCACGCGCACCACCTAGCTGCCCTGCTCCTACTGCAAGCGCAGCACTGAGGCTTGCCGCCCAAGTTGAGCCACCCACACCAGCACTCATTGCGGCGCGAATACTTGCTTCCCGTGGTCCGAGGTTCGCAATACCTATTGCCAGTTGCTCCAGGAGATATGCCTGAGAAGTCGTTGGTCGCTCCCCACGAAACAAGAGAAACATATACTCCGACCAAGTAGCTTTGCCCAAAAGCTCGCCATACACATCGTATCCATGGCAATAGCAGGCATCAGCAGCGAAGGGATTACTCTCCGACTCCTCTTCCTGCCAGATTCGAGTATGGAAGCATTCTATTTCCTTACTCACAGCGAGCGGTCCCCAAAACCTTCATTCGCATTGCAAGCGGAGGCACTTCTTCCCCATCAATGACGACATCGAGTACGCATGGACCGCCTGCCTGGAGAAGCTGGGCGATATCCAGATTGGCGATATCCTCCATGGTCTCTACTCGCCGGGAAGGAATCCCCATTGCCTCTGCGAAACTCTTGAAATTGATATCTGGTAGTTTCCAGCCAATGCTTTCAGCTCCTGCCAATCGCTGTCCGTGTCGCACCGTCCCAAACGCGGCGTCGTTCAGTATAACAAAGAGAATCGGCAGTCGTTCTTCAAGCGCAACAGTCATCTCCTGGCCGTTCATCAGAACACTCCCGTCTCCAGTCATACAAACGACGGGTCGATTCGGATTGGCCAAAGCTCCCCCCACAGCAGCTCCAAGCGCCCAGCCCATCGAGGCAAAGCGCATGCCGGCACGAAACAAATTCACTTCGGTATCTACTTCGTGCCGACAACGCCAATAATGAATCCCCCAGAGAAACGAGTTGCCGATATCAACCGTCACTCGAGTATCCGCTGGACACTCATTACTCAAATGTAAGAACAGCTCCTGAGGCTTAATTCCAACACGCTTTGAATTCACCAAATCAAAGGAAGCGAGCTTGACGCCTGTGTTCCCTGGCTTCAACTCCTGCTCGACCACACTAAACTCTGTGGTGCACACATCGCTCACCAGTTGGCCAATTTTCGCGACGTCGCGTCGAGTCTTTAGAAGCTCCTTGCCCACAGCTTTTACTCGCGCGACTGCAATCTGCGACGCGCCACTTTTCTCCTGTTCACTTTGATAGGCATTCAGCTTTTCAAACACCAATTTTGGACAGGCTTGCACACGCAAGAGGGCCATCATAGATTGACTCAAATGCTCAAGGTTTGCATCTATATGAATGAGTCGTTTCGTGAGAACAGTCTCTTCATCCCAACCGTATGATGCGTTCTCGTCAAGCGCTGTCCCGATTGCGATAACCAAATCCGCTGCATCCGGCAGAAGCGCCTCTCGTGCAGTTGAATGCCCAGCCAATCCAAACACGCCTCGATACAACGGGTGTCGACTATCAATCAGTCCTTTTCCCATCGGTGTAGTGACCAGGCTCCAAGAACGTTGCTCGGCAAAGCGCAGTATCTCAGCGATTGCAGGCTCACTGTCCTTGCCGACTAGCAGCACGCCATCCTCTGCCTCCGCCAGAGCCGCACACAGTGCGTCCATACAGTCTTGGCTCGGCAGCACCTCTTGTTGAGCAAGGGGTACAAGCGATTGAGGGAACTTTTTATTGGGCGCCTGAGACCGGAGAATATCAACTGGAATACTGAGGTGAACTGGTCCCGGTGAGCTACCCAAGGCATACGTTATCGCCGTGAGCAACTTCTGTTCGAGCTGGTCGGTATGCGATACGAGCGTATTGTACCTCGTACAATGAGAGAACATAGCCATCGTGTTTACTCCTGTGCAGGAGCTCTCTTGCGCTGGCTTTTTTCCAAAAGTGCCAATTGAAGTTTGTGCAGTAATGACGAGCATTGGGATTCCGTCCGCATAGGCTGACGCGACCCCGGTAATAAGATTAGTCGTTCCTGGTCCGGTAGTTGCACAACACACACCGAGGCGTTTGCTCTCACGTGCATATCCGTCCGCCATAAACGCAGCACCCGTTTCATGACGCGCAATAACTGGCCTCGGACCACCTTTTCGCTGACTTCTCGCGAGAGCGTTGTAAAGCGGTTCAATTCCACCACCCGGAACTCCAAACACGAATTCAACATCCAGACCCGCCAAATACTCGAGTATGACATCGCTGTTCTCGCGAACGAACGATTTGCAATCTTGCACAGCACCAAAGCTTGCACCACTTCCTGATGGATTCATTTCGATACACCCCTAAGTTGGGCGAGGCTGAGACCTCGTAGGAACAAGTTGCACAACCACTTGCACAACTAATCTGAATGGCAATCGCGCGCTAACTGCGACGTGAAAGGACCTACCTTACACAAACCTGGCATAGCAAAATCGCAAAAGGCACGATTAGAGTTGACGCCTACGAGCACTGTCTCCGAACTGTCTTCCCCGCATTGTCTAGTCAATACTACGGCGAAGTTTGAAGTTAGCTGAAGAATTTATGGCGTTTGATTTAAAACTACGGGGGTACCCGTCGTTCCTGAGACTATCGCGCTCTACGAAGAAAACATAGTCCTGTAGAACCCGAGCTAATTCTTGTAAATCAATAGGTTTTGTAAGGAATCCATCCATGCCAACAGCAATGCTTTGCTGCCGAGCTTCCTGTTCCGCAGACGCAGTAATTGCAACAATTGGCACTCGTCGGGCTCCAGACTGCTCAGTCGCTCGAATAATCCTCGTCGCTTCAAAACCATCCATAGTCGGCATCTGACAATCCATCAATACCAGGGAAAACGATTTTTCCTTCACGGCTTCAACGGCTTCAACTCCATTTCGCGCCAAGACAACCTCAACTCCTTGTCTCTCGAGCAAGGCCGTACAAACCTTCTGGTTCACAACATTGTCTTCTACGAGTAAAACGACCGGAGCTTGTTGTGAAAGATCGCCTTTTTTTGAATCGGACTTCGAATCGGACCTCGCATCAACCTGCTCAATCGAGACCTCTGTGTTCTCCGTATCGCAGAACGTGCGTCGCACACTGCTCCATCGCAAGGGAGTCGACAAACTGGCAGCAAACCAGGGATGGTCCATGAGTTGACCCCGATCCTTCATGAGATCAAGCGCGTAAATTCGGAACTGAAACTCCTGGGCAGAGCCACGACATTCCTCCAACATGGCTAGGAGTTCAGAAGAGGATCCAGACCAGTCAACAAGCAACTCAAGCGTTTCTTCATTTCGCTCAATCGCTGAGGCGACAAAGGAATGTAGTTCGCTCGGCTCAACGATCCAGTCATAGGGAATTGAGAGCCTCTCAAGATAGTTTCGCATCGCATCGCAATAGAGCCCTTCTGAACAAAGAAGCAGCATCTTGCTGCGAGGGGAGTGAGGCGTTGGAACCTCAATGTCTTCCTCTGCCATTTTGAGAAACGGTAGATCAACTCTAAAACAACTACCCTCTCCTTGAACGCTCTTGAGATCGATCGTACCTTCTGACAACTCTATCAGTTCTTTGGTGATCGAAAGGCCAAGTCCCGTGCCTTCATACTTGCGATTTATCGAACCATCAATCTGCGCATATGGTTGAAAGATTGAGGCTTGCTCGTCCTCAGCAATGCCAATTCCAGTATCACTGACCTCAAATCGCAAAAACACCTGTGTACTTGTTTCGCATATCACGGACACGGTGAGTCGAATCTCACCAGCCTCGGTAAACTTTGCCGCATTCGAGAGAAGATTGTTGAATATCTGAAAAATCCTGGTCGGATCACTTAGCACATGAGTTGGCACGTCTGGCTTGCAGATACAGGCCATTCTTATATTCTTATCTTTGATAGTTCCCGCATGTAAATGAAGAACATCATCCAGGATTTTTTCAAGTTCAATTCTCGTGTTGACGAACTTCATTTGCCCAGATGAAATCTTCGAGAAGTCGAGAATACTATTGATAATCGTACCCAGGTTTTCACCCGAGTCTTTTGCCAAAGTAAGAAACTCGCGCTGCTCTCTACTCAGTTCCGTGCTGTCAAGCAGATTGAGCACCCCGAGAATTCCGGCTAATGGTGTTCGTATCTCGTGACTCACCGTCGCAGTGAACTCGGATTTCATTTGCGCATACTCAAGAACCTTCGTGTTCGCATCACGCAGCTTTTGTTCTCTATCCTCCAACGCACCAATCATCTGATTAAAGCTCGTCGCAATTCGTCGCACTTCAGAGGCTCCCTCAGATGGGACTCGGAGCCCAGTCTCTCCGAACGTGGCGCGGGTCATCGCCTGCACCAGAGCACTCAGGGGGCGGCTCAAGTGTGAACTTACGAGATGCAATGCGATCAACCAGAACGGAACAACAACTACGGCAACAAGAAATGTACCGAAGAGAATCGAAGTGGTCATTTCCCGAATGGGATTTTTGTCAATCAGAACTCGAACTGTTCCGAGCACCTCTCGATACGTCTTAGATTCTACCGGCTCAAAAGCCCCTTCCTCCTGAAGCTGGCTCTGCTCGTACACGACCTTACTTTCAAACTGATAATATTCTCCATGGTCGTATTCATGAACAGCATCGCCTGCAGGCGATGTGCCACTCGATACATACCAAGCGGGAGAAGCAGTAGATCCAGGTCGATCGGCGACAAATAACAGCTCTCCTTTGTCATCGTATATCGCCACCTTCAGGACATTCGGAAAAGAAAAGAGAGCATCTGCGGCATGAGATGCATTCTCTTTGCTTTGATAGAGCAGAGCTAGAATGCTCTTCTCGGCAAAGGATTCCGTGAGCGATCGGCCATCATGAACGAAATTATTGGCGACTACCTTCTTAGAAACATGAACAGTCGCTATCGAGACGATAGCAACGAGGGTGAGAGAGCCTACGACAAATAGCAGGAGTAGTTGATTCCTCAAACTTGCACTAAATATTTCATTTTTCAAACGATTCATTTGGTCTACAAGCGAGCTACTCAAAAACTAAATCAAATTCTTTCCGCTTCGAAATCGACATATCAAGGTCGATATGAGTTGCCGTTCTGACGTTTACTGCCGCACGAACATCTTTTAGAAACTGAAATTGTGGACCAACAAATTTCCCAGCTGAGAGTGCTTGCGCAAACTCCGCTAACCGTCTACCGAGCAGTCGATTGTCTGGGAAAAGAGAAATAAGAGTTCCGCGCTTGGTATGGGCGAGAGTATTCGAAATGAGCACAAATTTCTTCTGCCATGCCTCCCGCAGGAGAAGTGGCAGAATGACGTTCGTATCCACTGTCCGACTATCTTGCAGAAGCCAAATGGCATCCTGTTCCGGATTAAGTGTTGCGAGTATCTCTTTATACCTACGGGCACTTTCAGCCAATGTTGAACTCTGATGCAGTTCAAGTTCCAGGTCCACTTTTGTCACCGCATATCGGGCTCGTACCAAAAACAAGCTGCTCGAGTCCGAACTGTGCAAGGCAATGACGCGCTTGGTACGGGGCGCTATTCGTTTCAAATGGGTAAGAGTGAGTTCAGGGTCGACAATAAATGAAACATTAACTTGGCTGGGGGAGTCTGTCCGGAGTTGCGGAGCAAAGGACCGGACACCTCCAATCACCAAGGGGCTCTGGCTATCGATATCTCGATACCCCTGCAAACCACGTTGGCCGAGCGTGATAATCGCAGTAGCTTCAATCGGTTGAATTTCTTTGTTGAGCCGTACTGGATCGTAATTGAACGGCAATGACCTGGAGAGAAAATCACTACCCACACGATCTCTGACGCCTAAGATGATCTCATCAAAAATTTCTTTATACGGCTCACGGATCTGAGGATAGAGCACAAGAAAGTTCGTTTCTTGTGCATGGCAGGGGACTGCAAGGTCTGCAAAAAATACGAGCCCTAAAAAGAGCATCCAAATTAGCTTACACATCATACAACTCAGTTTGCGACTAGCCAAATTCGTAGCTGGCGACACCGTAGAGGGCTCGCCCTGCAAGGGGTATATCATTTGGAATGAGATCTGGCGAGACTGTCGGCTCACGAGCACCCTCATTCAATACATTGCGAACGGTGCCGCCTATCGACCAGCCAGATTCTCCGAGACGATACCGAACATTGAGATCGGCGATAACATATTGATCGAGGTCATCTCGTGGATCTCCTTGAATGCGACGCCGCGTTCCGATCCAGCGAACTTGTTGAGTAATGCTCAGCTGCGGAACGGGGCGCCAATCTCCCCGCAGATAGGCTTGGTTGCGCGGCGCATTCCCCGAATCCTCGTCTGTTTGTTTATCGGTTGAGTATTGGAAAGCGTAGTTTCCACGAACCGAATAGACCTCATGCGGTTTCCAGACAAACTCAGCTTCAAATCCGAATCCGCTTTGACCCTGCACATTCTGCGCTTCTCGAAAGGTAGATACAGGATTTACGTCGAAACGAATCGCATCTTTCAAGTTGTAGTAAAAGAGGTTTAAGTTAAGCTGTAGATCATTTCGAAGCCGATAGTCGAAAGCCAGCTCAAAGGTGTCGATGACCTCTGGGTCCAAATTCGGCGTCCCGGCGACAACTGGATTGTTGATCACGAAAAGCTCAGCAAAGCTCGGAGCACGAAACGCACGTCCATACAAGAGTTTCACACTAAGGTCATAGGCAGCCTCCCAGACCAAAGCAACTCTCGGATTTATTGCTTCACCAAAATCGGAGAAACGATCGTAGCGCACCCCCGTCGTTAAATGCCAATCCGAGGCAAAATTCCATTCGTCTTGAAAGGAGGCAAAATACAACTCCCGTGTGCGAGGTAAGAGAAATACTTCCGACGGATCGTTACTCACGTCGACTAGATCGTTGAGCGGGGTAAACTGAGTATCGAAGTTCTTCAGCTCATCAACATCATAGAGATCGCCATAGGTGAATCCGGTTTCAACTCGTATGGTGTGTGACTTAATTCCCGAATACAAGGATATGAGACTTCCTCGAATAATTCGTTCTGATGTCTTCGGACGCCCGAGCACTCCTTCCGGAAAAACCTGTGGTGGACCACCAAATGAGACAGCGCCCCCAGGAGGGAACAAGACCGACTCAACATCTTCTTGAGTATCGGTGATATTAGCGAGTGCAGTTAGATTCAATTCTTCAGTGACGTCAGCGGTATAGGTTGCACTAGCGGTAATTCTTCTCGTATCGGCTCCCCCTTCGGGGTCTAATGCAGATGCAAACCCCGCACCCGTCTGCACATCAAACCCACCGATATACCCCAATCGAAAATCGAGCCCTTTGTAGCCAAGACTGAATCGTGAGTGCACCGTATCTTGCCCAGTATTCACCCCACCCGGCGCATTTGATGCAGAAGTGCCAAAGAGTTCGTCGAATGTCGTCTGAAGATCTCGATCGACTCCTTCTTTTTGACCGTCAGTATGAAAATACTCAAGCGAGAAAGCGGTCTTTAGCACACCTGGGGCATATTTCTGAAAGAGCCAGGCCTCACCCGTGCCGAAAGAACCACCACGACCACCAAATCCATTGCTCGCCGAATCGTAGTCCTTAGTCACAATATTGATTACGCCAGCTACCGCATCAGCTCCATACACCGCTGAGCCGGGACCACGGATAACTTCGATTCGCTCGATTGCGTTCACCGGTAGCTGAGGCCAAAT
>CBDUGV010000170.1:0-9625 GCA_965366815.1 uncultured Bdellovibrionales bacterium | reverse complement strand
ATTGTCTTGGGAGATTCACAGGCGATGGGTTGGGGAGTCGAGCAGTCGGAGACTATATCCGAGCAGTTGGAGCGACTAAGCGGAAAGAAAGTCCTCAATGCGGGACAAAGCTCGTACGGGACGGTTCGCGAACTTCTGCTTTTGCGCAGGCTTGACCTCTCGCAATTAGAGTACATCGTGTTGCTTTATAGCTTCAACGACTATTTCGAGAATGCACGGTTCCTCGAGCAAGGTGAGTACAGGCAACTCATTACGTCAAACGAGATGTACGAACAAATCGCTGACAATTACTCGGAAGTGCAGCGCTATCGCTTGCTGAAGTATCTCGCTTATCTATTTCGGCGTGTGCGGGAAGGAACCCTAAAGGAGTCCCCAAAAGTTGAGGATCATTCACCACAGAATGAGTTTGATGCGCTGTATGCCGTACTCTCGGAATTCACTCCCCCAGCTGCCGCTCATGCCACCTTGATTCTCGGAGAAGTAATGGACCCCATGCACGAGAGGGCTCGAGCGGGGCGATTTGTTGCGGCGGTGGAAGGGTTTGCTGAACTTCCTTACAACCGCGTAGTTCCTATTAACTTCGACTCAACTCATACATCGGAAAATTATTTTCAGATGGATCGGCACCTTAACAAACGCGGACATCGAGCCCTTGCAAAAATAGTAGCTCACCATTTACAGTAGAATTTAACGGCTCGTTACGATACTTTCGTTTTGCCACACCCCATCAATCTCACTAAGTGAAAACGGAGATACATCGCATGCTACTTGGCTCATGAGCCAGCCATGTGCGGCCGCCCGCTCGACGACGGTTTGGCTCTCGGTTACTGGCATCAGACTCCCGGCAACAATTTGCAAAGCCATGGCATCACCAATGCCGGGGCGGTCGACTACTCGCATATCATAGGTGCGAGAGGTGGTGAATGTTGCGTTTCGACTCAGGGCACAACGCCAGCGGTGTTGGGCGGGGCTCAGCTCCTGTCTCATCGAAGCGCCTACGACTTTGAGGTTGGGGTATCTCTCGATCAAGGCCTCTATCAATTCGCGAGCAATCTCCGGGCGATCAATACAGCTCCCGGCGAAGGCCGCTGGATCTGAGTCCTCACGCTCCAATAAAGCACGGAAATGGCCGATGCTCCCAGTGAGTACCTCTACGAAGGGCAGGAGCTCTCGATAAGCTGCCGCGGCACCCTGGAGCCCACCGCGGTCTGCCCAAAGCGACATACGGAAGTTCGTATCAAAGCAAACCGCGCAGTTGTATGAAGCAGCAAGGGAGAAGCCTTCCTGGAGAAATTCGCGAGTCCCTCGCTCACCTTCCTTGAAACGATCAATGCCGAGACAGATGCCGTCGCTAAAAATCGCAGCAATCTTCGAGTTCTCAAAAACTGTGGACCAGTCCGTATGCTGCGGGACCGTTTTCGCCATCGGTGAATGTGCGCGGTAAAAATAGCCTGCTCGGGGAGGGACTCGTTCTCCGTAGCTTGGGGTAAGGGAATACAATACATTGACGAGTTTTCCCGCCCCGTCATTGGCTACCGCGGCAACAAAAGAAGTATCAACCCCGTACGCCTGAGCCTTTTCAATCATACTTTGACCAAGTGTGTCGTCAACGACGGCAGAGAGCATCCCGACTCGCAAGCGCTCCGTGGCCCCCAGGGGCCAGCCGTAACAGCGAGCTAGTCCAGCCGCGAGGTTAACGGAAGCACCGCCGAGCACTTCCCGATCATCAATTCGTCGAAGCATCATCTCGCCGATTGAGAGCAAGTCAAAGGTTGTTTCGGACATATCAGTCTCCTTCTTCTTCAACTTCGTATTCGTATCCGCGGATGAGTTTCGAGTGTATCGACGGCAGCAACCGTGTGTGATTGCCCCAGGTGACAATGCACAGATGTTCTTCTGCACGGGTAATTCCGACATAGAGCGCATTACGGGCGCCTTGCGAGGGAGGGTATTTCTTCGCCGAGGGGTTCCAGAGCATCACATGAGGAAACTCAAGACCTTTCACTTGCCGAATATCGGTAACTACAATGCCTTCTTCGAAACTAAAAGAGTCGTCATCGCCCAAGCGCACAGCGTATCCGAAGCTTGGTTCGAGCAGTGAGTGGACGTGAGCTGCTTCACTGGAGGAGCGACACAAAACGGCGGTCAAGCTGCCAGGGAACTTGTCGTGTACACGCTGCAGCCAGTCAATCGCTTCTCGGACTCCGCGATTTTCTGTGCGGCAGTTAAACCAAATAGGTGGCTTCCCCGGACGCCCATCGGTTGTCCGATCTACTCCAGCTACATGATCTGCTAGTCGCATAATCGGAAGGGTTGAGCGATGTGAGACGGTGAGGGAATGAAATTGAGAAAGTTCGTCACCGAGCGACCAATGACTACGCAGTTTCTCCCAGCCAGGGAAGGACTGTGACTCACCCATTTCTTGCACTGAGTCACCGACGAGTGTCAGCTGAGAAACTTCCTCTACTGCGTTGATCAGTGCAGCGAGTTCGCTCGCTCCAAAGTCTTGAACTTCGTCGGCAACAATATGTTCGAGCAGGCCGCGAGCACCGTCTGGCCGATAGAGGCCGTCGCCGATCAACTGGCAGAGGCGCAAAACAAGCGCGTCGTCCGCGTAGTCGAGTATTCCTTCTGCGAACTGCCACTCAGCGGTATGTCGCGTAAGCTCAATCGTTTCGGCGTCGAGCAAGTTGGTCTCATCCCAGGTGAGTAGTTTGTCTGGCTGAGAGAGGATGCGTTGAATATGTCCTAGATAATCTCGCATCTTCTTGCGCTGAGCGGCGAGAAATTCAAGGGCATGATTCTTATTGTCGGCGTCTTGTTGAGAAAGGATAGGTTGAGTCGAGTTCTGCTTAAGGGACTGCTCAAGGTCGCTTATTAGAGTTAGCACCGGGTTCTTTCGCTCAGACTGGACCTGAAATGTGGTACCTACCTGCCTGGGCAAGGTCTGCCAGTTGAGCCCTTCTCGCAAATCTCGAACAAGCTGTGCCCGAAGTTCTTCAGCGTACTCTTCAAGGCGCAACAGCATTGCCATGCTCTTTTTGACTCTCCGAGCACTTGGATGAGCTGGTCGATTCGGTCGCCGAAGTCGAAAGCTCTGGTTGGCTGTTGGAGCAAGCACTTTCTTTATCGTGAGCGCTGCCCATTCAGAAAAGGTCAAGACTTCGAGGTTGTGTATATTGAGACTAGGAAGACTATCGATGATGTAGCGCTTTAGCGTTTTGCTAAAAACAATAATAAGCGCATCTTCAGCACCGACAGAAGAATTGTCTTCATGGAGAAGCCAAGCGAGGCGATACAAAGCAACTGTGGTCTTTCCCGAGCCAGCAATACCCTGAATCAGAACGGCGGAGTCAGCATCCTCTGTAATGGTTCTGAATTGCTCGGCGGTAATAAGTTGTAGCACATTGGGAAGCCCCCGGGAGCGACCATCGAAACTCGGGCGCGCATTGGTAGTCTTCTGCCACTTGCCGTCGAGCTGTTGAAACATACCAAGGCCGCAGGATAAACGCCGCAGTTTACCTTCACCTATATCAACTTTATTGCGAACCCGAACGACGCCGATGCGTTCACGTCCGAGAATCTCCTCTTCGTACTCTTCGCCTTCTTGATACTCATAGTAGAGCCGCGCGATCGGCGCTTTGCGCCAGTCGATGATTCGACAATCGGTATTGGCGGCGACACCGAGTTTGTATTCAATCTCTCGAGTCTTGCCGTTTGGCTCTTCTTCCTCGAGAACGATTCGTGCGAAATAGGGTTTTTCTATTAATCTATCGAGCTGTTTGACTTCGTCGCGCTTTGCGTCGCGCAGTTGGTGTGAGACCGCTTCATCTGATGCGAGCATTTGCTTGTCGCTATCACGCCGCGCCGCTACAATTCTCTGAGTCAGATCTTGAGCTCGAGCGGACTCGGTGCGAAGCCTGCTGCTACTGTACGAGATCTGTTGCTCCAGCGATCGGGCCACCTGTTCGAGTGTTTCCTCTTCCTCTGAAATTCGTTGTTGTTCTTCGGGTTTGAGACTCATGGCTTGGTATTTTGGCAAAGGGGCTGTGATAGCGCATTCGACCCAATGAAAAAAGGTCAAAGTCCTCGCTTACTCAGCCTTCGCATCCGTAGTGGCATGAAATGCGGAAATACCCTGTTTGATAATTGTTGGACCATAGTTCTCTAGGTAACTGCCGAGAAAAATACTTGTGATTACGGACAGTACGAAGCCCACGATCAATTTCGTCTTGGTAAACGTGTATTGTTTCTTGTGTTTTTCTCGAAACAGATATCTTGAAAAAGCTCTTCCTCTTGCCATATTGTGGTCGACCTAAGGGTCCAGATTTATTTGCTAATACCAATATATACCACCAAGGTTATGCCCTTGATTTGAATTTCCGCCTCAATTAGGTGGAAATAGGCTTTGAGCACTTCGAGCAGGTATTCTAGCATAAATACTATGAGTGGTCCTGTTTCGAGCTGTTATCGTGGGGAGTTATGCAAGCCAAGCGCAAGAAAAAGCGGGTCAAGAGGCCCAAAGGTACCGCTAACAAGCGGGCACAGAAGCGCGCACTCAAGAATTCCAGTCCCAAGCACTCTTCGGAATTATTCTACCTTACTGAGCCCTCGCTTTTTGATGAGGAAGAGGGAACTTTCATTAACTATTTCACCCGCAGGCGGGTGAAGGTGCATCTTGTGCCAGCTCCCTGGACTCGGGTTATCATGCTTTCGATCATCTATGCCTTCGCGATAACATTCGTGAAATTCACATATTTCTACAGTGTTGGTAAGCCAAAGTTGGTTGCCGTCGATGCGACCATCCCCGACAGGTAGTTCTTTTCACTGTGTTTCTTATCTGTATTTCGGGCCCTACTATTGTTTCTCACAGGCAGGAAAGCTACAATAAAGCCTGAACGGCGGCTCTCTGTTTTTCTATTTAGATCTACGGTCTTTTCCTGTCGGCTTTTCTCAAACGTAGACCACAATCTCTGCAACTGAAGTCGGCTGATTGGCATCTTGCTAGTGTTAGGTTGCTAAAACGAGATTTTGGGGGCTGGCTTGCGAATTTCGGCTGTCTGAAATGCTCTTTTACGCGATGAGCTCTAATGTAGCTTAACAAGTGGGCTCACGGTTCTATTTTTATGTTGCTGATCCGGATCTAGGTTTTGGGGCAGGAACCCGTTCGATTAAACGCAATGGTTTACTGATACAATGGAATCGCCAAACCACAGTATTGATTTTCAGCTTAAACTTGACTTAAGTGACGCTGATTTCCTCGCCTTAGTTCGCGATACCGACCCCTCTAGGCAAGACACCGGAACTCCTCGATCAAATGTCCAAGCAACGACGAATGGCGAAACTAACCAAAAACCTCGGTATTCTACTGGGGCTTTGGATTCTAGAACTGAACTCCACAGTGCTGAAAAACTCGCTGCAGCTTCTCCACTTGAGAACCGCGGTAAGCCGAGTTCCAGCGGCAAAGTGCAAACTGATATATTTGCTACCTACTCGGCTCGTAGAGACACCTTTACGCTGACAGGGATGCTCAATAAGCGCTATCCCGTACGTTTGCTGCTCAAGTCTGGTTCCAGAACATATACGAACTTTGTTCGACTCCTTCATCGAGAACTCGATTCGATCGAGGCGCGAAGCCAGAAAGGAACCGATTGGCAGATCACAGTTGAGGCGCGCAAAGCCGTAGATGCCTTGAAACGTCATCTGGAGACCGTTCTCAAAGATCTGAGTCAAGAGACGATGCTCAATGTAGAAGGTCTTTCCGACATCGTAGATTTGTATCGAGTCGATTTTGAGGCAATGGCGCTCCCGCGGCAGTCGGCTCAAGCGGGGAGGCTGGCTGGCTTATCGAAGGATTCCGGGATTGCGAGGCAATCGCATGCGGGTTTTCGGGTGACCGATGAAGCGACCGGAGAGGCGATAGTTGATGCGCCTTGGCCTTCGCAGCAGCGAACTTTTCGGTTCTTTGGCGATACCACCCCTCAACTGATTTCTGGATTCCTCGGCCTCGACGAGGCGGAACCGCGTCATGAGTCCAGTGAGGACAAGAATCAATGGTTTGCGTCCAAGGTGGATTGGAAGAGCTCATTGCGGTTCGATCCCACCCCACGGCTTGTCGTTGAGAACCACGGAGTGCGAGTTGCAGCGACCATCTATCTTCCGCAGCAGATTATTGATCGAGCTGAAGTGTTTGTTCACTGGGGGCCCTATAGTGACGTGGCAAGTTGGCGGGACGAAGAGATTTCGGCTGCTGATGTCACCAAACTGCCCGGCGGTGCATTGCGCATATCGAAGCATATCGTTCCGGAAATAGTGGGAACCCATGGCGCCTGTTTTTGTGTGAAGCTGCGCGGTGTGCAAGATCGTGCCTGGTCGAGTGAGTATGATATTCCCGACGTCCGATTTGAAGCACCGAGAGAACTCGTGCATGTTGCAACGCCGATTGTACGAGAACGCCGCAGTTCAGACACTGCGATCAAAAGCAAACTGCTCGATAGCTTATCTTCGTTCTCCAAGTTTATTCGAGTGACCAACCAGCTTCTCGTGCGAAACAGCGATCGACGACTCGGGAGCCTTCTGCACAACATCACGAAAAACGATCAAGAACTTCGTACTCTGCTCTCCTCCTACTACGAGGACACAGTCGCTGCGCTTGAATCCCAATCCTCTGAACTACCGGCTATTGCCTTGCGGAGAGTGGAGCGCCTGGTGCGCAATATTGGGATTGGCGAAGTGGTGTTGGTGGCGCCTGAGGGGCCTCATGCAATTGCGGGTGGCCTAGCTCAGGTCATTGTTGGACTGAGTAAATCGCTTGCCCAAGAAGGGGTGTGTTCAACGGTGATAACACCGCTCTACGAGAAGTCGCAGGGGAATAAGCATGCGAGTGCCGAAGATGTCATTCGAAATGGTGTGCAGCTGTTCGATAAAGTAGTCCCGCTCAAAGATGTCGGGGAAATTAAGATTCCGTTTGGCGGTACGCGTGTATCTGGGACCTTGGCAACGAGACAGTTTCCTCGTGTTGTCTCGGCTCGAGTCTATCTCGCAGAACATGCCGGAATACGAGTGTTCTTTTTGCGCCATCCGACCCTAGCCGAGCGCTTGTATCAGTTCCGCTCGAGTGAAGATCAGTTGCGCAAAGCATTGTTTCTTTCGCGCGGTTCACTTGAACTGATTCGCGACCGAAGATTTGATATTAGCCCGGACACCATTATGTCCAATGATTGGCAGACGGCTCTCATTCCGGCACTCTTGCGTTGTGACGAGCGCTATTGCGGGCACGGCCCGTTTATTGGAGTAGAGTCTGCTCATGTGATTCACAATGCCGGACCAGCGTTTCAAGGACGCTTTTTTGTGAATCAGTTTGGCGAAGATTTGTGGCCGGTGCTTGGTCTAGGCGAAGAACATTTCTTTGGACTCGCAGATCCAGCGAATCGGGCACAGTTCAACTTGACTGCGGGGGCTATTCTCCACAGTTCAAAGGCAGTAGTGACCGTCAGTAAACCCTATGCTCAGCAATTGCTCACGGAAGAAGGTGGGGAAGGATTGCACAAGCAGCTAGAGGCTCGGAAAGATACTTTGTTCGGTATCAGCAATGGAGTCGACCTCGCTGCACTCCGGACTACGTTTCGGGAGCTTGGCGAAAAGGCTCGGGAAAAGCTCGGCCTCCCTCCGGCTCTGCGCGGTGCGAGAGTGAGCGAAGCGCGCATTCTGGCTAAACTTCGCACCTTCAAGGCGGCCTCAAAGGCGCTGGTTCAACAAAAGTTTGGCTTAGAGCAAGGTGAAGAGACTATTCTCATAACTATGGTTGGTCGTCTCGCTGAGCAGAAAGGCGTTCAGCTACTTACCTGCTGTGAAGAGGGTAGTTCATGCTCGGTGATGGAGCAGATACTTCAAGCGTTTCCTCAGGTGCAGTTTCTGATTGCAGGGCCACTCAGTGACTCTGAGCCGGAGATACAAGAATTCGAGAAGGTGTTTACCGAAGTCCGAGGACGATACCCACATCGCGTCCGAGGTGAGTTTAATTTCGTGCCTCATAGAGAGGCACTAGAAATTACCCATGCGAGTGATTTTTTCCTCATGCCTTCGCGATATGAACCGGGTGGTATTACCCAGCTAGAAGCGCTAGCCGCTGGCTCGCTCGTAATCGCTCATAACGTTGGTGGAATTGCCGCGACGCTACGTGATTATTCAACTTCTGCGAAAGACGGAACCAGCTTTTTGTTCAATACATTCTCATGTGCCGCGTTTCACGATGTTGTTTGTCGAGCTTTACAGGTATTTGAAGATTCGACTGAACGACGGTTGCTTATTACGCAGGCAGCACTTGCTCGAAACGATTGGAGCGATAGGGTTCCCACGTATCTAGCGTTGTTGCAGCATGTTAGCGGTTCTTTATCTGCAGAGTTGCCGTATCCACATCTCAAGCATCGTATAGCACTACTCAATTCAGTGAGAGCACGCTTCTAGGCCAATCTCGCGCTTTCCCTTCATATAACCACAACAGACTCTTAAGTTGAACGTTCGTTCTATCGATACTTTATATCGTTCTTAGCGCTGTCAGCATCAGAATACTTTAGCTTGTCGAATTACCAGTGCAATTGTTCGGCAGCCCAATATAACCAGTGGTATACTTAGGGATAGTGCGTTTAGGTTTTAAAATACTTTTTGGCTGTTTTCTCTTCTACGGTGCAGGGTGTGCATCAATGCCGATGTCTGGCAACTATTCTGGCCCAGCACGGCGAACCGTTGACCTCGAAGAATACTATGCCGCAAACAGTGGCTACGAACGGTATTCGACTGAAGTGATAAAAGATCAAGGGGCGTATGTGCTACGACGCATCACCTTTGATACCGAATATGGCCCAGTCAAGATCGATTTTTTCAAGCGCCACGAAGCCAGTGATGACCTAATCCTCGTTTTCCCAGTTCTTGGTGGAAGAAACCTCTTTTCTGGACATTTCGCAGACTACTTTGCGCGTCGAGGATTCGATACTGCGATCGTTCATCGAGACAAGGATTTTAAGAATCCAGAATTCTACGAGCAGATTGAAGAAGTTTTTCGCAAGAACGTCATTCGCGACCGCATTGCCATGGACTTTTTGGAGCGCGAGTTTGGCAAGAAGGATTTCGCTTCGTTTGGTATTAGCCGTGGAGCAATTAACGCCGCAGTAACCGCCGGGGTTGATGAGCGATTGCGCTTCAACGTGTTGGGCCTAGGCGGTGCTGATATCATTAATCTTTTTCGCGACTCCCAAGAACGGGGCATTCAGAAGTATCGGCGGAAAGTCTTGTCGGGTAGAAATATTTCAGAGAAACAGTTTTATGAATTCCTGAATAAAACGATTAAGTCGGACCCGAAATGGGTTGCCGGGCACATCGATGCACGCGACACACTTATGTTTCTCTCTGTTTTCGACAACTCGGTTCCAGTCGAATACGGTCTGAAGTTACGTCGGCGCATCGGCTATCCAAAAACCATTTTCCTAATGAGTGGACATTATACTGCGGTTGCCTACACTCAGTTCATCAGCCTAGTGCCACCCAGCAACGATTTCTCAATTTTTCCGCTCGATTATGTTGAGACGGAAGCACTCACTTTCTACCGTGATGCATTCAATGGGGATCC
>CBDUGV010000169.1:0-9660 GCA_965366815.1 uncultured Bdellovibrionales bacterium | reverse complement strand
ATCCATGGAAAGTATTGGTTATCCGCAATAACGAACCCAATGCTTTCGCCACTGGTGCCGGCGCGGTTATCATTACCACCGGAATGCTGGCAAATTTGCACAGTGAAGCGGAGCTTGCCGCAGTGATTTGTCATGAGATCGCCCACCAGTTACTAGGACATACCCGGGAAGCGTTAGTGCAACACGTCGATGTGCGGCAGAGCACTCCAGTTTCTGCCTTTAGCCTCGACCAAGAGATTGCCGCTGACACAGTCGGGCTGAAACTCCTATACGTGGCCAGGTACGATATCTCTCATGCGCTCCATACACTCTCAATAGCTTATCGGCCGTTGCGCGGAGGTGTTGCAGGCATTCCGCCCAATTGGTTGGCCAAACGCATGACCAACATGCAACAGCGTCTTGAAGAATACGGCAGGTACCGCCCCGCCACGGGATCGACCAGGGCATTTACTCGGGTCAAGAAGCGCTTCTTTGGCATTCCTGGTTAACTCAGGGGAATATAGCCCTAAGTTCAATACCTCGATGTAGGGCTCCGTACTGAAACTGTATTTCCGTTTCCGACTATTCAGCCATCGGCTCTTGACTGACTTGCTTTTTCGTCGTCGGTGCCAAATCATCGGAATATCCCTGTGGGATTCGGTACAGCTCGAGAATTCTCGGTTCATTCTTCTGAACTTTTTTCCGGTCCAAGACGATTTTCGTGCCTATGTCGTTTGTGAATGAAACGAACGGCTTTTCGCTTGGCGCTCTTAGCTTTTCCGCCAGTTCGCGCATATTGAGCACTGGTTCCCCGTCCACTTCTTCGAGAATCCAATAGGAATATTCGTGATACCCCTGGGTCACATCGGCTGCCAAAATCTTTAACAGTAAAATCACCTCTTCACCTTCCCGCTCTGGCACATTGAAGGCAAGCTTATTGACGAGATGTTTTGGCGCTCGATCGTACCAATTTTTTCCCCAGCGAACGAGAAGCGATTTCGTCAACGGAGTAAATACTAATCCGCCGTAGATGAAATAGGTCGGACGAGAATCGAAACTGTGGAGAGGCACCAGCCAGCGATTCTTTATTCGCATCGACAGATCGAGATACAAATCCTTCACTTCCCCTTCGCGAAGTATTCTTAATTGAATCGACTCGCCCACCTGACGTCCTTCAATAAAATACTGAAAACTGGTGCGTTCTTTACGTGAGAACTCAACTGTTCCATCATTGCCGATTTCGTTGCCGTCGATTTCTAGGATTACATCCCCCGGCACAAGCGTCCCGTCTGAGGGAGAGCCTGGAAGAGTTCGAATCACCAACACCCCTGTCTGATCGGCAGACATACCATGAGCAAGGCGCAAGTCGTCGTTCTCAAGCTTCTGCCAATTAATACCCATCGTAGGAAAACCGTCGTAGGACGAGTCTTCAATATCTTTCAGATAATGCTTAATTATAGGCACTGGAACCATATAGCCGATATTCTCAGCGGACTTCGCGGCAACAGATTGCATTGCAACCCCAACAATCTTCCGACCCACGACCACTGGGCCTCCACTATTTCCTGGATTGATCGCAGCATCTATTTGTCCGGCAAACAGACTCACACCGCTATGTACGTAGACGAGATGCTCCATTCGAGAGATCACACCCTTGGTAATGCTCAACGTATCGCCCCCAAGCGGGAAGCCGTAGACAAACACTTCTTGCTGGCTTCTTGGAAGTTTCCCAATGCGAAGCGGTGAAACTCCTTCGAAGAAGCTTTTATCTTCTACGGTCAATAACGCCAGGTCTGCCTCATGCGAAACGCTAAGGACCCGCGCAACCATTTTCTTCGCGGTACCAAACCGCCGCACCTGAACAAATGTCTGATCGCGCACCACATGGGCGTTTGTGAGGATACGATTCCCTTCAATCACACAGCCCGACCCTGTCGAGGCACGTGGCCCAGTCATACTCCAAGGGTTAAAGAAATCTGGTTGATCTCGCACGACATAGATCTTAACGATCGATTCGCGAACGCTATTCTCCTGCGCTCGAGCAACCTGGGGCAGCGCTAGAGTCAAGAACAATGGGAATAGGAGGTAGAGGAATTCTTTTAGCTGTTTTCGATGCATAGGCCTCATAGCTTCTTTTTCTATACATGTAGCCGATATACCTACATAATACAAAGTAGAATACCAAACGACCTTCTTTTTTATGAGTCTCCTCGAAGAGCTAAATTCGCTTACCCTTCCCGCCGCCGGACATTGGCACAAAAGCAAGTCCAAAGTGCCTCGCTACGCATTTGGCAAAGGAGCAAAGAAGGATTTCTCCTGGTACTTCGAGGGAGATAGTAAGGTTAAGGTAAAATCCATTAAAGATATTTGTCGCTGGCTTAGCAAATGCACCTACGCAAGCGATCAAGAACTCTTCCTAGAGGATGACTTTTGGCAGCACCCAGTTACCTTTGAGTCACTGCGAAAAGGAGACTGCGAGGACCACGCCCTCTGGGCTTGGCGCAAATTGCTCGAATTGGGAATCCATTGCGAGTTTGTCTGCGGTCAATGGTTGGATCGAAAAGACGGTGAAATCGTTGAGACAGGACACGCGTGGGTCAATTTCAAGAATCCAAAAACCATGACCTGGAATGTGTTGGAATCAACCGAGAAGAACCTGAAACTGATGGTGCTTGGATTCGATGATGCGGAAAAGCTTTATTTTCCTGAAGTTGCCATAAATGGCGAACTACAAACCTACCGCTATACCATTGCCAAGGGGAGAAGACGCTCATAGGGGTCCGATACGTAGAGAGCACGTCGCAGGATTACTGCTCCTCGCTCTCTCGATCGAAGCCCTACTGCTGAAACGAATCACTCCTTACGACGCGAGGGCACGGCGACGAAGACGTAGCCCACAGAGCCCACTGAGCATCAACAACATGGTGCCTGGCTCTGGGACTTCGCTCGTATGTTGATTGGAATTGTCAAGCCAACCAACTGAGGTTGCATTCCAGCTTGCAAGTGAACCATCTTGATTGTAGCTGGAAGTGATACCAGCCATAGGATGGAACCATATGCCAATAAGCTGATCGAATCCGATACTTTCGAAATCGGTCAACGAGGCAACTGCTGGATTCGAATTTAGCACATCGACATCTACCGAAAATGCGAAAGTTCGAGAATTCCCGTTATCTTGGTAGCTAATGTCACCGGTTCCGTTCGGCGCATCATTGGCTCCGATCAGCGTAGGTCCACTCGCATAACTCGATGCGTCGTTTCGTCCATTATAGACATATGCTGTTACCAATGGATTGGCGCCACTCGCGTCGAAATAGAATAATGCGAGTTCATCGGCCCCTTTCGGATTTGGCCCATCGTTGATCGCAAGAGTAAATCCATCCGCGAGAACTCCGTTGTTTTCGCTTAGAGTAACTTCGAAACTAAAAATATTAGAACTGTCGTCGAACGTCGTTCGAAAACTTTCAATCTGACCAGCCCGGTCATTGTGATATGGAATAGGATTGGGATTATACTCAAAGACTGTAGCCGAAGCGGAACTCACTCCTGCCATTAGAAATAGCCCTGCTAGGCCAACACACTTCACGACACCACGAACCATCACACCCTCCAATTTCATCAAAACCACACATCATCTGCTACCACCGCAGGTAGCACTCCCTCTTCCAACTTTATCGACGAAACACTTCAAAAAAAAAGGTTATCGAGCTCGAAAAGTCACGGTGGTATGGGTATCAGTTTGTATCAGGTGGATTCTCTGCTGATTTATTCAAGACATCGAGAATGCGGTTGGCAATCTTGATCGGTATCCCACAGGAGGTGCTAATTTCTTCAGCACTCGCTTGTTTAATCTTGGCAACACTGCGAAACTGCCTTAAGAGTTCATAGCGCCGCTTCGGCCCTACTCCAGGAATCTTGTCCAAGGCAGATCTCACCGTCGTTTTGGTTCGTGTTTTCCTATGAAAGGTAATGGCAAAGCGATGTGCTTCGTTTCGAATTCGCTCTAATAAATGAAGCACTTCACTGCGGGGCTCGAGAATGACCGGAGTCGAACTTCCCTCTAAATAGATTCGCTCCGGCTTACGTATAGCCTTGGTATTGGCCTCACCATCAAAAGCTCGATAGTGCATCCCACCGGTTCGCTTCTTAGCAAGCCCCACCATGGCCGGTTGCAGCAAGCCCAATTTTTTTCGAACCGCAAGCGCCTGCGAGAGCTGCGCCTTACCTCCATCAACTACAATAAGGTCAGGAAGGGTATTCTCTTCGGCCCCACGCGAAAGATGCCGAGTCAGAACCTCACGCATTGAGGCAAAATCGTCTGGCTCTTCTTGAGAGAGATGAAAACTGCGGTATCGCGACTTGTCCGGCGTCATTTCCTGAAGCGCGACAATTGCACCCACGGTCGAACCTCCCTGAAAGTGGGAAATATCGATACACTCAATAGCGCGCGGAACCTGATCTAACTGTAACTCTTCTTTGAGCGCTTCGAGAATTCTATTATCTCGGTCCACCTCACTAAAACGGGCCTCAAAATTTTGCTTTGCGTTCGTCTTAGCAAGCTCCATTACCCGGTGCTTCCGCCCTCGCTGGGGAATCTGAATTTGCACTTGCGAGCCGCGCCGCTCGCTATACCACTCGGCTCGAACTGCTGAGTCCTCAAGCTCAAATGGAAGGAGCACCGTATCGGGAAGCGCCGTCTGACCATCGTAGAACTGAGTAAGCAGCGAAGAAAGAATTTCGTCATTGGAAAGCTGTACGTCGGTGAATCCGAATGTCTTAGACTCAGCGAGTCGACCATCACGGACCAAGACAACCGAAAGTTCTGCATTGCCTCCTTCGCGATAGATTGCGAAGGCATCCAACGACTCGTTCCCATACATTCGTTCGTGCCGCTCACTGCTTATTCGCTTCAACAGCTTAATTCTATCTCGATATTCAGCTGCGTCTTCATAGCGAGTTTCTTCACTGGCCCGTGCCATGTCGGCTTTTAGCTCTTCAATCACCTCTTTTGTGTTGCCCTGCAAAACGAGAATTGCCTGCTCTACCCAGCCCAGATACTGCGCATTGTCGACATCGATACAACAGGGACCACAACAACGTTTAATCTGATATTCGAGACAGGGACGCACTCGGTTGTAAATCACTCGATCAGAGCAGGTTCGAAGCGGAATTGACCGCTGCATCGCCTCAAGCAGCGCTCTTAACTCATAGGCAAAAGTAAATGGGCCAATATAGCGTGCCCCATCATCGGCTCGCTGACGCACGAGTTGCAGTTTCGGCCATTCGTGAGTTGTATCAATCCGAACTATCAGATACGCCTTATCGTCCTTTAGGCGAATGTTGTACTTCGGCTTATACTTTCGTATCAGATCTGCTTCGAGAATAAGTGCTTGGCGCTCGTCTTCTGTGACAAGCGTTTCAATGAATGTCACTTGCTCAAGGAGAAACGGTATGCTGATGCGACCATCAGAGCCACTAAAATAACTGCGAACTCTTGCCCGAAGGTTCTTCGCTTTACCAATGTAGAGCATCTCTCCGTCGGCATCCTTCATCAGATACACACCGGGAGATTTTGGCATTGCTCGAAGACGCGCTTTACTTATTCCCGGTTCGTCTTCTGTCGAATGTAATTCTTCGTCGGACATGCCAATGCTAGAGAGACAAAAGAAACTTTTCTAAAACGGCAATCTGATCGCGCAGCAAGGCAGCTTTTTCAAATTCATGCGTCTTTGCCGCGGCGAACATCTCCTTTCGAAGGCGCTCGATTAACACTTTACATTCGCTGGCGGTACGAGGCAGGCTTTCGACTATCTCACCATCTTGCAGCAATTCAGCAGCCACTGCATCTATTTCTTCTGGTTCCACCATCATCGCTTCAATCGCCCGCGTGACCGACTTTGGCGTGATACCATGCTTTTCATTATAGGCTCTCTGAATCTCTCGACGACGGTCTGTCTCACGAATTGCCGCTTCAATTGATCGAGTCATCTTGTCTGCATACAGCACGACTAGACCATCTACATTTCGTGCGGCACGACCTATAGTCTGCACAAGACTCGTTTCGGAGCGAAGAAAACCTTCCTTATCGGCGTCTAAAATACCAACGAGGCCTACCTCAGGTAGATCGAGACCTTCCCGAAGTAAATTGATTCCAACAAGAAGGTCAAACACTCCCTCTCTCAGACCTCGAATCAAATCAATCCGATCCAGCGTATGAATATCGGAATGCAAATATTTCACCCGCACACCGACCCGTCGGTAATAATCGGTAAGATCCTCAGCCATGCGTTTGGTAAGAGTGGTAACGAGGGCTCTATCTCCGTTTTCCACAACTCGATTTACTTCAGCCAGAAAATCATCGACCTGATCCGTCGCTGGACGAACCTCCACTCTCGGGTCAATTAAGCCAGTTGGCCGAATAATCTGCTCTACAACTCGACCCTCACTGTCTTTTAATTCAAAATCCGATGGTGTGGCTGAAACGTATATGACTTGCTTCGCTCGTTCCTCGAATTCCTCAAAGCGAAGCGGTCGATTATCAACGGCTGAAGGCAAACGAAATCCATAATCAACCAAGTTCTGCTTACGGGCCCGATCTCCGCGAAACATGCCAACTAGCTGCGGCACCGTTACATGGCTCTCGTCAATAAATACCAAGAAATCCTCTGGGAAGTAGTCGATCAAGGTTGGAGGCGGTTCACCTGGCTTTCGACCTGTCAGGTGGCGTGAATAGTTCTCAATTCCCGGGCAAAAGCCCATCTCCTCAAGAATCTCTAAATCATACAACGTGCGCTGCTCCAATCGATACTTCTCTAAGATCTTTCCTTCTCGCTCTAGTTCGGGAAGACGTTCCTCGAGTTCGGCCCGAATGGTCTCAATCGCCTTTTTCACTGCGCCTTTTCCAGTAACATAGTGACTGGCCGGATATATACACGCCTTCTCTAGTTTGCGAATGACTCCGCCGGTAATGCGGTCAATCTCACTGATCGCTTCGATCTCATCGCCAAACAGCTCAATTCGAATACTCCGCTCACTTTCCGAGGCTGGACATATTTCTATGACATCACCGCGAACTCGAAATGTGCCGGTGCGAAACTCAATATCATTTCGGTTGTACTGAAGCTCAACGAGCCGCCGTAACAACTTTCTTCGCTCGAATTGATCCCCCACCTCGACATAGAGCATCATCTCGAAATAGGCATCCGGCGCCCCAAGTCCGTAGATACAACTCACGCTGGCAACAACGATTACATCGCGGCGCTCAAATAACGCTTTAGTCGCGGCATGGCGCAACTTATCGATCTCGTCGTTGATTGAAGCATCTTTCTCTATGTAGGTATCGCTCGAAGGGACGTAGGCTTCTGGCTGATAGTAGTCGTAGAAACTCACAAAATAGCGCACTGCACTTTCGGGAAACAATTCCTTGAACTCGGAGTAGAGTTGCGCGGCGAGAGTCTTATTGTGGGCTAGAACCAAGGCTGGGCGGTTCAACTCGGCAATAACGTTTGCGATGGTAAAGGTCTTCCCCGAGCCTGTAACCCCCAACAAAACAGCTCGTTCGTGCCCTGCGTTGAGATATGAGACCAACTGTTTAATCGCAGCAGGCTGGTCACCTTGAGGCGTATGTGGGCTTTCAATCGAAAACCGACTGTTGGCAGCGAGTAAGGCTCGCTTCTGTTTCGCAGTTCGATCGGAACTCATAGGACAATGCTAACACAGAGTCTACCGCATCATAAACAGTAGTGAGGTGATTAGCTCTAACTTGAACGAGCCGCTTCGATTCTCCGAAGCGCTTGAGCCTCGGCAACGGCACCGGCAAGCTGAGAAGTCAATTTCGCTTCATCAAGAATAGAGCCAACGGTAGCGCCAATTCGAGCAACGCGCTCGTCAACTCGAGACTGGGTAAACCCACCAGGCTCTACTTCATCAGCACAAAGAATTACTCCCCCAGCATTGATCGCAAAGTCGGGCGCATACAGAATGCCTCGATCGGCCATTAACTGCTCAGTCTCTCGCGTTTCGAGCTGATTATTGGCGGCCCCTGCAACTATCTTTGCACGGAGACGAGGGACGGTATCAGAGTTAAGAATACCGCCTACCGCGCAGGGAGCAAATACATCGCATTCGACGTCATAGACTGCGTCAACCGGCACAACTTTGGCACCGAGATCGGAAACATACTTCACAAGGCATTCTGATCTCGTATCGGCAACGCTGAGTTTCGCACCCGCCTCGGCCAAAAGCTCCGACAAGCGCCGGCCCACCGCACCAAGACCTTGCACCACAACATGCCTGCCGCTCAAATCGGCCGAACCAAACTCCCGCTCAACACATGCACGCATGCCGTCAAATACTCCGCGCGCGGTGTACGGAGATGGATTGCCGCCACCACCTTTGGCAGGATCTGTTCCAGAAACGAATTGAGTGACCCGGCGCATCACCTCTATATCTTCAACGGTCGTTCCCATGTCTTCGGCAGTAATGTACTTGCCGCCAACTGATTGGACACATTCGCCGAATTTAAGGAACAGCTCTTCGCGCCCCTCTTGCAGATGCCGATTGCGAACTATGACTGACTTTCCTCCGCCGAGATCTAGACCTGCCAAGGAGTTTTTAAAGGTCATCCCTTCAGCAAGGCGGAGCACATCATAGACTGCTTCGTCCAAGGAATCGTAGTCCCGTAATCGGCAGCCGCCTAATCCAGGACCGAGGGTAGTATCGTGAACCGCAATTATCGCCAACAGACCAGTTGAGCGATCTTGAAAAATAGAGACGAGCTCGTGACCACTTGTTTGAATTGTACCAAGACTTGTCATGAAGCTGTTATTCTTCTTCTCCGAGCTCTTGTATAGTAAAGGGTCCTCGGCTTCCCCACTTTTCTCGGCTTTGCGCAATGGTTGCAGCATCAACAGCTCCGGCTGAATTCGACCAACTAGTACGAATATACGTCGCAACCGCTGCTAACTCTTCATCACTCATGGTCCCACCGAGTCCAGCCATTGCGCTCGAGTACGTCGTTCCTAGTACCTTTATCGGGCCAACCAATCCATACAGCATAATTGCAGCAAGGCGATCTACGTTGTCGCCAATGACATAGGGAGATTTATCGAGTGGTGGAAAGACTCCGGGAATTCCCAGACCAGTTGCCTGATGGCAGGCACCACAATTCTTGGTAAACAAAGCCGGGCCATCTACTACGCCACTCTCAGCCTTCGGAACAAGTTCCTCCAAATGAGCTGTTCCCGGCACGGTGCTCAAACTTGCCGTGACAGTATATTCAGGAGAGCCAAGCTCTGGCCCTTCTGCTCCACCATATCCACGATGTTCTCTCTCGCAAGCAGTAAGGATAAGGAACAAACTCATGGACAAAATAGCAAGTCGACGCATGGTAATAAACGCTTCAATCGAACGGATCGCCTGTAACAATGCGAACCCTGTTGTCAAAGTATGACTGCACCATCTATTTGGCACAGAAAAACAATGCCCTGGGAGCGACTCGAACGCTCACGCGGTCACCCGCACACGGTCCTGAGCCGTGCCTGTCTACCAATTCCAGCACCAGGGCGGAGCTCTAAACTCTCTTAATTGTTACGAAAAATCACCAAACCACACTAATCAAATCTATCTTTAGGGTCGGATTAGGGTCGCTCAGTGTTGGCTCGTGCTGACCTAAAATGTCAT
>CBDUGV010000168.1:0-9669 GCA_965366815.1 uncultured Bdellovibrionales bacterium | reverse complement strand
TCCTTCAACTGGCTCTCCTTCGACCGGCTCTCCTTCGACTGGCTCTCCTTCAGGAGAATTAATCGATTTGTTCGATGGTCAAGCGGACCTCACTGTGGGCCAGATTAGAGTCTTGCATGAAAAGAGCTTTTTGGACGATCCTGCTCGGTTGATTCGCGCAATGCGCTTTTGTGTGCGTTTCAAATTTGTGTTGGAAGCTGTGACTCAAAAACTATTTTTCGAGGCGATAGAGAACGAGTATCTCAAAACTCTCCCGACGCAGCGTTTGGCAGAAGAATTTCGCAAGGGCTGTGATGAGCCGACTGGGGATGTATTGCGAGTCCGTTTGGCAGAATGTGGAATGCTCGAACAGATCGAATCGCTGCTCTAGTTAGCGTGCTTGCTGATTATCTACGATCTATGAACTCGCGGAGGTCGGCCTCTAGAAACGAGGATTTCGCGACGAATTCCTCCACAGGCAGGCTCTTAACCATTTTGAACGCCCGGGGTTTGATTGTCGTTTGCAGTGGTAGCTCGTCAGAGAAATCGAGGGCGTCGGTACTTTGATATAAAACGACGAGGCCGATTATCACAGAAATCACACCGCCAGATGCGAGTCTGATGAATCGCAATGAAAGGCGAGTCGCTGAGCTCAAATGAAAGCGCAGAAGCGCGAACCCCCAGATTGCAAAGAGCGTGAAAGTGAGCAGCATTCCAAATGTCGGTGCACCAAAGGCAAACTCAACGTACTCTGCGCCGAGCCATAAGAGGCCAAGGAGGTAGGAGGCTAGTGCAACTGCGGTCAGGTGGGCTGAGAAGTGAGCGCGACGCTGCACCACTCGACCGACTAAGGCCCAGATTGCAGCCCAGGGCAGCCAAAGCGCCAGTGCGGTGATAACACCGTAGAGCAGCAGCTTTAAAAAGGGACTGCGTTCAGCGCTGTACTGGAAAAAGTAGCCCTGCAATGCGGAGAGAACGAGCGAGCAGACAAATACACAACAGGCATGCCAGATATGTATTCGTGACGGTAGCGCCGTTCGTTCGCATAGGTCAAGGGGAAGGGTGGGCTCAACCGGCTGAGAGGGATCGATAAATCGAAGAGTTGTTTCACCAATTCGCAATTCGGTTCCATGGGAGATAGGAACCGAACCTTCTTCTTTCTTAGAACCATTTAGGAATATGCCATTCATTGATTCTAAGTCATTCGCAACCGGACCCTTGCCGTTCGATTCGATACAAAGGTGTTCGGGACTGACAAAACTATCTTCAACGATAATGTCATTGCCGTAGCTTCGGCCAATATGGAACGGAAACTGATCGACCTTGCGGCGCTCGAGCAACTCGTTCCGGCGGTTTCGTACTTCGACTATGAAGGTTTCCATGCGATCCCTCGTAGTACCGATTTCATTAATTTCTGGGCATTTGGAAAGCTCACACCTTTCGCACGCACGTAGCTCAACAGGGAGCGACTATCATCATTGAGTGAGGCGCTGACGAGCGCGACGTCATAGAGTGATGGCATGCGCTTATAAATTCGAAAGCATGCGTTTACCCACATCGTGTTGTTTTTCGTGTCTACGAAATCTTGAACACACTTGAAGTTGCTTACGTCCTCTTCAGAGCCGCCCTCGCCGTTGCCGTAGCTTGCTAAATGCTCTTCAACTAATGCGGAGAATTGAAAGCGGTTCAAGGTATCTCCGGTGACCAGATTGTAAAAAACGTAGAAACTACCGGTGTAGAAACTGTTCGTGAGATAGATGGAATCGGAAAATGAACATTGATGGTTCACATAGCTATATCGACGTTCATCGAGCGTTTTAGAGTTACTCCAGCACTTGAGCGAGGGAACAAGCTTGCTTGGAACTTCATACGTCCCAAGGTCGACAGAGGGAAGCTTTTTGGAGAGAAGATTGGCAAAGGTCAGTTCTTGATCGGCGACGAGCTGTCGTTCAACGAGCTTCAGCATTGTGAGTGGACCTGCCGCCTTGCTCTTGTTGTAGTCTTCGAGCATGTTGACGACGAATTTTGCCGGTACGAGAAAGCTTACTTGTTCGCCCATGCTTGATACATTCACACCGACGAGCTGACCATTCGAGGTGATCGCTGGCCCCCCACTCATTCCTGAGTTAATCGATCCGGTGTAATGGATCTTTTCATAGCGGGCATTCTCGACAAAGCCATTGTAGATGCCCTCAACAATTATCAGACCGAGGTCATGAGGATTGCCAAAAGAATAGACTTGCTCGCCTTTGCTGAGCGGGATGGCGCTCGGGACTATATGATGCGCTACCTTTTGCTTGCTTCGCAGAATTGCGAGGTCGTGAACCACATCGACATACGCGAGTTCGACTTCACTTTTGTTTTGCTCGTGGTCGAGTACCTCTATCTGGTAGCGGTCGGGTTCAAAAACTCGGCTGGATACGACATGGTAGTTCGTGATTATCTCTCCCTCTTCGGAGATATAGAATCCTGAACCGAGACTTGATTTTACGCCAGATGTTTTTTCGATAACTCGAACTTGGACAATTCGATTTGCATACGTCTCAAACACACCGAGTGCTTCCTGACTCTCGGCTGGAGACGCGTCTTCCTGAGCATGTGCGAGACCGGCGGCGAGAAGCACTGCGCATAAATAGAAAATTAGATTTTGCATAGAGTATTGAATCTAGTCACACTTCAAATAGATAGATCGACATACTACAGATTTGACTTAACCGACTTATGCATTGATAACTATCGGCACCTATGCACTTAGAATTTGCCTATATCCTGCGAAATTCGCTTGTGGCGCTCGCTGAACAGAGTGGTTGTTCGGCTGTGGAGCGGGTATTGCAACTGATTGATGTGGAAGATCCGCCAGCGGTGGCTCAGGCAGAACTCGCTACTTCGGTGGCTTTTCGCTTGGCCATTTTGTTTCGCAAGAATGGGCTCTCCGAGCGGTATCCCGATCCGCAGCGAGTTGCTGAGATAGTTTGTGAACTAGCCGCGTCTGAAAAGCCACTATTTAAGCTGTGGACCAGTGGGTTGGGACATATCAATGCGGATCGGAGTGCCGAGTTGATTGAGGGTATGCTTCGGCGCCTTCTCGCCACCGGGGTGGATGCATTATTTTCTGCTGAGTCGATGTTTGAATCTGGTGAGTCAATTGTAGTTGAGCCGCTTGTCGCGCCAGATTGGGACTACCAGCTAATGAAAGCGCGCAATGACGAAGACACATCGTTGTTTCTCAAACGGTGTGGTTCTGAGTTGAGTGCGGAAGATCGTTTGCTGTTTTTAGCGCTTCAAGGAGATCCGGAACTCGATCTGAAACCGTACTTGAGCGGTCTTGCGAGTCGGCAGAATGTGCCTTGGTATGTGAAGAAATTTTCGAGGGATTGGCGAGCGTATATCGGGGCGCTGAAGATTGATGGAGGAGTCGATGCGTCACAGCAGCTAGCCTATTGGGTCGCTGCAACTCGGTGTGGCACCTCGCACCAATGGACCCCAGAGCAGTTTTTAGCGTCTGTTGCTGAGATCGTGTGTTCGCTGCGAAAACATACGGTGCTGGCACCGAGCCCCAGACGTCCGGTGTCGGTAGTCGCTGCGCTTCTTTCAACCATTCGTTTGTTCTATGCCTTCTACAATCATCCGGACAATCGTCGTGGTGATTTTGCGCCGGTGACCGGAGCAACAATCGCTCGCGCGATACAGTTGCTTGGAGAAGTGGTTGAGCGCGGCTTCTCCTGTCTTGAGCTTGATGATGAACGCAGTGTTTCAGTTCGAAAAGAACAAAATCTTTAGTGCCATCGCCGCTGTTATACTCACGAAAGCGGTCTTCGCCCAACGGTCTCCTTTCTCAATAGCAAGATGAGCACCCAGATAGCCGCCACTGGCCATGCCGAGAAAGAGCACGCTGCCAATCGTAAAGTCTATAAGGCCGTTTGAAAGATAGACTGCAATGCTACAACAACAGAGAAGGAAGTAGGGAACGGCTCTCGTTGCAGTAGCCTCCGTAACGGTGAGGCCAAAGAATCCTACAATCGTCAGCATCATCAGAGTTCCATCCCCCCCAGCAAAAAACCCCGCAAAAATTGCCACTAAAAATGCAACAAAGTAGCCACAGCGTTCACGTCGAGCAGAAACCTTCTTTCGAACGACTCCCATCTGCTTTCCGACCACAGAAAGTGGCAGAAGAATCAGAATAAGGGCTGCAACGATTTGAGTGAGAAATGCCTTGTCTATTTCGACGAGCAGCAATGCGCCGATAGTGGATCCACATGGAACCACGATCGCCAGGACTCTTACGTGACGCCATGAGACTTTCTTGCCACGAATGAAGCGATAGGTCGCCGTAATCCAAATACCGAGTGAGCCGAAGCGACTTGTGGCGATTGCCATTTCGGCAGGGAGTCCGCACAAAATTAGTGCTGGGATGGCGACAAGTCCACCGCTGCCAGCGATAGCCGCCATACCACCAGCTATGAC
The DNA here is from genome assembly GCA_965366815.1 of uncultured Bdellovibrionales bacterium. Taxonomy (GTDB): domain Bacteria; phylum Bdellovibrionota_C; class UBA2361; order SZUA-149; family SZUA-149; genus CBDUGV01. The sequence continues at coordinate 5,226 of CBDUGV010000168.1, read as the reverse complement.
GCCAACTAAAAAAACTAACAGAAGTATCAAGTAATTCTCACCAAGTTTGGGTAGAAACTGTCTTGCATGAAGAGGTGTTCCGTACTACAAATAGAGCAATGGTCAAAAAATAGCGTCGGCCTTCTTCGCCCGCTAGTGATGAGCCATTGGAGGAAGTAAACATGGGCCGTAGTCTACCCACCTTTGAGCGTCAACAGAATACAGGAACAGCTGGGACAGCAGCTAGCCGCAGCGGCACAGATGGGGCCATGCATCAGGCGAGCGGTAAATCTCCTTGGCTGCTAAAACTCAGCTTGCCGCAGGTCGTCGTGATGTGGTCGGTGTTGGCTGGAACTTTGGCGATGTCATTCTTGTTCGGCATGTATGCAGGTCGTGAGCAGGGGTTAAGCTCTGCACTCGAAGAGTATCGAGGGCAGGCAGTGCGCATTCCCGTCGCACAACCGTTGGCCTCTAGCGAGGACTCTCAGGAAGTGCTCGCCGCATTGGATGAGATCAACGCTGCTTCAGGTACGTCAGCCGAAGTGCCAAGTATTCCTTCTAGTGGTCCTTCCGCTGGGAGCGAGACTGCGGGACAACCCGAATTCGATTTTTCACCTGAGAGCAAGCTCTCACTTTCAGAGGCACAGGGAGTCAAAGCGACCACGGAAGCGAAAGTCCCAAAGGTAGATCCGAAGGACCTAGAAGTTTTTAAGCAGGAGATAGAATCTGCGAAAAGCTCTCAAACGAAGGCAGTCAAACCCGCAGCAAAAACCTCAAAAATAACATTGCCTCCCCAAACATCTGCTGAGAAAATTGAGCCAGTCCGGCAGCCGATTGACACACAAAGACTTGCACCGCTTACCATTCCGAAATCGGGCTGGTATGTGCAAGTTGCAGCTGCTAGAAGCCATGTTCAGGCATCAAAAGTATACTTTAAGGCAGAAAAAGCTGGGTTAAAAATGGTGTTGGAGAGAGCGAAAGTTCGAGGTCAGGACTATTATCGAGTAATTATAGGGCCTTACCCCGATCGAGAAGCTGCGGTTACGGCGAGAGCGGGCATTAAAGCCAAAGGTGTCAGTCGTGCAGAGCCCTTTCTTAAGCGTGTCAGATAGGACTGATTTCTTTATTGTGTGATTATAGGAATATAATCGCGCCCTCGAGCGTATTTCCTGTGTCTAATATCTTAGGAACCCCAGGGCCTTCAGGTTCGGGGGCGAAGTATGCCTGCGGTTTGGGTATAAGGCAGATGTGGGACACATAGACGAGGCGATTTCGCTTTGAGTACTGTTGGTTCAGATTCGTCTGGAACGAGCACTAGTCTACGACGCTATAAGTTTCGTGAGGCTGTACGGACCGATATCGGTTTGCGGCGTAACGAAAATCAAGATGCCTATGGCATCGCGCATACAGCGTCCACTAGTCTGTTTATCGTCGCCGATGGCATGGGCGGCGCGCGCGGTGGCGCAACTGCTTCAGCGATCGCTGTAAACGTGATTGCAAATACTGCCATCAAAGAAAACGGGATGATTACTCGTCCTTCCTTAAAGACCGCGATCGAACAAGCCAACGCAATCATTTTCAATCGTAGCAAGCATGATGAAGATTTGTCCGGGATGGGGACAACGGTAGTCGCGCTCGCATTTGTCAACGAGTGCGCCATTGTCGCCCACGTCGGTGACTCTCGAATTTATCGCTATAGTAAAGGTAAGATTACACAGCTCACTCATGACCATACTTTGGTGCAGGAGTTGGTCGATACGGGGGCGATTCCGATCGAGGAAGCAGAGAATCATCCGATTGCTCATATGCTGACTCGTTCGCTGGGGCCGACCGACGGTGTTGAAGTCGAGATCCAAGCACTCGCCGATCCGACTGAACAGGGAGATCGCTTTCTGCTGTGTTCGGACGGGCTCTACAACTTGGTTACCGAAGAAGAAATGCAAGAGCATCTCGGAAACGAAGATCTCGATAGTGTAGTTGAGTCCCTAGTTGATCTTGCGCTCGAGCGTGGTGGGACTGACAACGTCACTGTTGAAGTTCTCGAAGTTCGAGATTCTGACGACGATTCGTTCTCAGCGGAATATCCACCGGATGGTGAAGTGCGCATTGCACTATCTGACGGTGTGAACGTCGGCGATATAGAGGACCTCTTGAAGCAGTTAGAGGTCTCGGAAGAGGAAGAGGCTGCGGATATTGACGTCAATGCGGCTACGCAGACGGATTTAGAAGTTGTTCTGGATGGGGATCTGACTCCAGATGAGGTCGGCGATGCCGGGCCGCTGGTAGAAAAGGAGTCGCGCGGCGATTTGTTGCGTATTCAAGCCGGTGTCTTCTTCGTAATTGGTCTTACCGCCGGTATTTTTCTTTACTCAATATTTCAATATAAGAAGTACGGTGCTGAGTCGGCGTTGTTTAGTAGCAGTACAAAAACTGCAGAGGTCACGATAGACGAGGCAGAGCGCGAACAACTTGCTCGAGAATTAGAGACTTGGGTCAACGATGACGCTGTTGGCCCGGGGCCTGAAGGACTTCCGCCCGCAGAGATACCAGAATTTCCAGCTGATGCTCTACCGAGCGATGCTCCTTCCGGTATGGAAAGCACTATGAGTTCCACTACGGCTGAAGATCCAACGATCTCTGAGCAGGTTGAGGATTTGCAGGTTCCTCCACCGCCGAGCGTTGAAATCAAAAACGATCTCACTCCCACTGAGAAGCCGAATCGCCCAATCGTCTGGGAAAATGAGCAGAAACGAGTTGAGCGATTGCTCGAAGAGCTTGCTGCTCAGCAGACACCAACTGAAGTTGCCGGTTTGGCTCTACCGCCGCCGCCGCCCGCGGAGACACTGCTGACCAAGGACGAGATTGCCAAGGTTATCTACGATAAGAACATGTTGCGCGAGCGAATCGCTGATCTTGATGCCAAGCTGCGAACGCTTTCCTTGGAAACGAAATCGGAGGCAGAGTCGCTGCTGTCCGAAATGGAAAAGCGTATCGATGAATTAAATACGTCAATTGAGAATCGTGCGAAAAAGGTTCAGCGAGTTGAACAGCAGGTTCAGATTTGGCGCGACTATCGCGACCAAGCAGTAGGAAAGCGTACAATTCGATTTGCCGACCCTTTGCTCAAATATAGCGAGGAGTTGAAAACCGTAAAGACTGCATACGATAAGTCATCAGTGTCATACTTCCAATCCTTTGATCGCTGGCAGGAGCAGCCCAATGATGTAGAGCGTGCAGCAGAGATGGGTGCTCGCGGACGTGAGCTTCAGCAAGCGCAAATTGCTCTTGAAAAGAGTGTTCGTGATACGATTGCCTGTGGTCTACATAAGGCCGCTGTTGCTCTTGCCCGATTAAAGATAGAGCAAAGCGCTGCTGAGACCGAACGTGACAAGTTGAGTCGGCATGAGGGGTATCTTCGCGCGTTCACAACTTCTACCGCGACCCGTCGGCGTGAATTACAACGCTCCTATCTTGAAGAGCGCAAGAATCTTGAACAAAAACTCTCTTCGCTAGAAGCCAAAGTTACAGGAGTTCAAGAAGTGAAGTTTCGCCAGACTATTCTAGTCGAAGCAGTCACGAAGCGTTAGGAACTTTCTTTTCACCTCTACCTCAATTTGGGTTGAACTCTGACGGTTTTCTTAGTGAAGTTGTCAGAGCCGTTTTAGTTGTCCTCAGCCCTTTACGCCCGTAAGCCACTAGCGTATTTTTATGGCCTTCGAATCAATCGCCAGACCCTAGAAGTCGGCGATCAACAAAGAGAGTCATGGAAAAAGTAGCGATTATCAGTGTTTACGACAAACGCGATCTGGAGCCATTTGCGAAAGGTTTATCAGAACTTGGGTATGGAATCTTATCCACAGGAGGTACAGCGAAGTTTTTGACTGCTGCGGGAGTCTCAATTACCTCTATCAGCGAATATACTGGGCATCCCGAGATCTTAGATGGACGAGTCAAAAGTCTTCATCCGAAGATCCACGGCGGGATTTTGGCGCGGCGCGACAATGACAAAGATATGGCGCAATTGGCTGAAAACGACATTCGTCCCGTCGATTTCGTTATCGTAAATTTATATCCCTTCACCCAGCAAGCCGCCGAGATCGTCAAGCAAGCCAATCCCGATCATGATTCGCTCGTAGAATACATCGACATTGGTGGTCCGACGATGATTCGAGCCGCTGCAAAGAATTCAGAGTTTGTTGTGCCAGTCTGTGACCCGGGTGACTATCCCGGTATCCTGGACGAATTGCGAACACATGGAGAGGTTACTCAGTCAACTCGACAGAAGTTGGCCGAAAAAGTTTTTGCAATGATGAGCGGATATGACGGTGCGATAGGCCGCTACTTCTCATTGGGAGAGAAACTCTTAGATGCAGAGGGGAGGGCGCAGCCCCTCGCAGATGTTGAGACCTTAACGCTTCGAAGAGAAGCTACGCTGCGCTATGGTGAGAACCCGCACCAAAGTGCGGGCCTGTATCGCAACGCACCTGAAGGCTTGAATAGTGCCCAACGCAACTGGAAGCAGCTTCAGGGCAAGGAACTCTCGTATAACAATTTGCTCGATATGTATGGAACGATCGATTTGTTCCTCGAATTAGTTGAAGATCGTGGAGACGATCATGTTGCGGTAGTGATTAAACACTCCAATCCCTGTGGGGCTGCCTTGCGATCGACTCCACTCGAAGCTTTTGAAGCGGCGCGAGCCTGCGATCCTTTGAGCGCCTTTGGTGGCATTGTCGCCCTGAGTGGCGTGCTCGATAAGGCACTCGCCGAATCTATTACCGAGGGCTTTGTTGAGATTGTGCTGGTAGAGGAGGCAACTGAGGAAGCGCAGGAAATTCTTGCTAAAAAGAAGAACCTCCGCTTATTGACCTGTGATTTTAATGCCTACCTTGCACAGCGAAAAGCGGGAGGTCTGGCGATTCGCAATTATTTTGATGAATTCTTGGTTCAGACCGTTGACGGTGATATCAATCTTCCAGTTGCAGAAAATGTGGCGGCTGGTCCGGCACCGAGTCCGGAAATGCTTGCCGATATGCAATTTGCTTGGCGAGTTTGTAAGCACGTTAAATCGAATACCATCGTGATTGCGAAAGACAAGACTGCGGTGGGTATCGGCGCGGGGCAGATGAGTCGATTTGACGCGGCGAAACTCGCGGTTCAGCGCGCAGCTTTTCATGGGCATAGTATTGAGGGCGCGGTCGGCGCCAGTGATGCATTTTTGCCCTTTCCGGACACTTTGGAGGTGCT
>CBDUGV010000167.1:0-9733 GCA_965366815.1 uncultured Bdellovibrionales bacterium | reverse complement strand
CACAGCTAAGACAGTACCAATGGAGACTCCAGCCAAGACATCGACAGTGGTGCCCATCGAGACCTCGCAGATGACATCTAAGGAAGTGCTACAGGAGACCCCGGTGATTACATCGAAGGTTATACCAATGGAGACTCCCAAAGTGGCCGAAGCCCAATCACATGCATCGATTCACCCTGAGATTGGCTCAGAAGAGATCGCCGATAGAGCTCGTGCTCTTTGGCATAGCCACGGACAACCGCAGGGTCGGGATCAAGAGTTCTGGTATCAGGCTGAGCGAGAACTAAAAACCGCCAATTCCTAACCTCCAACTAAGCAGTTCCTTGCTTCGTAGAAGCAAATCTCGTAGGCTCGCCAAGCGGCAACGACACCTTATTGCTGCCTCCTCTTTTCCAAATCATATCGGGTATTGAAGCTGGTCCGGAGCGTTTCCGGATTGTACCACTTCATTAGGTTTTTCTTGTTCTTAGAAAAGCGAGGCATCGCATGGGTTCCAGTAGTGTTTTGGAACAGTTGCTGGCTATGGAAACTCGCTTCTATGCCGAGCGAGATCTAGTAACCAGTGACCAGTGTGTTGAATTCAATGTACACAGTGAGCATCACTGTACCCCTGTTGGGTTTCTCTTTGGGGGTATTTCCAGCGCCAAGGCAACTCTGCTTTTGCTGCACCAACTCGAATGTCGCTTGCGCGGTATCAACGGAAGCGTTGAGATCGCCTACCCTCGTGGTGTTCGTGCGAAGGAGCGACTCAAGTTTACCGGTGAAGGCAATGTGGTGTTGGGACATGTGGAGGAGGATTTGGCAATTTCTGCTACTGGCGAGGGATTGCGGTCTCAGAAATCAGGGTCGAAACTGCTTGAACAAGGTCTTCACCTCAATGAGCGATTTCGCGGCAGTAGTTTCTCGATCAGATCGACAAATACGATTGATTATCTCCCTGCCGAAATGCAGGAGTGTGAAGCTGCGCTATTGTTTCACGTTATCTGCGCAGCAGATGCGGGGACCTGGATCTTCGGACAGGCTGAATATCCAGACTGTTTCTTTGTGACCCGTTACTTGTCGATCAAATTCCACCGGGAGCCGAAGGACTTTAGCCAGAGATTGGTCAAAATTCGACTCACTCAGGGAAACACGAGTCTATGCGTGAACGCGCAATTGTTCTCGAGCAACCAGGCATTTGCAACGCTGGAAGCTGTTCTGGTCAATGTAGATCCCTTAACTGGTAAAAAGGCATCGATTGAGTCTGATGCCTAAACGGGATTTTGGAGTGGTAGCTTCAAGGTCCCGGCCGTACGGATATCTTTTGCAGGTACCTTCCAAAACCGTTCATTACCCAAAGATGGGCAACTGCTTGCGTATAACGATAAATATACCAGGGAAGTTTGGGTTGAAAATCGTGAATCGCCGCAATAATACAATTACTGGAAGCCACTGCACGAAATTCCATTCGACCTTTTGTTTCGGTCTTGGCCAACAGCCCACCGCGGATCAAGAAAATCTCCCGGTTTTCGCTGATTGAAGGCGCGATCAACTCCAGGTTCAACAAAGGGAGCGGGATACATGGGAAGTGCAAAGATACTTTTTGATCCTCTGATTCTACCTTCAAGAAAGGAGATAGGAACTCTGGGAGCCAAGAGAGGTATATTCTCGCGACCTCGGCGACCGAGTATTTATCTGAAACAAGTAGACGCTGCACGGAACGAACACTTCGTTTCTGTTGTTCATCCTCAGAGAGTTGAAAAGCTCGGGGTACTCGAGTACTCGCTTCCGGGTTCTGACGCGATTTCTCTAGAGTTTCTTCGAAGCTCAAGAACCGATGATTGGGTATGGTGAGGGTCTGGCAGTTCTCGGGAACCATGTCGTGTCTCAGCGTTTCGATTAGCGGACTCACTAGGTTCTTTGGTGCTCCGGTGATTAACGAGACCCAAAGTCGCGAGAGCTTTGGAGTAAGAACCGGGAGAGTGAGTATCAATGTCGATCGACCCATCTGCCTTGCTACTTCCTGCATCATATCTTTGTAGCTCAGCAGAGTGGCTCCACCCACGTCATAATAGCGATCAAAGCATTCGCTCCGATCGAGCACGTGGGTAATTGCCGTAACCATATCACCGATAAAAACGGGCTGACTCTTAGTTTCCGTCCATGAGGGACAGAGCATGATCGGCAAGCGATGGACAAGACGGGTGATAATATTAGTTGATGAGCCGCCAGGGCCAAAAATAAGTGCCGCTCTGAGCGTCGTTACTGGAGTTCCGTAGGCACTGAGTGCTTGTTCAACTTCTAGTCGACTGCGCAGGTGAGGTGATAGTTGATCGGTGTTTGGGATGATGCCACCGACATAGACAATCTGTTTGATACCAGCTTCTTTGGCCGCCGTGGCAAAGTTATCAGCGACGAGTAAGTCCATATCTTGGAAGGAGCCTTGTGTCAGTTGGGCCGCTGGAAGCATCGAATGAACGAGGTATACTGCGAGATCGCAATCTGTGAGGGCCTGTTTGGTATCCCGTAAAGAAAAGAGATCGCAGCGTCGCCAACTTATAGACTGTTCCTCAGTGGATGCTTCGTCAACTTTGCCGCGAGTCAGTGCGACTACATCGTATTGCTCCGCGAGCACACCCAGCAAGGCTCTTCCGATAAAACCAGTCGCTCCCGCAACGGCCACCGTCTGCCGCGCTTTTCTGTTCACATTGGAAGTCTCATTATTTTCTGACACAGAGTATCCAGCGATTCACTAAAGTGAGCAAATGACAATAACTGCACACATAGTGAGCATCGCAGCAGCGGGAAGAGATTTTTGCAAAGGGTCGGCGACTTTTACATGCATAGCGACCGCGCCTATCATTAGAATTAGAACCACGGCGGTAGCGGGTAATAAGAAATACGGATACAAGAAACTAAGGAGCAAAGCTATTGCCGAGCTGATTTTCAAGAACCCTACGAGGTAGAAAAACCAGCTAGGGAGCCCGTACGCAGCAAACTCCTCTGGAAGCGATTCGGCGGCAGCTCCGCGATACGAAGTACTCTTGTTGAAACGCAGAACCCAGACATTTATCAGCCCAAGCGCGATCACGATTCTGAGCGGATCGACTATGGAGAAATCCATCGCGTAGCCTCCAATGAAAGTATTACTATTTCTACACCCTGCTGTTGCAGTGAGTGCAAACATACCGCCATAGTCGATGGTATGGGAACCATTACTGAGTTTTTTCAGATAATTTCAGCTTTTGCTTTTTTATTCTATGGGTTCGCCTGCCTAATGAGTAGCGAATTGGTTGTTGAATTTGAGCGGTACCGCTTGAGTAAATTTAGGGTTCTTACGGGTGTGCTAGAAGTTTTGGGGGCAATAGGACTCCTGGTTGGATTTGTTTTCCCCCCCCAATCGCTTGCGTAGCCGCATTCGGTCTGATGCTATTGATGCTCTTTGGTATCGCTACTCGTGTGAGAATTGGTGATAAATTTGCTCAAATCTTGCCTGCGGCAACCTTGTTTCTGGTTAATTTGTTCATTGCTGTTTCGACGAGTGATTCCCTGCTTCCCTTTGTTAAAGTGAACAGCTGGCTCCTCGCGTTTCTGAACCAATAGGTTATACTTTGCTCACTTTTCTTGTAGTGTTGCGCTACATTGAGCGTCTGAAGCAGGGCAATAGATATTAATACTCTAGTAAAATACGAGGAATGACATGAATTTGGTCAAGATAATTTCGGGAAGCATTCTTGTAGGCTTGTTGAGCACGACGTTAGCTTTTGCCGATTGTGGTAAATGCGAGTCAGGGGAGGAGCACACCCACGACAAGGAACATTCACATGCAGTAGGTGAGAAAACGGTGGTTGGAGTTGCTACGAGCGATGCTCAGTTTAGCACTCTCGTTGGGCTCTTGAAGGAAGCGGGTTTAGTTGAGACCCTGAACGGAGATGGACCGTTTACCGTCTTTGCACCAACAAATGATGCCTTCGCCAAAATTCCGGCTGAAACACTTGCTGGTCTAAAAAAGGATAAGGAAAAGCTCAAGCAGGTGCTCACCTATCATGTCGTTGGTGGGATGGTTAAGGGAGCTGATGCTGCGAAGTTGACTGAGTCTAAGACAGTATCTGGAACAGACATCGCGATTAGTCAGAAGGGCAAATCCTTGATGATCAACGATGCAACTGTTGTGAAAGCAGATATTCTCGCATCAAACGGTGTTGTTCACGTAGTTGATACAGTCCTCATACCTAACTAAGGCACCAGAGAGGAGCTGGGCTAGAAGTTTTTAGCCTGGCTTCTATTCTCACAGATCTATTGAGGACGAGAAAAGCTCGGTAGCCGATATCACTCTAGACGAAATTTCCTTCGCTTACTTCGATGGCAGATATCTTTTCACAACTAGCAAGTTTTGCATTGTGAAAGCCAAAAAGCCGAATGCGAGTAGGGTCTCAGCCACTTCTTGATCTTTATAGAGAAAGAAGGTTTGGTCTGGCTTGAACGAAAAGCGAAAAACATCCAATCCCCAAGCCTCAACAAAGTAAGGACTGCCGTACTCTATGAGAGCGTAGAGCGCAAAGGCGGTGAAAAAACAAAAGAAGAGCGATGGTCGAGGCAAATAGAGCCACCAGTTCTCGAACCTCTTTTCTATTATGCGTCGAGGCACGAGAACTGCTGCAAATGCGCCAAATAGACCGACCAACATATAGGCGGTATGCACGAAGGGCTGAACGCTCTCTAGGTTGTGTAAGGTTAAATCGCCTTGCACATTATTTTCCTTCATATACTGTGGGAGCTCTAAGTTAAGCAGTGAGTGCCCCCAGCTTATCTCTTCCATCCCAATCAGGAACATCGCTAGTGCAAGTCCAATGTACGAGCCTCCGTGGAGAGAGTGCCCCTTTCTGAACAACTGCCAACTAGTTATCGCAGCGAGTAAAGCTGTGACGAGGTACATCGCCGATTGCGCATATTCCAGTACATTGTCCTCTCTAATGAGTGGAACATAGAGATCTTTGGCAAAGCACTTCAGTAGAACAAACGAGAGCAGCATCAACAGCGACGCTATTCCTACGGTCCGGTCAAAGTATTGAATATGTGGAGTGTTCGGCGTCATCAATAGACTACTGTGAATATTTCACATTCCTATTTCTCAACAACATCGTCTCATATTTGAGAGTATTATTCTAGCGGAGATCGGCAAGAGAGAAGTTAAAGTAGATATTACAATAGGTTAACACTCTTTTTTGACAACAGGGTAAAGCTGGCATAAAGTAGACCTGTGAAATATTCACAGTTGCTATAGTGCAGAAGATGGCAGAACGCTCATTACATCGGGAATTCCTTCGCGGCCTGTTAGCGCCTTGCGTGCGCTTCTGCTTGCGCCGAGGCTTGAAACTGCAAGATGTTGTTGAGATAGCAAAGGAAGAATTTGTTGAGCATGCGATGCTTCAACTTGCAGCGGCTGGAAAAGGAGAGAGTGCTAGCAAGGTTAATGTGATGACCGGAGTGCATAGAAAGGACATTGCTAAAATCAAGCGTCCGGAGAAAAAGAAACGCTCGACCGCAGATTTGGTAACTCGAATTATTGCACAATGGCAAACGGACCCTCAGTTTACTACCAAGCATGGACGACCTCGAACTCTGAGCTGCGAGGGAGCAGAGAGTGAGTTCGCTCAGCTCGTTGGTTCAGTCAGCAGGGAGATCAACCATTATCCTGTGCTCTTCGAGCTTGAACGAATTGCCGCAGTCAAGAGGACCTCTCGAGGCTTGCGCTTACAGCGACAGATTTATATTCCAACAGGGGATCCAGAAGAAGGTGTCAATTTCCTTAGCACGGATGTTGATGACCTCGCTGCGGCTGTTGAGCAGAACCTGTTTAGCGAGCAAGAAACAGCGAATTTACATATAAAAACGCAATACGATTGCGTTCCGCGAGAGGCGGTTGCTGAGTTAAAGAAGTGGCTACTAGCGGAAGGCTCCTCTTTTCATCAGAGAATGCGTAAGTATCTATCAGCACTAGATCAAGCAAGGCCATCTGAAAAGGAGCAAGCCGAGACCATGGTTCGAGTATCAGTCGGGAGCTTTAGCAGAGTTGATGAAAACCAAAAGGATGAGTTTCATGTTCAAAAATAAGCAGTGGCATTTCGTATTTGCTTTCATCCCCGGCCTTGTGGCTGCCCTGATTCTTTCGCTTCTAGTTCTGCCAGGCTGTAACGGCGGGAGTCGAGGGACTGGCGGTTTGGCAGTTGAAGGCATAGTGAGTCGGGCTGCCAATGGTGATCCGGTAGCGGCGGCGACTGTTACGCTAGTTCTAAATGGGCAGTCGACGACAACTGACGAACTCGGCCAATTTGGGCTTGGCTTGGAGAATACGCCAACATCTGTTGAGTTATTTGTTCAGGTCGGAACACTTCAGGCGTCTACGCTGGTCGAAGGGATTCCCGCCTCTACGACAGTGTTGTTCTTAGAGATTGCCATCGATGAGCAAAGCGGCACAGCCGAGCCAATCCAGATTGAGTTCGTCAGTAACAACTCCAATTCCTCTCAAGGCGGAGGATCCGAGAACACGAACTCTGGAAATTCATCTGGCCCCGGAAACGGAAATTCTAATGGTGGCTCCAACGAGGGGAATTTCAATACTGAAGATGGGAACGAGAATGCATCTTCTGGACCCAATAATTCTAACTCGAACTCCGGGGACAACAACGAGAACAGTGATCCAGAAGATGAAAACTCTAATTCTGGCGGCTCAAGCGGCTCTGGAAGCGGGAGCGGAAGTTCTGGTTCTGGAGGAGATAGTTCTGGTCCGGGAGGGGGAGATCCAGATGACGACGATGATAGCTCAAACTCGGGTTCGGATGACGATGATGATGATGACAATTCTAATTCGGGGAGTGGAAACAGCGGTTCGGGAAGTTCGGATGACAATGCAAATGACAATGGTAACTAGAGGTGCAACAGAATGAAAAAGAATAGAGAACTTATAACTTGGTTTACGGCATTGCTTGTCTCTGCTGTACTGGTGTTTGCCATCGCTTGTGGTGGCGGGGGAGGTGGTGACACCGCTCCGAATTCAGCAGTTGAAGGAAACGTAAGCGAGCAGTTAGGAACGCGCCAAGGTGAAAATGCTTCGATAGTTGCAAGGATGCGGGAAGCGCTTAAGCTTGTGCAGCTTGCCTATGCTGCGGTTGATGGTGTCCAGGTTTCAATACGGGGCACGGGGCTTCAGACCGTGACCGATGATACTGGATTTTTCCGTCTTGAAGGCGATTTTGCCGGTGATGTTGTTCTCGACTTTACGCTTGAAAATGCAACGGTCTCTCTTTCGCTCAATGTTCCGGCGGGCACAACGGTCTTGATTCAGGATGTTACGGTAAATGTAACCACAGGCGAAGCAGTACCAAGTCAGACCGTCGTAATGGAGAATTCACCAAGTCCATCCGCAAGTCCGAATGGAAGTCCTAACCCGAGTCCCAACCCAACTCCTGGAGACGGGAATAGCAATTCCGTAGGTGGTGCCAATACTAACAGTGATGATGGTGGGAACACTAACTCTGGGGGAGATGGCAATACCAACACAGATGGGGGGAACTCTAATTCGAACTCTGGAGGGGATAGTAACAGCAACTCTGGAGGTGGCGACAATAACTCTAATGGTGGAGATGACGACAACTCCAACTCGGGTGGCGGCGGAAATTCGGGTTCTGGAGGTGGAGACGACAACAGTAATGACGATGATGACGACGACGATGACAACGACAATTCCTAGGCCGCCGTTGTGATGCAAGTCTGTATCGAAGATAGCCAAGAATGTGTTGCTGGATCTACCAATGATGTATTGATGGTAGATCCAGCGCACCGCGGTCTAGAGAATCTGAAAGATAGGTCTTCCAAACAGGGTTTGGCAATTTTGTTGCTCGGAGCGGCTGCTTTTGGCGGCTTTTTTTGGCTACAGTTCTCTTTTAACACTTTTGCCGGAACGGATGCATATTATCACACGAAATTAGCTGCCTTGATGGCCGAGCCCTGGCCTTGGCCAATTGACTTCCCCTGGCTGCCCAAGACGGTTCTTGGTGATTCAGCCTATGTCGATCATCATTTCCTGTTCCATGTGTTTCTAGCCCCCTTTGTTGCCTTCGATATCTTGCTGGGCGGCAAATTCGCTGCAGTGTGTTTGGCAAGCCTCACGTTTTGCGCATTTCAACTTGCGCTACCGAAGCTTCGTTTCTCTGAGCGTCTACTTTTAGGACTCGGGTATTTCGCAATCTCTCCAGCCTTCTTGTATCGACTCTCGATGGTTCGAGCCCAATCCTTGTCCTTAGGGCTACTTTTTCTGGTTTTTCTAGCCGTAATCAACAAGAGGCATAAGTCTCTAGCTGTTCTGAGTTTCGTCTATGTTTGGTCCTATAATGCCTTTCCGCTCATTGCTGTAGTTGTTGCCTGCTATGCTTTAAGCGAACTTCTCGTGTTTCGAAGGATTGCGGTTTCGACGATCGTAGCTGCTGGAGTGGGCATCGTGTTGGGAATGCTGATCAATCCCTATTTTCCAGAGAATATCGCTTTTCTGTACCATCATCTAGTCGACAAGTTTTCAGTCGGAGGCTACGCGGTCAAAGTTGGCAACGAGTGGTATCCCTATCCAGCAGATCGATTTCTAGAGCATGCCGGTATTCCTATTGCTCTGCTTGCGACCTCGGTTTACTTCAGCCGCTGGAAAGACTTTTCCAAGCAGCGATTGCAAGTGGTTCTTGTGGTGCTCTTCGTGAGTCTCGTTTTCCTGGGAATGTTCTTGAAATCTCGGCGTTTTGTAGAACTATTCCCACCGTTTGCGCTGTTGCTCACAGCTTGGTGCTTTGCCCCGGAGAAGGAAGAGAAAGATGCAGGGGCTCGGGATTTGCAGTTCTCCTATCCGAGAAAGGCATTGGCTTTTCTACTCGCGGGGGTGTTGGTGTATTTCTCCACTGCTGCCACAAGAGAAAGCCTAGGCAAGTCGGCGGAGTATGAACGGTTCTCTCCGGCCGCAGCGTGGCTGAGGCTAAACACCGAAGCTGGAAGTTTGATTTTTACGGCAGATTGGGACGATTTCCCTAGATTGTTCCACTTTAATCATCACAATTCGTACTTAGTCGGGCTTGACCCATATTTCTTGTATGCAAGGGATCGACCGGGGTTTCTCCTTTGGCAAAAGATGACCCAAGGAGAACTCAAGGGGCCAATGGCGAAGATCATTCAACGCAAATTTGGCTCGGGATATATCTTTGTCGATCGCAAGCATGAAAAAATGAGGCAACGGCTCGAAGAGGAGCCAGGAATCAGGAAAGTGTTTGAGGATAAGAACAGTTTTGTCTACCAAGTGGGTAATGCTAGATTGGGACGTGAAGTCGAGAGCTAGTAGAAAAACTCGAGGATGCGCGGTATCACCATTTGTTTGGCGGTTGATTCCCTAGAGAATTCTAAGACGTGATTTTAATGAGATTTTTATTTGTATTATTTTCTATCTCGGTTGTGTCAAACCTAGCCTTTGCCGACACGCCGTTTCAGACAAGAATCGCTACAGACATTGACGGCAAGGCGCACGACATTGCTGCCTTGCTCGGGGGAGGGGACAATGTTGCCCTGATATTTTGGCAAACTTGGTGTGCGACTTGTAAAGTAGAGTTACCGGCAATTTCTACTTTTGTGAAGCAATCTAAGCCCGGCATCAAGTTTTTCGGGGTAGTTACCGGAACAGACGAATTTGTCAGTATTAAAAAAGTTCGCTCCTTTGTCGACA
>CBDUGV010000166.1:0-9757 GCA_965366815.1 uncultured Bdellovibrionales bacterium | reverse complement strand
GCGCGCCGATACGGGGCGCGTTTTGTCATATCTTCAAGGGATTGTCCCAGATTACATCCAAGTATTCGGGGCCACGGGCGCCTTGGTAGTCCCATCCTCGCCCGCGTCCAGCGTGCGTGCTGCAGAAAGGGGTCTTGACCTTTGCCAATGGGTCAAAAACCTCTCCGGTTGGACGAATGCCAACCATCAACTCGGCGGGGGCCGAGCGACCAACCGGTATTCGAATACCCTGGCGTCTGAGGATATCGACCAGGCTATCTTCCTGACCGACGACGACGCCACTGTTGCGCAAAGCAACCATTGCAGTCTCCTTTTCTTACGTATTGAAGTGGGAAAGATCGTAACGGATCGAGGCTATCAAACTTCCTATTTAAGCACAAGATTACTGTGGAAAAGGATATGTAATTTCTGAGGAACTGCTGGACTAGGTAAGTATGCGTAAACTTGCAATCTTTCACATGTTTGTAGTTGGGTATTTCAATATCGGGCCAGGTATAGAAAGAAATATTGTTCTATGAAGTAGCGAAAATGTGTTTATTCAGAGGATGACCACTTTCTATCAGGGACCCTCATTACTCACGAACGCCTTAGTTCTGGCAATTGTTGGCGCATTTCTCATTCCGTTTTTGTACGAACAGACAGGGAGTATGCTGACCGCAATCGCCTTGTTTCTGTTCCTAGCTTGCATCTATAGCCTAGTCATCCTCCTGCGCGGCGTTCCTCGGTGGCGCAAGAAAGACGAGCAGTAACGATTGAGTATCCTCAGATCCTGATCTACTGTCGAAGTCGGACCACGTTTCAAGCTCAATTCTCGAGTAGACTTTCAAGTCTCCCTCTCTCCGAGTCCCAAGTCTGGGCGAGAGGTAAGACGCAAAAGCATCAGGTTTATCAAGCAATAGTGTGCGCTGCGAGGCTCAGCCCTGTTCTTTGGGGCTTTTTCGGACTTGTCCCTTATTGGGAACAGGGCTGAGTCTCGTGAATTTTCTACTCTATGGAGGGCGCGCCTTATGCCTATTTTAGCCGTTTCAGCCGGCACCTTGATCGAGCTGCCAGGGAATCGTAAGGATATCCTGCTGATCACGATTGAAGGATGTGGAGATAAAGATGGCCGTGATTGGATTCGATTTTCGATTCGACATCCAACTCGTTCATCAAACGATCGGCATGCAGTAGTGCTGTCTCAGGGCGATTCGCCGCGGCGCATTGGCTTTGGAACCTATATGGCAGTTGTCGAAGCTACAGAAGATGAGCGAGCCGATGGCTTAGTGGCATTGTCGTTCGATCGTGGCAAGGCTGCGGGAGTTCGCTTTCAGAACGCCGAGAAAAAGGCGGCTGCGAAGAAAAAGCGACCGCCGCCACCTTCAGCTCCGACGCATGCAGCAAAGAAGCCAGCACGTCACTACCGTCGGAGCGAGCAACCCGGTATGCGATCGAAGTGGGCTGAACAGATCAAGAAAGAGGAGGGTCAATGAGTGATCCCAGGCTTCCCCGTTCCACCTTTACGCCCGGTTTTAAGTTCGCTCTTGCGTCTTAACCTCGGGTTCTGGCTTCTCGGAACCCCCTAGTGCTAGTTTTGTCTTTCCCACTATTCTTTAGTATTAAAAGTGCAGATCCTTCCCACTTCTTCTTAGGCTTGAGTGCGACAAATACTGTTTTTTACCTGCGCAAACTACGGGTTCCTTGAATTCTTTGGTGCTAGGCCGCCTTGGATTGAATGAACCTGTACCACTGCAGTTTCCGGTTTTACACCGCCCAGATCCCCATACGGTAGAGGCTAGCGATGCTCGTTCAATCTTCTATGGCCATCCACCTTGTGGGGATGGTGAAAACCGCGAAAAACTCGGGCGATGGCATTTTGGCCCTCATCGAGTATGCCCGAGTTGTGCAAATGTCTCGCGACAGCGAATTCAGTTTCGAGAATTGGCACGCACGGCTTGTTGGGAAATGCCGGGTACAGGAACTCGAACTTCTCCAACTCAGCTACCCGGGGATTCCCGATGGCCACCTCGCAACGGTTTCCCAATGCCTTGAACAACTCGAGGACGGCGACCTGGGAGGAAAGGAGTTTCGAGCTGCGGCTGATGCCATGTACCAGACCCAATCGGCTTTGCACAGTCAGATGCACAGTTCACTTCCGGATCGCTTGCTGCAGTTTGATCATCCCCTTCATCGGCGAGCGCATGTTCTGCGGACACTTCCGAAGTTTTGTGCGATTCCGATCGAAGAGTATGGAGAGTACTTTCTGGCCTGCCTCAGAATGACCGATCGTCAGCAGGTCTCAGAGTTAGTGCAGATCTTGGAGTATGCCTATGACCTGACTGCTAGCGGTCAATTTGGCTTTGAATCGGTACCTGGCACGAACAAACTCCGCATCATTGGCGGCTGATCCTTCTTCGCCCGGTTGAACCAAGGATGGTTCTCATTTGTCGCACCGGGCAACTCTCTCGCTGCAAAAAGCTTAGAAAACCACATGAAATGAGCTACCTAGTAAAAACAACATTTTGCAACCAAATTGTCATAACTTCCAATGAGAGGTCGATTTTACTCAATGCCGGACTGAGCTCTGGATCAGGGTAGTAATCGCTATGGAGAGACGACAATGCAAGTACATCAACAGCAGGATCCGACTGCGCATCCGCCGGCGGATCAGCCAAAGATTCCCACCCGGCAACTAGGGACAGAACCGATTCGACCGGAGGTGTTGGCCAAGATCAACGAGGCACTTGGCCAGGATCTGAAGTTGGGCAAGGCCCGGCAAGTCGATATTGTCGATGCTCAAGGCAATTTGATTCGCGGTGGGGGAGTGTTTATTCCCACCTACACGAGTGCCGAAGGAGATGCGGGTGGAGGATATATTCTCTCGAATACCAGCAACCGCATTTACCATATCACTGGCACGGGTAAGGATAATTCTTATATTCCAGCCCATTCGGTCGACCTAGGTACCGGAGTTCTCAGCAAGACCATTGGCGGCATGCCCAAGCTTCATCTGCGAGGCATCTCTGATGCTATCGCTATACTCGATTTGAAAGACAGGGATGGCGATGGCGTCTACAGTCGCCGAGGATTCAATGGAGACTACTACCTCCAGCGTGAGCTAGATGGAACGATTTCCGTATTTTTTAACGGAAAAACTCATGCCGGTGTCCGTGACTCTTCAGGGAGACTCACGCAGTTATTTAAGCCACAAACACTGAAGTATGGTGGTTGGGATTTGAAGGCCGCTGCCCAGCAGACTGCGCAACTAGAACGACAGCGGACCAAGAACCTCGAAGTGTCTCGCTCTGTGGCGACTGCTCTGAGTACATCGCGCGCTGGCGACAAACACACGACTGTGGCAGGGAGCGATACGGTCGCGAGTGGCAGCGGGATGTATTTTGTCGACGGCAGTGTTTCGCGGCATGCCGAGGAGCCTTCGAAAGAAGCATGGCATGAGCACTCGAGAATTCAGCATCCGCAGATCGGCAATCTGGAGATACCGATTGGCAATGATGTGCAATCAGTTCGAGAAAGAAGGGCAGTCGCAGTACCTACTTATCAAACAACTGAAGATGCAAGTGGAGTCACCCGGACCAGCTATACTTTCATTCGAAACTACGATACCCGACAAGGGGTGCTGCACCTAGTCGATGTCCCCGATGGAGCAGTTATCAGCGATACGATTCGCGAAGTATATGAAACCGCTCAAGATGAAACCGAGAATACGCTTATCACCGATGTCTGGCTGAAAATCAGCGGGAATCGTCGGGCTCAAGTGCGCTCAGACGGTAGCGTGCTACTCGAGAAGACAGCTAGCGGTGGGAAAGAACTGGTCGTCTTGGTGCCGGGACTAAAAGAGTCGAGCACGTCTACAGCAATTGCCTGGGAGAGCCGGACAATGCGGCCTGGTCGCAAGGGCGAGGTTGAATACGTAGAGACTCGCGAGAGCGTTCTTGCTCGTCGTCGTCAGCTACTCGAACGTGAGAAGAGTCGATCCAGTGAGTCAAAGCTTCGGGAATGGAAGTACGCCAATGCACGAGCCGCGGAACGCAAAGCCACTGCTCTGTTTGAGGCACATGCTCAATCCGGTATCTATGCGGTCTCAGATATCGAGGTTGCAGAAGATATCAAAACGCGAAATGCGACCTCTACCGCGCTTGCCGTGACTCATGAAGGAGAGACTGCCTACGTTTTTACTCGTTGGTACAAAGACGCGCGGAGCAAACACAGAAATGCGGGAGTGGCGTTCTATAAAAAGAGCGACTTTACCGCAACACTTGCCCAAGGTACTGAATTGCGCTGGCTGATTGAACAAGCCTACGGCAATATCGAAAAGAGCGGCAGTATTGAGCAATGGATTACGGTATCCGATGCGAAACACGGCAGCGCGCAACTTCAGCTTCGCTCTGACGGCAGTGTGCTGCATCGGAGTTCTGAGCGAGACGCAGAGGCGCGAATCATCCGACCAATGCACGAGAAAGGAAAGCTCCACTCTTGGGACACCGTTCCGGTCTATCGCCACGCAGATGGCAGATACTACTCTCAGAGAGATAGTTAGCCCCTAATCAGCTCGCAGCTTGCATTCTACTCAGGTATTGCTACAATTTTGTCGTATAGTATGAAGGAATCTACAAAATTGTAGAGATCCTTCTATATTCTCCACGAAGGCGGCAAAGACACAGCTAAATGCCTGAAACTGCGCAACATATAGGCTCTGGAGCGGCAGAAGTCCCGGAACTGAAGCTGCTTCTTCGAGTCAGTCAAATTCTCGAGAGCAGCTTGGAACTGCGTCAGGTACTGGGGCCAGTGCTTGAGGCAATTACCGAGTTTCTCAACCTCAAACATTCCACCGTTACCCTCTTGAACCGTGAAACTGGTGAGATTCACATTGAATCAGGACATGGACTCTCTGTGGAACAGCGAGAGAAGGGGCGCTACCAATTGGGAGAGGGAATCACCGGTAGGGTTGTCGAGACTGGGATGCCAGCAATTATCCAAAGAGTGGGAGAATCGGCTGAGTTCGTCAATCGGACGAATCGAGTTGCTGACGGTGAGTTTTCATTTGTCTGTGTGCCGATCCGCGTTGAGAATGAAGTGCTCGGGGCCCTCAGCGCCGACAGTGAAAACCGAGCCCTAGGTGAACTCGAAGAGAATCAACGAGTCTTGAGTATTATTGCCTCGATGATCGCCCAGGCTGTAAAGCTTCGTCGAGAAGCGGCAGAACAGCGAAATAGGCTACAGCTCGAAAATGAACGTTTAAAAAAGGAGCTCAGTGATCGCTTTCGCCCCTCAAACATCGTTGGAAATTCCCGCGAAATGCAAGCAGTCTACGATCAAGTTGCTCAGGTGTCTCAGAGTTCAGTGACCGTGACGCTGCTGGGTGAAACCGGAACTGGTAAAGAATTGGTCGCCCGAGCGATTCACTACAATAGCCCATTTGCCGATCAACCTTTCATCGCCGCAAACTGCGCCGCGCTGAATGAAAACCTTATAGAAAGCGAGCTTTTTGGCCACGCTAAGGGCTCGTTTACGGGGGCGGCGAGCGATCGGAAGGGGCGTTTTGAATTGGCCGATGGGGGAACCATTTTCCTCGATGAAGTGGGCGAGCTGCCGCCGAGCATACAAATCAAACTGCTTAGAGTCTTGCAGGAACGCGAATTTGAACCGGTCGGTAGTAGTAAGACGGTTCGGGTCAACGTCCGCGTGATATCGGCCTCAAATCGGGACTTACAACGGCTTTGCGAGCAGGGGAGTTTTCGCCAGGATTTGCTGTATCGCCTCAATGTATTTCAGATATTCGTTCCTACTCTCGCCAGTCGTCGAAGTGATATAACGCTTCTCGCTGATCATTTTCTCGAGAAGTATGCAAAGGCGCATGGGAAGAATGTATCGAGATTATCGAGTGCGGCAATCGATATGCTCTACTCCTATCATTGGCCAGGTAATGTTCGTGAACTTGAAAATGTTATCGAGCGTGCAGTTGTTTTATCGCGGGAAGAAGTGATCCACCCGCATCACTTACCGCCCACTTTGCAGACAGCGGATACAACGGGAACCACTCCCGCCGGCTCGCTCAATGAACTAGTCGAGCGCTACGAGCGAGGGATCATTGGTGACGCACTAAAATCGGCCCGCGGAAACGTCTCAGCTGCGGCGCGAATCTTGAAAACGACGCCGAGAATCCTTGCCTACAAAGTCGCTAAATACGGCCTAAACCCGAAGAAATACAGCAGCTAGGTTTTTTCTACAAAACTGTAGACCAGCTCTTGGTTTTCTACAATTTTGTAGTTTTAGACACTCCCTTCATACCCTGGGTAAGACCCAGTTGAAAATAAAAACGCAATAATCACGACTACTTCTGAATATAAAATTCCTCGAAGCTATAGTTGGCACGAATCTTGCTAAGGCCATTGCTGGAAGGCGGGAGCTCCGCCTAATTGAAACGAAAAGCAGGGGCAACATCGTGAGAAAAAGATACGTGCAAGCAATTAAGTCCGCAGTAGTGCTCACCTCCGTAGTATGGCTGCTACCTCTTTGCTCGGTGCAGGCCGAGCAGCAAGAGATAGAAACGGCTGATTCGGTGGACCCCACAGAAGAAGGCGGCCCAGTGTCATTCGACCTCAGTTCTGATTTCCTCACCGATTACATTTTTCGCGGTCAGAATTTGTTTGACGGCACCTCGATCCAGCCCTCCGGTACGGGTGCTTTTAGTTTGGGGGAAGCTGGAAGCCTAAGTGCAAACATCTGGGCTCACTTATCAGCTGAAGGCGGGAGTCGAAGTAAAGAGGAGAAGTTCACCGAAATTGACTACACCCTGGGCTATGAAGTGAGCCTTGGGATGATAGGACTTGGCGTCGGGCATATCTGGTACACCTTCCCAGACGGTGGCGATGCGATTGCCAATACCGAAGAATTCTATGCATCGATTGCAGTCGACACCGTCCTTTCGCCGAGTCTCACTGTGTATAAGGACTACGACGAATTCGATTCAGTCTATTACGCACTTGGTTTTGGACACGATATTGAATGCGAGAAATTAGGCGAGGGCTTTGCAGTGAGTCCTTCACTCACCTTTGGCTTCGCTTCAAATGCCGACAAGGTCTACGCGGACAACAGTGGATTAATGCATGTCACGGCGGGCTTGGGAATGGAGTTCCCGCTTGGTGTGTTTACGGTGTCTCCAAGCTTTAACTACAATTTTGAGGTCGATGACTCTACCAGTAACGAATTTTTTGTCGGAGTAGGAGTTGGAACTTCACTTTAGCGAAAACTTTTAGGTCAAACCAAGAGGGGTGCCTCCTTCTTGTCGGCCAGCTTCCTGTCATTGGGGGCAGGGAGCTGGTCTTTTTCACTAGCTGAAGGAAGCATTGGAAAAGTTAATGGGTTCGATACAATAAATTAATTTAGCTAATGATTGCGAGTCAGGCATACTGCGTCGCATGGAACAGGAATAAGCATAGGAAAGGAAATTCGAATGGATGCCCTGAGTGAAGGAACAAACATTACAGTTGCAGTAGATACGTTGTGGGTGCTGGTGTGCGCCTTTCTTGTATTTTTTATGAACACTGGTTTCGGTTGTCTCGAAGCTGGGTTTTGTCGAAGTAAAAACGCAGTAAATATACTAGCCAAAAACTTTGTCGTCTTTGGCATCGCCTCGCTTGCCTTCTGGGCAATAGGTTTTGGTTTGATGTTTGGCGACGGAACTGCGTTTTTCGGAACTGGCGGTTGGTTCGTTATGGGTGCCGACACAAGTCCGGCTACCGGGGACGCCTATCAGGGAATTTTCTCTTCACTCAACTGGAGTGGAATCCCATTGTTCGCGAAATTTTTCTTTCAGCTTGCGTTTGCAGCTACTGCAGCGACTATTGTCAGCGGTTGTGTCGCAGAACGAATTCACTACAGTTCGTTTATGATCTTCGCATTTATCCTGGCTGCGGTCATTTACCCGATCGGCGGTCATTGGATATGGGGAGGCGGATGGCTCGCCGAGCTGGGGATGTGGGATTTTGCCGGGTCTACAGTCGTGCACAGCGTCGGTGGTTGGGCTGGTCTTGCCGGGATTCTCTTACTCGGGCCTCGTATTGGTAAATACAAGAAGGACGGTTCAGTTTCGCCGATTCTGGGTCACAGTATGCCTTTGGCCTTTCTCGGAGGGATGATTCTTTGGTTGGGCTGGTTTGGCTTTAACCCAGGAAGCACGATGGGAATAGTTGGCGACCAGGGCGCGGGAGTTTCGCATATCGTCGTAACTACCAACCTCGCATGTGCGGCTGGTCTGCTGATTGCCACATTGGTCTCGTTTTTTCACACTGGAAAACCCGAATTTAGCATGACCGTCAACGGAGCTTTGGCGGGACTGGTTGCGATCACGGCCCCATGTGCATTTGTCACCCCTGTTGCTGCTATTCTCATCGGTGGCATCGGTGGAGCGCTTGTCGTGTTGGCAGTTACCGCCTTTGATAAGCTGAGAATTGATGACCCAGTTGGCGCCTTGTCCGTACACCTCGTGTGCGGAATCTGGGGCACCTTAGCAGTTGGCCTCTGGGCGACAACAGAAGCACCAGGCGGCATTGATGCAAATGGTTTGTTTAACGGTGGCGGCACCTCGCTGTTGATGGCTCAACTCACGGGCGTGGCTGCGGTCGGCGCTTTTGTATTTTCCAGTTCATTTGTCTGCTGGTATGCACTCAAGTTGGTGCTCGGCATTCGAGTTTCACCACATACCGAAGCTGGTGGACTCGACATCAATGAGATGGGGACTGAGGCCTATCCGCTCGAGCGACCGATCGATGTGATCAGTCTTCTTCGAAAGAGTCAGCTAGGGAGACATACCGAGCAACTTGTTGCGGAAGCGAAAGAAAGTGGCCCTCGCCCTGCCGAGATGCTCCCTGAGTCCAGCGTCTTTTATTTGAAGCTGAAAGACCTTCCAGTAGAGGACTTCATGAGTACCTGGACATCGCTTTGTGGACTGAATGGAAGTGCCCCGGAAGAGTTTCTCAGCATCTATCGCCATTTCACAACTATTAGTGGTGAGACCCTGCGGTTTAGAGGAGGAGATGAGCTCGAGATTCGCCATAAGCTAGAGGATTTGGTCAAACAGATCGATTCTCGCGCGCAGGTGGTATCGGTTGATTCACCGGCACGTATGTCGTCAAACGGGTAAGGGGGAAGTACGCAATGAAATTGATTACAGCGATAATCAGACCAGAGAAGTTAAGTACTGTTCGAGAGACATTGAGTTCGACAGACGTATTCCTTATGACGGTGAGCGATGTTCGCGGTTGTGGAATGCAGGGTGGACGTGAAGAGGTGTATCGCGGACAAGAATATTCTGTTGAGTTACTCCCGAAAGTAAAACTCGAGATTGCGGTTAACGACGCCTTTGTCGAGGCTACTGTTGACGCAATTGTCCAAGCGGCCCGCTCAGGCGACGGAGGTTCAATCGGGGACGGGAAAATCTTTATTTGTCCGTTGGATGACTGTATTCGCATCCGAACTGGAGAGCGGGGAAGTGAGGCAATAGGGCCTCGATAACACCTCATACCAGAGAGGGGGGGGGGCGGCTTGCGCTTACCCCTTTTTGGTTTCAAGGCCGACCCAGGACAAATAGCGGTCTAGGCCGTCTGATACCGGTAGTGCGAGTACCTCTGGTGTATCATAGGGGTGGAGCGCTTGGACCAGCTTCTCAAACTCAGCGTAGCGCTCCGCACTCGTCTTGGCGACTAACAGCAGTTCTTCGGCTGTTTCAACTTTGCCCTCCCAGCGATAGATTGAAGTC
>CBDUGV010000165.1:0-9782 GCA_965366815.1 uncultured Bdellovibrionales bacterium | reverse complement strand
CATGTGAAAGAGTATGTGTACGGAGATTATAGTCCACAGGGTCGAGTTGATATCAAATTTGTGACTGATGATCCGAAGAACGAGTTGCTCAGCAAAATCGAGCAGCGCTTGCAGAAAGTGCTTCCGCGCGCCCATGCGCTAGATCGAGTAAAGGACGGTAAGGCTCGACGAGAGCTTGAACGGCTCGAACAGATTGTAGGAAAGCAGGTCTCTGTTTTGCCTCAATTATCGTTTCTGTCAGTAAAAGATGTTGGTGTCTTTACCTTGATAAACAATAGTTTCCACAAGAGCATTTCGCATATGTTCTTTGAGCAACTTGAGCGAGAGCCCGAGAAGGATACGCTCAGTGTGGCCTATGGATTTATTGGAGCTCATCCGAATGCGTTTTATGTGGTTGAGAAGGATGACTTATCGACGTTTGTCGATGCGATAGACGGATTGCGTGATGAAGATTCCTACGCGAAGCTTGTCGACCGATTCGGTGTGCGGCGAAACGATCCACGGTTCTGGGCGATAAGCGACGAACTGCATGAACGCTTCGCAAAAACTGCGGGCGTCGAAGCAGGAATATTTGACTACAACCGCTATGAGAACAGATAAGGTCGCGGTCGGGCAGTGACGGTGTCGGAGACAACGCAGGGCATTGACTCCTAAAAATTAAACAGATCCTCATCCAGTGGGTCGTCGTCGATTCTCTTGAAACACCATTGAAGATCGGGACAATAGTGCGCTGTCGCTTGCTCGGGTCGGTGGTAGTTCCCCTGAACGAAGCAAAGCACCGTGGCTTTTTCCCAGTCTCCTTCTTGGTATTCCGTGAGCCCACCGTATAGTTCGAGGATCAAGACGTTTGTTGTTTGTCCATCAAACTGTTTAGGGGGAACTTCAGAACGCAACTCACGAAACGCCAGCCACCCATCAACGATCCATCGCTGTTGCATGGTGACTAAGACATGTTCGGCGCTCTTTCGAGCTTCGAAAACATCAATCGTCTTCGCTGAATCGCCAAGCGCTGCTGCTAGCCGCTGTGCAGCCTTATGGCAAACTTGTGATTTCTTGACGGAATCGGCGAGATTCCAGATAGACGAGACTCCGCTTTCTAAGGTGACAGTGATTCCTTCTGGGCACACTTCAACTTCAGCGCTCTGCGAAAGACTCTCGCCAAAGTCGAGTTGAAACAACGCCATTATGAGACTCCTGGATATGTAAAAAGAATTGGGAAAGTGACGCGCCTACGCTCTGATAGAGCGTATGTGCGTCACTTTCCAAAACCGAAGCACCTGCGCTGTCTTGAGGCTCCTGAGACCGAAACTACGAGAGCCGCAAGACAGGCTTCATTTCTCAAATGTAGATATCTGAATAATTATGCGAAAAGAGCCGATAGGTATTCTATCACTAAGCTACATTGAGAGCTAATCACCCTAATCCTCTGCTAGGAGCTTGCCCTATCAATAGTGTGGACCCGGCCGATGAGCTGGTATTCGAGCATAGCGGCATTGCCTCCTGTCGGTATCTGTTCGAATTAGTATTCCGGCGAAAAAGGCATCTGGAATGTAAGTAAATCGGATGTGCGACGACTATTCACTTAGTTGGCAATTAGTTTTTTGGGAGAGCGAAACAATGGAAGTAGTAAATCAAAAGCAGAGAGTAGCAGTCGCAGCTTGTTTGGTATTGGGGACATGGTCAATATTCGTGTCGTTGCATCTTGTATTAGAAATGTATTCAGCGAATATTGCTATGGTGGCAATTGGTCCCATTAGTTAAGTTTTATGATATCGTCTCGTCATGGACGAGCGACTTGTCACCCTTCTTAAATCACACCGAAACATTCTCATTTTTACTGGTGCAGGGATATCTACTGGAAGTGGAATCCCTGACTATCGAGGTCCGAAAGGGGTCTGGCAAACTCGGCAACCAGTATACTACCAGGATTTCATGAGCAACCATTCCGCTCGGGTGGAGTATTGGGACTACAAGCTTGAGGGTTGGAAAGGGTTTCGCGATGCGAAGCCGAATGCAGTGCACCATGCGATTCGCAAGCTGGAGCAAGCTGAGAGACTATGCATGGTCGTCACTCAGAATATCGACGGTCTCCATTCGGTTGCAGGAACTTCGGATAATCGATTAGTAGAACTGCACGGCAGCAATCTCGCGGTCGACTGTCAAGAATGCGGCCTCCGAAGCGATCCGCAAGAGCATTTTGAACTCTTTGAGAAGACAAATGAGCCTCCACTCTGTACGACCTGTGGCGGCTACTTGAAACCAGCGACTATTAGCTTTGGTCAAAGCCTACGGGAATCTGACTTAACTAAGGCAAGTAAGGCCGCGAGCATGGCCGATATGGTGATTTCGCTTGGTTCAACCTTATCAGTTCAGCCAGCTTGTTCAATTCCACTACTTGCCGCTGAGCGTGGAGTGCCCTATGTGATTATCAATCGTGGAGCAACTGAACACGATACAGTGTCGATGTTGACGTTGCGTCTTGAAGGGGATGTGGTCGATCTACTCCCATCCGCGGTAGATGCGGCACTCGCTGAAAAAACGTAAAAAAAAGTTGTGGCACCAGAGGTTTTCACCCCGGGTGCCGTTTTGTGGAGCCACTCATCCTTACGTCCAAATCAATCCGTCGTGCTGGAGTCCATGCCCGTCGGCGTTGAAGTAAAACCAGTCTGGTCGAACCTGAGTGACTAGTGGCGCGAATTCATTCACGGCATCGCGGACGCGTTCCCAGCTACGTTCGCGGAGTCGCCAGAACGCAAACGTGATCTCGTCGTCTCGCTCCAGTTGATCGGAGGGTTTCGATGAACTGACTGCGCGCAGATGCTCTCCCGCGTTTGCCTGATCGCGAAAGACGCGAATGCCACGAGTCTTCTCCAATCGATCCTGACGAGTGCGCTTTGTGCGCTGGCTCGGACCGATACTGAGTTTCAGCCCTACAGAGGGCTCACGATCGTTAATTGCAGTAGAGGCGAAGCAGAGATAGTCGAGGACTTCCTGTCCAATCAACCGCATCTCACCTGCATATTCCTCTGGTGCAAGGGTGTCGAAGACGGCCAGCAGAAGATCGACTTCGGCCGATCGGCTCGGCAATATCTTCAATCGCAATCCTGCGCTGGGTGTTCGCCCCATCTCCGCAGGATCAAATTGTGCAGCATTAGTCATTGGTGTGTACCCCCGGAGGTTGAGTGGTTTAGGATTTGAGGAGGTACGGCAAAACCGTAGTGCTCCCACTGTTGAGGCCAGTCCGCAGTTTGGAAACGTTCGCGATACGCGAGGGAGACGCAATTGCCAAAACAGTAGGTGGTGTTGAAATCTCGCTACTAGCTAAGAGGAAAAGAACAGCAGTCTTAGGATGTTATCTAGCATAACTTTTGGTTTTTTACAGCTTTTTGACGATTTTTATCGGATGAGACTACTATGGGGACTCTCGGCATTGTTCTCTTACATTCCTATCTTGAGACGGAAATCCTCCAGGCAGTCTTCGCCTAGAGGTTTGGATACCCAACACGTTTTCAACCCCTGAGAGAAACAACCCATGGAAATCAACAAACCATTTGGCCGACATCGTGGCGATGTACGAATCGCTCTGCACTCGTATCTTGGTCTACTTGCTCAGAAGGAAGTCGCGATGGCTGGTGTCGACATTCCATTGACTAAGGAAGTTCTAGGAGCGCATGACAAGGTGATCGCAGCACTCAACGCAATTGCCGGCACTAGCCACGCCCTCAGCCGCTTGGCTCAAACGGTCTTGCATATGGTGCGCTGTCGAGAAGCGGTAACCAGCAATGCGGATCTCGAAGACGAGCTAAAAGCTGCGAATGAACTCTGCTCGATACTGCTCTACAAGTTCATTTTGGCATTCGACGCTACCGAGCAAGAATATTGAATCCTAGAGCAGTAAGCGATCTCCTTTGGCGGAAAATTCTCTGGGGACCATTGTTCCGGAGGATTTTCCGTCGCCTTTAACCGCCTGTAATTACAGGCTTTCTTAAGTCATCGCCGACCCAAAATTTCGTATAACAGTAATAGGAATAGTTTATTCTTATCGAGCCCATTGTAGAATAACTTCAATGAGTTCAGGTGGTTATAAAGCCTTTAAGGCTTGTCAGACGGTTTTCTATGCCCGCTCCAAGTAACACCAAGGCAAAATCAACACCAGAGGATCAGCCACTAGCTGAGCTATCTTCGCCTGTACCCGAGCCGGCAGTGGTGCAGGAAAGCGAAGCTCCACCTGAGCCGCATCAGCAACCCGAACCTGCAGAAGATAAGGATACTGTCGAAGACCTCGTCGTTCCCAAAGCGGTCGCTTTGTTTGAATCCCCCTTGGCTAAGAAAACCGATAGAACTTTCTTGCCATCCCGCGAAGCCGAGCTTCGTCCGATGTTGAACGCCGATGGGGCAAATGCACTTTTTATCGGTGATAGTGTTCTTCAAGACCTTCAAATGAGCAGTATCGATATTGCCGCAGCGCTGGAGCAAAAGTCTAACGCCGAGGCAGTCGGTGATGCTGTGCGTGCGAGGACGGAGAATGCGAGGCTTCAAGAATCGCTCGAAGGAATAGGAAAGGAGGTTGAAGCGCTAAAGACGCGAGTCGCCGAAGCGCAGCTTCAGCTGGTTGAGAAATTTTTGAGCGAACTCAATCCAGTTCAAAAAGGCCGGCTGCTTACTGCTCTGCGAGAGTGGACTGATGAAAACCGCTCGGCACTGGCTGAGCATAAGGAGAACTCAGTCGCTATTCCAGAGCCTCTAGCCAATCTGGTTGATCGTTGGGTGGAGAAAGTCAGAGATAGTGACTCAACGACCTGGCGGGCTCGTGCGAGCGATCCAAGTGCCGAACTCGCAATCCGAGATCTCGGTCGACTTTTGCGGCCGCTTCAGATGCATGAACATACGCTCGACCAATTGACGCATCTTCTGAGAACTGAGGAGCCGAGAGAGATCCAGGCGCATTTGCAAGCCGCAGTTTCGAGAATAGGCGGCCATCAAACAGATTTGTTTCAATCACTCACTCCAGAGCAACGCGCTCATCTGCGGGGCGTTCTCGTCTCATTGGGGGCCCAAGACCCGAACACTCGCATTTCCTACATTCGCTTTAGCAACTCGCATGGCTTGAGTAGTGATAGTGAAGTTCTTCAGCAAATGGTTGAGTTGCTTAATGTTGAAGACGAGGATGCGCTTGTCGCCAACTTTCATAAAGCAAAAAAATTGTTGCAGGATCACGTAGACTCTATGGGTTCTACGATTTCGACTCGAGACCTCGCAGACCTTCGACACGGGATAATCAGAATCGCACGGGGCGGGCGTCAGACCACCGTGAAGGGCAATTTTGGCCGCTGGGCCAGCGGGTTCTTGATGGACAAATGGGGCTCTGTATATGCGCAAGAAAGTCGACACTACCGAGGCGCTATCCCCCAGCCCTATCTGGAAACCGTACATGTGCTCAAGGCCAGCGAAGAACTCGCCCGAATCCATGACCGTCTAGAGGCACAGCGAGATTCCTCTGATCCTTCCCGGGCTATTGGAGACTCACTTCGCGCAGTGCATGCTATTCTCGCGAGAGTCCAAACTCGCGGCACTGAGGATCCTCTCTCTACAATCGTGCTGCAAAAGGAGTTGGAAACGCTGACAGCGCAGTTGAGCGATCAAGGTCGAGATATCCATCAAGCGGCGAAAGTTCTAGAACAATCAATCACTTCACTTAGGTTCGTCGCGGATGCTCGCATTACCTCTATAGTGGAAACAAAGCCTTCAGAAGATGAGCGGCGAGATGCCTACGCAGGTTTGCTCGACGAGATGCGCCAGCTTGTTAAAGACAATCCGGACCTACCCGATACGCAACGACTCCTGCAATTCGTTGAGGATAAAGGAATAAGCTATATCGAAGGGCAACTCCTCGATGTTCACTTAGATGCAGTTGATGCAGTCATCAACCGAGGGGTAACTGATGATGAGCTCATGGCTGCGGCTCGGAAAGCGAATGAGGATTTTGGCCGTAAGTTGACCGATGAGCAATTGCGAGAAATTATTCGGGAGCAGCGCCAAGCGATTGTCGATGACGCTCGAAAATCTCTAGAAAGTCGCGCCGACGATACGCTCGTTCATCAGTTCACCGATATGAGTGCGATGGCTGAACAGCTTAGAACCGAGTTGAGTGCATATGATCTCAGTAAACTGAATCGTGATTTTGAAAGCCTAGTGGCCGAGATGGTAGAGAATCGAGGGTTGCGCTTCGCGTTGGCGACTGCACTGCGTGATATTCGCGAGGAACCAGATTTTCGGAAGAAGGACGAGCAGATCAAGACAGCAGCGCAGCACATTATCAAAGAACTACCTGCTTTCGCTGAGGGGCGAACTGAAGAAGAAGTTCAGCAAAAAGTCAGTTTGCTTGTTGCCTTCGCTCCAAGAAAAGAATCACTTTCAAACTACGTCTTATTACACATACTTGACGAACTTGCAGAAACGAAGCCAGAGGTAGTAGCGGATCCCTTGAAGAAGCAGGAAGGCCCTGCCTATTGGAGTGGGTCGGCAAGTACTGAACGAGAGCAGGATCTTGAAAAACCGCCTTATGGTTTGAACACTCTGACAAGCATGATGTTGATCGATCGCGCACTGAGCGATGTTCGTGCCTTTGAAGCTGGGGTTGCGGAACTCGAAAGACTTGCCAAGGCTGCAACTGAGCAAGGCGACGCTGCTACTGCTGAGGATATGGAGTTTGCGTTGACGAAGCGCAGTCTCGCGATGTTTGGGCAGCTAAAAGAGCTCTCGAACAAGGAATTTGCTTCTTTCGAAGAACTGCTTTGGGCTGATGTTCAGCGAACAATACCGGCTGAGCAAAAGACAAAGCTGCTTGCTCTCTGCTTGAGTGAATACGAAGAACATGTCGATGACCTTCGAACGCGTGCAAAGGATCCGCGAAAAGAGCCCAAACCCTTTGTCTATTCCCTTATGTTGAAGCTCAATTCGGGCCAGGTGCCGGAAAGAGCAGTCGGAGTGCCTGATCAAGAAACAAGGCAGCTGCTACAGCAATGTGAGCGCATCCTTGGGCCGATCAGCAATTGCCGTGAGACATTGGATACCTATCGTGCGACACGGTTCGGTATTAGTCATACGTTTGAGCAAACGACAAAAGATACTCGCGAAGCGAAGACTCGGCTAGAGCAATGTGCCGCTGATATGAGAGGGAAGCTCTCGAACAGCGATCTTGCCGAATTGATGGCCCTTATTCCAGTCGCAAAGCAAGTGTATCCCGATCAAGAACTTTCCTTCCTTTTGTTTGAACAAGAGTCGGATGTGTTTCGTGGAGTTGCCCCGGCAGCTATTGTTGATTCGAGTCAATTTAAGGGAATGCAAGAGTTGTCGCAACCGAGTGCAGAGGTGGTTACACTCTATGAAGTAAGCGCTCGATTAGGCGATCTACATACTCGTCTTGCTGCTTGGAGTGACTCAACTGACCGTCAAGCCTCAACTGCAACTGCGCTGGCTGAAACTATTCAATTGTTGGAAAACCTGGAACAGCGATCGAATGATAAACCGCTTGTGGTATTGAGTGCAAAGAAGCGCTTAGAAGCCTTGGTCACGCAATTGAGCTATTACACGGACAATAAAGAGTTTTCTGAACGTCTGATTAAGCGAGCTTCCGATGAGCTTTGGGATAAAGCGCTTGGAAGGATCGATCTGATAGCGCCCCAGCGACCAGAAGAGTTTATTGTTGCAGACGACTATAACTCATTGATGAGAGAAGTCGCATCGCTTGCGAGAAAGAATCCAGACTCGGCGTTGTGTCGCACGGTTCAAGAAGAGGTGGCCGCGGCAGATCGCGATATTCGCGATAGTCTCAACAGCGACGCTTTGGCACTTCCGTTCTCAATTAGCCGCCATATGGAGCGAATACGTGAGCAAGTCGCTCAGCCAAACAACCCCCTCGATATCGCACGCTTCCCTGGGACTGCGTCTCGGAGTGCAGCTCTGATGCAAGAGGCGGTGGAGCAAAGGCTTCAGCAGCATAGAGCAACGGCTTTTGAAGGCGCACTGCGCAGTGTTCTCGCTCGCATTAAGTAATCATTTCCAGAATTAACGATTCCTACGTCGCCTTGAATTGCGAAGTCGGTCTACCGTGCCATTTGCACGTTCACTTACTCCGCTTTGAGATTGGGGAGCTTGGTAGTTCGAGAAATCGTATCCGCTCGATGGTTGTGACGGTCTATAGGATTCTGGAATGGCAGTCGGGCTTTTCGTTCGAGTGTGTGCTTGTAGGGCGTCGAGTTGAGTTCGACGCTGCAAGATCAAGAGCCGGTCGTGGGTAGTCGGGCCACCCTCCTTGCTTTCTAAGTAGTCAACTTCCCGTTCAATAGCTTGCGCTGCCGCCATGAAATTTTGTCGAACAGTAGTGGCATCGTCCTGCTCTTCCACTGATCGAAGCAATTGATAGCAGGCACGATCGGTAGTAGTTCGCACCAACTCTTGCGCGGCATTCGCTACCCTTGGGTGAACCTCATCATAAAATTCCCCGAGGACGGTTCCCACACGGTCAATGTAAGCTCGAACCATCCGAGCTCGGTCCTGTTCAGACATATCGGGATAGGCTTTCTCGTAGCGTTCCATAATGTGTTTGCGAAATCTATCGTGATAGATAGAGTTCCGAGAGCTGAGAGCCAGGTCGGCTTGCGCGACAAGATCTGCATCAGGGCCGAGAGTGTCTACTGGGTGACTGCCGATGAATTTCTCAAGCGCTTCTGCGGCACGATTGTATTCTGTAGGATCGTTGTTGATGTCGAAAAGCCATGTGAGTAGCTTTTGGAGTTCTGTTGTCTTGCCGTTATAGGTCTCGTTTAATTTCTGAACAGTTTCAGTCTTCGCCGATTGAATTACTTCACCATAAGCGCGATCGAATTCGCCACCGGAGTAGGTGACAACGGCTTGCAGGTTCCCGGCCAAATCAGAGACGAATATTCGCCAAGGATTGTTCGCATCAACTGGCGCACCCTCGGGAACGTTGCTTCCCGCAAGTCTATTGAGTTGCGTTTGTGCTTGCGAACCATTGTAGCCGATATTGCTCATGTGATCTCGGCGTTCCTGCCATTCTCGAGAATGAGGTGTTCCGCGATGTTCGGGTCCCATATTTGGCTTTGACATTCCCTCTATTGCCGATCGTGCTTTCGCAAGCGCCTCCTCTAGCTCTTTTGGTGGGGTGCCAAGAAATGAAGTTGCCATTGTAAGGTTGAATTTCGCGAAGGCTGTCGACATTACCGCTTGTTCGAACTCAGAAGCAGCGCTTGCGCCGGCTTGCGGGTACGGTTTCAGATTGAGATCTGGAAACCCCTCTGGACGCTGTGGCATGCGCACACCACCGCTCCGTCCGATCGCGTCTGGAGTTTGTGTCGTATTGCTAGGGTTGGTCGAGAGTGATGCTAAATCTAGATTGCTCTCAAGGGGAGTACTTCGGTTGCCTTGTCGGCTGGCCAGTGTTGTTCCTTGACCCAGCCCGAGATCGAATTGAGCTGGAGCGTTGGCGACCTGAGAAGGGCTGGGATTGGTGTTTGGGTTGTTTACTCCGCTTTGTGTCGTTGAGGTTCCACCGTTGGCAGCTAGCTGTGGTGTTCCATCTGTGCCATTGGTTCGAGCGTTGCGCTGCGTAGGCTGGTTTGCGCCGTCGCCGAGATTTTGATCGCTTGGTGTTCCGGCATCTGCAACTCGCGTTGGGTTGGGATTTTGCTCTGGGTTGCTGGCTCCACTTTGTGTGGTCGAGGTTCCACCGTTTGCAGCCAACTGTGGTGTGCCATTCGCTC
>CBDUGV010000164.1:0-9796 GCA_965366815.1 uncultured Bdellovibrionales bacterium | reverse complement strand
CGCGAGGAGCGAGTCGAAAACCCGAGCTTAAATATGAAATTACAAGAAGAGCTTGCCAAGCCGTGCAACAGTGCGACACTCGATGATGCCAATGATCGCGAGCGAATTGATCGCCTCAAGGCTCCAGAAGGGATGATAACTCATACCTTCTCTAGGTTGGTTCACTAAGACAGTGGATCACGAATAAGCCTACCACGAATACTACGACAGTGAAGAAGACGACAACGAGTACGCTGGGCTAGAGACGCATATGAAATCTGCTCAATCGCTTTCGAGATCGTTGCAACGCCTCTTTGTCTAACATTCCTAGACGATCTGCCTTTAAGACAGCCGACATTGCTCGATAGTATTCCCGTGGCTTCCAAGAGATCAACAGTAGGTCGACACCCGCATTCAGTGCTGAAACACTAGAGGCTCCGATACCTCCGGAACTGTTTGAGACGGGTGCCATATTCATATCGTCAGTGATTATTAACCCATCGTGCTGCCACTTCCCTCGAATAATGCCGTTGACCACTTTAGCAGAAACAGAAGCGGGCTGTTTTGGGTCAACCACATCGAGATGGACATGTCCTACCATCACCGCGGCAGGTGTCGATCTCAGCACCTGCTGAAACGGGAGCCAATCAGTGCGCGTCAGTGTTGGAATACTCGCTTCGATCCGACCCGGTTGAAGATGGGTGTCGCTCGTGACTCGCGACAGTCCGGGAAAGTGTTTCACTGTTGGTATGACTCCCTGAGAGGCAAGCTCATGTGCATAGGTCGTTGCAACAAACTGAACCACATGAGGATCTGCAGAAATGGCTCGATCGGCAATCTTACTATGCAGATCAATAAAAAACGTTGAATTGCTTGGCCGCAAATCAACCACGGGGCTTAGATTCATGTTCACGCCGACTCGTCTCAGTTGCCTGCCTTTCCGACGCGCATAGCGGACAACCTCATTCTGGAGTTCACGGGGAGAGGAATTGCGATGTACTACCGCGGCCAAAGACTCATAGGGCTCAAGTGGTGGCGAAAGCCTGGTCACTATGCCACCTTCTTGATCGCAGACAATGATGAGTTGAGGAAGACCAAAGGATTTTCGCTCAGCTTGCAGGGTGGTGATCATTTGCTGAACTTCAGAAATATTCTTATCCCGCACATTGCGTGCAGTAAAAAAGACACCGCCAATTGCACCAGCGCGAGAGAGCTGTCTTACTTCATCGTAATCGGTAAAACCAACTACAAAGTGGGCGCCTAAGCGGCGCACCTTGACAGGATCTGCAAGAACAACGCTCTGCGTACTTTGAATAAGGGATAGTTCACGATAGCCGTATCTGCAGAGCACTATACTGAGCGCCACTCCTAGCACTAGACGAATCGGTATTTTTCGAAGAAATCTCATATACCCACTATAGCGAAGCCAGGTGAGTATACTTTGAAGATAATAAGAAATGTTGATGAACGGCGTTTAGAGAGCCAGAAATGAGGTCAATCGTATACCGGCCTGGGCAACGGTATCCTTAACTTTCTCATCCATCAAGACGGCATGCTCCTCTAAACGATCTGGGGTAGAAAAAGATGAGCCATTCTCAGGAAACAGCCCTGGATGACACATCAGCTCAGTGCTCCCTTCAGGCAACGTCCGAAGAAATTGAAGCATTGAGTCGGAGCTACCGCAATTGGGAAAGGAAACACCGGCAAAATGACGAGTCGTACGCAATCCAGCATTTGAAAAACAGCGGCGCGCACTCCTTGACAGCAATTTCAAAAACAGCGGTTTTCGTGCGAGGGTAGATTCGGCTGGAACCCGAACTCGTTCAATTCCGTAGCGCTTAGCGAGGCGACAAATGATCTCAGGAAATCCGGGAAAGACATGTAGATGATTATTACTATCAATGTGGCTTGGCTGAATGCCAGCCGCCTGGAGCGCTTCAATCTGTGCAGCAAATTCTCGCTCAACTTCTGGCAAGCGGAATCCGCGCAAGAGCGCACGGCGCCACGCTAGTGGTTTTGGGTAAAAATTTCCGCCCGCATCGCAGAGGCTGGACGTATCAGAGCAAAGCGGTTTGCCATACGTTACATTGAGATGCACTCCAACTGCTCCTTGTAGGACTGCTTTCAATTCTTCGATGATTGTTGGAGTGAGCTCTAAGTTGCTCAACACCGTCGTGCTCGACACTATGCCATGCGTCGCCGCATCCAAGATGCCTCGGCAACGATCCGCGTTGCTGTTGAAATCATCAGCATTCACTATGAGTACTTTAGTTGAGAGCATAATCAAAAAAAGGACAATACTCCTCAGCCTGCAAATCCCAATTCCAATTTTCTTCGACGATTTGTCGAGCGGCTTCCCCCATGGCAATTCGCTGGTCTCGATTATCGCGAAGCCAAATAATCGCTTCTCGAATTCGCTCAACGGTTCGCTCCACAAGAATACCGTTCGTTCCACTGCCAAGCAATTCAGGCACGAGGCCAACCGCCGTAGAGATTACAGGAAGGCCACAGGCAGACGCTTCTAAGACCGGATGCGGCCCTCCTTCGGTTCGGCTACAACAAACATAGGCATCAAGCTCTTGATAGAAGGAAACCATCTCTTCTTGCGTGCGCCATTGTTGTTCGCGAGCGGCAATTTCGAGCCTCACTCCGGCGAGGCCAGCA
Organism: uncultured Bdellovibrionales bacterium; assembly: GCA_965366815.1. Classification (GTDB taxonomy): domain Bacteria; phylum Bdellovibrionota_C; class UBA2361; order SZUA-149; family SZUA-149; genus CBDUGV01. The sequence goes on along the minus strand of CBDUGV010000164.1, from coordinate 7,153 downwards.
AGGGCTGGCTCGAGATAATCCTCAAGCCCTCGTTTGCCGGGATGATTCTGCAGCGAACCAGCCCACCCCAAGACAAGCTCACCGGCAGGAGATCCGAGTGGACCTGCCGCGCGCGGGCAAAACAGCTCTACGTCGACACCATGTGGCGTATAAAAAACTGCCGGGTGCTTATCTATGAAAATTGATTGGAGAATTTTAGAGGGAACATGTAATGCGGTGTACTGACCTAACACTTCCAAAGTCTCTTTACTCGGCGGACGTCCCTCTCCGCCATCCCACTTGAAATGACTTCGAATCCCCGAGACGCAAGGTTTGCTCATTTGAATCTCGATGCCTCTATCGATGAACTGTTTCCAATAGGTCACATAGAGGAGATCGAATTGGCTGCGGGCCACCCGCTCGATCGCTTGATCGTTATAGACCACTTCAAAATCGTAGCGATCGCGAAGGCGACTCTGCATATTCTTTGCAGTTCTATCAAGCGCCCAACCAGGGACGTCGACTACTGTCAAAATTTTCGGCTTCATGATCTCCGTAGTATTCTTTCAGAATACTACGCCGAACCGGGCTGTGACTCAAGCAACGACTTCACAGAGCCTATTCTGGCATACGTTGCTCTCGATAGCCCACAGCCTCAAGAATATGCGCAGTAGAGATCGCCGCGGAATCTTCCAAATCAGCAATTGTACGAGCAACTCGAAGAGTTCGAGAATAGCCACGCGCACTGAGTGCATAGCGCTCAACCGCGGCCTTCATCACCTCGAGGCTTTCTGCATTGAGACGACACGAGGCCGCGAGGCTCTCTTGACGGATTCTAGCATTAAGTACTCCTGATTGCCTAGAATGTTGTCGAGTTCGGGCTCGCACAACGCGCTCTCGCATTTCAATAGTTGGGTCAAGCTGCTCTGTACAAGGCATTGCAGTGGCTTGCAGTTCGTTGACCGGGACCGGATCGAGCCATACATGGAGATCGATTCTGTCGCGAATCGGTGAGGAGAGTTTATTGGCGTAGCGCTGATGATCCGAGGGTAAGCATCGACAGCGTTTTCCAGACTTCGAGCCATAGCGCCCACAGGGACAGGGATTCATTGCGGCAACCAAAACAAAATCAGCTGGAAATCTCACCCGCTGTGCCGCTCGACACACATCGACCACTTGTGTCTCAAGCGGTAGCCGTAGTGCTTCTAGGGCATCGCGGCGCATTTCAGCAACTTCGTCGAGAAAGAGAACTCCATAGTGCGCCAAGGATATCTCTCCCGGAGTTGGCGCAATACCACCACCGACTAAGGCAGAGGCACTTAATGTGTGATGGGGCGCACGAAACGGACGCTCAACGAGCAGTGCACCGGGAGCCGCATTTGGGACATGCGGCTCTATCGCCGTATAGATTTGATTGACACGGATTGCTTCGTCTCGCGATAACTCTGGGAGCAAACTCGGCAAGCGCGCTGCAAGCATGCTTTTTCCTGCTCCGGGTGGACCGATAAATAATACGTTATGTCCACCGGCAGCGGAAATTTGCAAAGCGCGTTTTGCTTGTTGTTGACCAACGACATCTCGAAAAGTCAGCATCTCCAGTTGTCGCCGTGCGCGAAGCGGTGGCTGAGCGATTGCTGGAATCGAGATCTCGCCTTTCAAAAATCGAACAACTTCAAGAAGCGTACGCGCGCCAACTACTGAAACATCGTCGACACATGCGGCGCGACTTGCTTGCTCGGCAGAAAGTATGAGCTCTGTCGCATCGCTGTCGCGCGCAAGTTGTGCGGCAGCAAGTTCGCCAATCACAGGCTTCAGCCGACCATCCAGTGCAAGCTCGGCCAAGGCGAATCTACCAGCGAGTGAGGTGGCTGGAATCTGACCATCCGCAGCCAAGATACTCAGCGCAATTGCCAAATCAAAGCCCGATCCTCGCTTCTGAAGCCAGGCAGGTGCGAGATTCACAACCACTTCGCCATGAGGGAAAACAAAACCGCTGTTTTCAATCGCGCATCGCACTCGGTCCTTCGCCTCTCGCAGTACGCCATCTGGCAGGCCAACTAGCGCAAAACGCCGCAGCGAGCCAACAATCTGGGTCTCAACCTCTACCCGCAGCGCATCAATTCCAACAATCGTAGCTGCGTGAACCTTTGCCAACACTTAGAGCATCCTCTATTTGATGAATACTAGTTTTAGGACTCTAGGGAGTTATCGGCCGATTGCTGTAAGTGAGGACGATTCAAGGGAAAAGAATGCCGAATAAAGCTGTTGCTGGCTTCTACTACCGCAAGATATAGTGCCAAATAAGATGACTACTCAACGCATTCTACGAAATTTCGTTTTTCTCGTTTGCATCCTCCTAGGGCTCACGCAATCGGCGTTTGCTCAACCCTTAGCTGATTTCGATACTGGAAGGCTGCAAATGCTGCTGGAAGGCAATGCCAATGCCGGATACTCTTTATCGATAAAGCCAAAAGGTGGTCTGGAGAGTTTGGAGACCGATCTGACGGCAAGAGTATTTGCAATTTCCTCACCTTCTCGCCTCGTGGTTGATATACCTGGTATCCCCGGAGACAAAGATTCGCGGGCCGAACTAACTGATGAACGCTTACAACGAGCCCGAGTTGGTGTGCACCGTGACAAGACTCGATTCGTTATCGATATCAGAGACAACCGTAAGCCAGACTATAACGTTCGATCTGACGAGGAAGCCGAGGCACTTATTGTCGAGTTTAAGATACTCAACGAGATCCTCGAAGAATCGGAGCCAGAGCCCGGCACCGAGAATACCGCAACAGAGAATACCGGTACCGAGGCAACACCAGTCCCCACCGCGGCAGCTACTCCAATTCCTACTGCCGAACCTACAACAGCACCCACTCCGAAGCCGACCGCCGTACCGACGATTGAGCCAACTCCAGAACCTACGCCAGTAGCAACAACGAAGCCGACTCCCAAGCCTACTCCAAGGGCAACTCCGGAGCCGACGTCAGATCCGATCGGCGAGCCAAACGTGAAGAAGGACGCTGATGCCTTGCTCCTCAAAGCAATCCAGGCAGCGCAACTCGAAGCAGAGAACAATGGTGGCGAAACACCGGACACAAGAATCGTTATTGAGACTCCAAATGATACCGTTGAGAATGGTTCAAACTCCACTACGGATGAAACAATCGAGCCAACTTCACTCGCTACGGTACGAGGCATTTTCTTTCAAGCACCGAAGGGCACGGCCGGTGGGGGAGTGATGATTGATGTGGAGAATATCAATACGTATTCTCTCAATCAACGCAACGAGAACCTCTACGAATTAATCCTCGAGAAAGCAAAGCTCGAGGGTAACCATCTTTTGCTACCGCAGTTTCCACCTGAAGAGTTTGGTGGATTTGAAGTGTTGGTTGCTCGAGAGCGAAGCGCGCAAGTCTATATTAAGATCTATGTAAATGCCGGAACTATCTTGTTCCCGTATATTGCCGATAACAAGCTTTGGATAAAAACAGAGGAAGCAAGCGGCAATTAGAAATTTTTCTTCCAGCCATCGTTGCGAGTTAAGCGCTCGTATTGGGGTAGGGTATCGTCGAGACCTTTAACGATCTTCTTGCCTAGCAATTCATCGACTTCACGAGCTTTGTCTTGCTCTTCCCGAAGCTCTCTGCGCTGTCGATAGTCTCTATCGTTTTCACCAAAGGGCATCGGTAAAACGAGGGCAATATAAGCAACAAAGCGGCGTAACTTCACTGCGACCGGGACATGCTCTTCATACACCTGCTCGACAGTTGCATTGGAAGCAGTCGCTTCTTGGCTTTCTTTGTCAATTGACTCAACTACATAGAGCGACTGTTTCTCCAGGGTGCGAAGTTCGGACTCAGCTTGTACCAACTCAGCAACATACTCGTCATGTTGTTGTTGCTGCTGTTGTTGTTCGCGATGCTGCTGCTGTAACTCAACTCGCTTCCTTTGATAATTGCCATACCAGCTGCCAAGAACATCTTTTGCCAATGTATTAAGCGTTTCATTAACGGAATTCCAAATCTCAGTCGCAGCGGCTTGAGCGCCCTTCCATATCGAGGTAATTGCTGAACTAAGGTCCGATTTTTCTTTCTCGCTTATATCAGTCGACTCAATCAATTCTTGCGTTTGTGATTCAAACTCTTGACTCTCCCTTTCAGCATCTTCTGTTGATTGTTCTATTTGCTCGGCGATCTCCGCAAGTTTAATAGCCAATTCTTCTGGCGAGAGATCCGTTGATTCGAGCAGCTGGCGATACTTCTCTACTGAGCAAGTGGCTCCATCACATATCTCTTCAAGTCGAATTTTTAATTCATCGGTATTTTGCTGACTTTGTTCTAGTGTTGGACCATCGGATTGAAGAGGTTCGCATCTCTGAATTTGATGATTGGTATCATCAGCTCCCTTCTTGTAGACATCAATTAGCTTTTTAAGCCGCTCGACGACTGCCTGTAGCTCCTTCTCTTGCTTGCGCTCTTGCTCAGTCATTTCGGTGTTTGAGTTTTTATGCTCAGCAAGGAGAGATTCAAACTGCTCAATCGATTCTTCAATATCTTTATGAGCAAGTTCTCGAGTGTCATGAGAAACGGTATCGCTTTGCTCTAGGTTGGCGAGCGATACAAGAGAACCCAATAGGCTCGCACCGGAACTCAATACGGTCAGCCCATGAACTGCACCGCTAATCGTATTCTGCAGCATTGCCTGCTCTTCCTTGAGATCACCCAAGGAAAACTGCTCAAGAAAACTGTCCTTTATTTTGCAAAGGCAATTGGAAAATGTCTCCGACGCTAAGTCAATGGTGCTGGTTGCATCTGAAAGGGTAAGGGGTGAAAGGGATGGCAGGTTCAGAGAGGAAAGCGGATCTGTGCCGCTCGGGTCTGGTGACACCTCTGACTTTGACCTACTTTCGTGATCCATTGAAAAAACCCCGCCAATGTATTTTTTATGGCATGCCTCTGATAACCTTATGAGTGATTGGTGTTGAAGGGTGACTAATATTTCTTCTCGGGCATCAGGGGGCAGCTAGAGTCTCCGGCGAATCTCGTATCTAGCTTATATTACTCTCTTTTTCCTCTTCGCCGGAGATATACCGCAGTGCGATTTCGCCCACGCCACTTTGCAGCTCCGACGGTAGAAGATTGAACAATCGCTTGGCCCGTTCTCGGTCATCGAGTGCAAGTGCCGCTGCGGCAGCGCTTTCAACCCCGCGCCTCACCTGCTGCTTTGACAGCAGTTGCAACTCCTCAGCTTGCAGCATCGTCTCAAACTGATGAAGAGCATCTTCAAACTGCTTCTCGTGAAAAGCGATCATCGCTTCGAAATACCGCGCCACGACCAGCGCATGCCTTGCCTGCGGCGGTGAGCTATTCTCAGCTAAAGCAACAATCGCTTTGGTGGTTGAGCGAACGGTTGCAAGGTGGCGCAGGATACTCGATCGCTGATCGACTTCATAAGCTGCAAGTGCATACTCACCAAGGAGTATATGCCCCTTGAGCCAAACAGGATCAGAGCGCAATAATCGGCGAAGCTGCTGTAGCGGCGATTCGTTCGCCCCACTCTTTCCGAAGCGAGACCGAGCAGCGCGACACCATGCCCATCGCAGCTCAGTGACAATCATTTGTTGATTATATAGATATCGGGGAGCGTTCGATTCTTCCCCTCGTCGTCTAAACCATAGCCGACAAACCATTGATCCCCTGTATAGGAGAACGCTCCAATGGTTGGCTCGTATTTGCTTTCGTCCACTTCTCTATGAATGAGAACCACAGAGTTCACGGATTTCGCCCCCTCTTGTAGAAACACATTGTGAAGTTTCAGCAGCGTAAGTCCTGTATCACAAATATCATCAACCAACAGGACATGACGCCCTGCGGCCTGTACGTCGTCATAGGTCAGGCGCACACCCTTCCCTGTCGCTAACTGATTGTTGCCTGTATAAGTTTGCGCTCGACAGAACACTGGCTCAATAGGAGCAGAAATCTCGCGAATCAAATCGGCGAAAAAGAACACAGCTCCTCGCAAAACGCATACTGCAAGAATCTGCTCGCTTGGATGCACTCCAACAAGGTCACTCCAGTCATTTACCTTTTTTGCAACTTGCACAACCCGTTCGGCAATTTGCTCACGAGTGTATATTTTCTCATAGGTATCTGGTACGATCATTATGCTCCCGCAAGCCCTAACGTCTCTGATACTTCCTGCATCCCAACAATAACGTTCGAAATGTGCTCGTCCAACTCAATCCCTAACTCTTCTGCCCCTTGCCGAATGTCCTCACGGTTCACCCCGCGGGCAAAAGCTTTATCCTTTAGCTTTTTCTTAACAGACTTTACTTTCAATTCGTGAATTGACTTGTCCGGCCGAACAAGCACCGATGCGGTAACCAGTCCAGTGAGTTCGTCACAAGCAAACAAGGCTTTCGCAAGCTGTGTTTCTCGTGCCACACCAGAGTACTGCGCATGCCCAAGGATCGCTTGGATCAAGATATCTGGATACCCTTGTTCTTCAAGAATTCTACAGCCGACAAACGGATGACCGTCTGGTGAGGCATCGGGATACTGCTCGTAATCAAAATCGTGCAATAAGCCAGTAATGCGCCAGAGTTCTTCGTCCTCACCAAAATGGCGGGCGTACCAACTCATCGCTGCCTCAACCGAGAGCCCATGCTTAATCAGGCTGTCGCTCTTAGTGTATTCTGAAAGTAAGGCAAATGCCTCGTCTCTCGTTTTATTTAGAGATGTCACGAAATATGATCTTTATTGTGAAGAGTAGTGCTCAGCTGATCCAATGTCGCCCCGACTACGTGGGTCGCTTCTCTCGGATGCCAAACTGGTAAAAGCCGCTCGATTTTCTTTATACTTTTCGAAATCAAGTACCTGAGCGTTCGTCGCATACATCCACGCATCGATTCCAGACAAGCGTGCAGTCAACAACACACCGCCGATCAATGTCACCACAAACCAAACCACAGCAGAGCGTTGGGCCGGTCCGAACTCACCACAAGGGTCAATTACACCTTGCTCAACTTCTTGAGCACCTTCAGATGCGTCAGTCATAATTCCTCCAATTGGGGTTCAACGACAGCTACTTTAACGAAATAGTGAGAGCAGAGACAAGAGAGAGTCTTTACGACGTAATTACTAGGGTTTCTCAAGCTCTTCCCGCGCGCTTC
>CBDUGV010000163.1:0-9825 GCA_965366815.1 uncultured Bdellovibrionales bacterium | reverse complement strand
GGTGCGGTATAAGCGGGCTAGTCGGGGGCCGAAGGGGCGGGGGACTTGGGGTGGATTGGGGGAGGACGCCTGATTTGCTGGTTCGTAGTCTGGCAGGAGTGTAGAAAGTGTAAGTAGCCTACAACTGCTCAGCAGATTACGAAAACAGCGAATATAGTTGTTGCACTAATCTACTAGCTAAATGAAGGCCCATTATTCCCAAAAGTTTGTCTAAATAGAGCCAGATAATCCACCAAGCTAATCAGCCACTATTTCACTGCTGTAGTCTCTCTGTATACGACATGATATTCTCGCCCTTAGTTAGTCAATAAATGGGGGCACTACATGCAAGCTGCGAGCACCAAACCCGCTTTTTTCCAACAAATATACAAACCCGTAATCGAGCTCGCACTCGGTGGGCACTACAAAGAAAATCGTTTTCTTGCGAAACGATTCGAACGGGAAGGGGATCTCTACAGTACTACTTTTGTTTTCCCCCCCTACGACAAAGTCATTCAGGGAGAAGAGTTAGATCACGTCTCTGCGAATCAGATTAACGAGGCAATAATAGAGGCGATACTCTGCTCTTTGGTCGGTTCCATTCTAGATGGAAGCTTTACTTATGATGTGGACATTGGCTGGTACTCAGAGCAGAGACCTAACTGGATTACCTATCAGCAAAACATTACCTACCGGAGGATGCTGGAAGCAGGCGAGGAGGCAACGCTTAGTGTTGGCAATCTGAGAACTTCCCATAGGCGACTACGTAAGCGGTTTATTGCGCTTACGACATCTATAAGCGGTTTTGTTTCAGGAGAGTCTGAGTGGCTCTTGCCTGTCAATTCTCTTATAGCGGCCCTTCGTTAGCTAGGTGATCTCGCACTCTTTCTAAATAAGCAATCACGCAATTTCTATCTCGAATAGTTGTTGGATCTGAGAGTATTCTCTGAACCATATTAGAAGAAATCCTCATGCTTACCACTGGGTCACATACTGCAAAACAGGTTGTCGGACTATCTACAGTATGCCTGAGCCGTTCGAAAAACACCGTGACGCACTCAAGCGAATCACCAGTTTGAATGTCGTAGGTTGCTAGGTGAAACGGGAACCAAGCCCGAGAAAGTACTAGCTCATATCCAGAGTATTTCTGTAACCACCCGATTAAATGATTGATGTGAGATTCTACATCTTTCGCGGTAACATCAGACGGATAGAGAATGTATTTTCCCTGGTTGTTTGTCCGGATTAAATCCCAAACGCTCTCCTCGTTTAGCACTTCAATTGTGGTAAAGCGCCCACTTTTAAGTCCGTCTCGTGCGATTCTGGCCCGCTTCTTTAACAGTTCGTGGGCACCAATCTTCTCTAGAAGTTCCGCTGGATAAAAGCACTCCGCCGGCTTAAAATAAGCACTGACGGCTCTCATTGGCTGACTGCACTCGTGTATTTCTAGCAAGAGACGATTGAAACCCTCAGCGCCTGGTGGGATGAACAAAACGTTTCGGTCTCGAAGTGTTTGTAGGGGTGATGATTCACTCGTGTCATCGGAAACACTTGTAGAATCCAGCGCCGCAATCTGCGCATTGAAACCGCTAAAACCACTATTTGCTGTATATCTATCAGCCATAAGTATTACCTCTTAGTTGTTAGGGGACAAGGTAGCACTGCTGTACAGAAAACTTAAGAGGAAGAGAGGAGTTAGTGTTGTACGAGTCCAGACAACAAGGCCTGTTTCAGCTAGGTTTCATTTACCAAAAGTCTTGAGCGCTCGTATTCAGCGAAGCGCATGCCCATCCAAACAGAACTACCAAACACAATCCAAAACTGATACACGCCTAGTTACGAAATCATCGAACCCTGAAAAGCTCGAGGAATCGCTTGGGCTGGAAGTGGTATGTAAGAGGTCGCGGGGTAGAAAACAGTTTCAACAAAGATAGAAAGTCAACAGACAGGTGAGAGAGCTTCACCGATGATTTCAACGCATGGAGATGCGGCGAAACTGTCTGTTGACTCAGCCTAGGACACGGCCTTGAACGTCTCGTAGCTGTCCATGGCCTTCTTTTGAGGGTCGCCAAACTCGAGGCTTCCCACTTCGTCTCCCAGTCCGGTGTTGATCCACATGGTCGGTTGCTCTGGGATGTGACAGTGACCGCAACGGTGGGGCAGGAGGTTGTAGAGTCGTCGGATGCTCCCCATGTTCAGTCGAGTCCGCGGCCCGAAGACTTCGACGGTGACGTTATCGGCGTCGCTGGCTCCTGCTGCCGTCAGGCCAAGTCCGCTGATCCAGGCACGACTCGTTCCATCCACCAACAGATGAACGAGGATGCGGGTAGCATCTTCACCCGAAAGTTGAACAATTTCGACGTCTACTTTGTGTCCGTCTTCCAGATTGAAGTACTTTCGGAGGAAGGGTTCGATGCGAGCGGCCACAATGATGGTTTTAATTTCGACGTTTCGCTGCATTCAGGTCTCCTTCAGTTGGGGGTTTGAGTTGTCGGTTTGCACAGCCCTAAGAAACTTCACTCAACCGTTTCTTAAGGCTGCACAAACACCCACAACAGGAGACAATATAAACCTTGGTCTCTCTCACGTAGTCTGTTGGCAGGAGTTTTCTTTGCGCCTACCAACAGATACAGAAATACTACTACCCGGATACAATCTCTATTTGCTAAGCACTTTGTATATTTTTCAACTTGTTTATTAAGAGTATAAATATCATAAATATCGCGGAAACGAAATTTGGGTAGGGGCCGAGTGCTATCAATATGTTCACACAGTCACCAACGTTAAGATGATTGTGGCAGATCCCCCCTTAAGCAATTGGCGTACCAGGATCGAATAGAACGCTCGCCTACTGCTTTCGCGCCGCTTACTCCGTCGCCAATCCAAGTAAAAACAGCAAGCAGAGCAAATTAAGACGAGAAAACACCTAAAAACCCAGGGCCAAACCCCCATCCAACAATTCTTTCAAAAAAAGATCCAAGATATTTTAAAACAAAATCGCCACCCAAATTCCTGGCAATATCACTCACCCAGCCAAACTGTTCCTGCATAAAGTATGCAGTGCAATTTTCTCAACCAGCAGGCTTCATCGTTTTTTCTCTTTAGGCAGTGGGTAGTTTTGAAACTCCGTTCTGGTAGTGGTGATGCGTTCGTCTGCGTCTCGATTCCCGGAAGCGGGGAGAGTTAATTTTTCAATTTTGGACTTGCTAGTACGGCTCGCTCAGTTTGCGGGTTGAAAAACAGGTTACATCGGTTTTTGCGAAAGGGTAGGCAGATGTCTTTGAAAGACGAGGGGTTGAGTGATTCGTTGGGGCTCAGAGACGCCATGTACGATAGTATCATGGCGCGAACAAGTCCTCGGGCACAGAAACGGCTGAAAACCGCCGAAGATGGGGACCCATGCTACAGTGTTATTGTCGTCGACCCAAAATCCCAGGCTGGCTACACCGCGGTGGAGATAAGACCTGAATATCAGGGTGGGCAGGTCGTGCTCAGTATTCCGACCTGGTTGGCTGAAGAATTCGGCCACATCGGAGACAACCCAGATGTGGACGCTGAATGTGAAGGGTCGATCTACGATATCTCCGGCTGCACTCGCGAGGAGGTTGTTCAGTTCATGATTCGAGTCGCCGAGTTCTACGTAGCATCGTGATGATGCTGTTGTTCCGCACGAAGGCAGGGTTTGAACATACGCTGATATGCGTTTTTACTCTCCCTGCCTTCTGGGAACTAAACTCGACTTAGAGAAAACGTAGGTGGCTCAGATCTGCCGAGAAGTCAGTGTTGTTGCAATGTCCGAAACTCTTACTCTGGGTGGTATCAAACAGTTACAAAGTAAGAGTATCACTTTCAAAAAGCCTCGTTTACACAATGACCCAACTAGCAAACTACTCAAGTAATCGCTGTTTGCACAGTCCTCTCGCAGCAGCGGCTGAATCCTTGAGAATCGTACTGGGGTATCTGAAAAATCTAACGTCTCACCGGGCCTGTTTCACGAACAGTATCACCGCTTGAGACTGGAAATACCGCGCTGACGTACTGCAGCGTATCAATTCACATCCGGCAAGAGAGGTTAACCAGCTTACTTCCCAAAAACGGACGCTCTTAGTTGAGGATGACGTCAAGAACGCCGCCTTGGAGTCGCTTACAATACTGTTCTAAAAAAAGAAAATCGTATAGATTCAGATTATCCCATAGGTAGTTTGTTATAAATGTAAACAGTTTTTCCCGAATGCGGCATGAAATATCCTCAAAGAAGCATCAGCGCTGGTATTTTTTCCCTTTTCTTGATCTCGTCAGTAGCTATGGCGCAGGAGGTGTCCAATTATCCAGCTCCTCTGGACAAGTTGATTCCTCTACAACAAGCAAATGAAGTCAGCAAAATAGTTCAGTTTGTAAAGTCAAAGCACAACTCGCGATCACTTTCTCAAGATCAATTCAATTTAGTTCTTGATTGGCTAAAGCACTGGATCTTTACCAGAGGAACAAACGATGGAAGAGTTACAGCTCTATACGGACTACTTCTCTCTAAATCCACAACAGGAAGCAGTGATCCAAGGGTTATTGAAAGTATCAATTCTGCCCATGAATTGGGTGCGGCAATGATGATCGCCAGCACGCTGCAGTTTCGAGTAGCAAGGAGCAAATGCAAAGACAAAACAGGGGATATTCAAGAAGCTAAAGATTTGTTGCAGGGTTTATCAATGCATTCGCTTCCGTTTTTCAACAGACAATCTGATAAGAAGAAAGCAGAAGTGCTTCAGTTTGCCTTAAACCTCGAGAATCGTGCCCATCTACTTCCTGACACGAATTGGATCTGTGAAGGTGGTATGCGGTCGATAAATAAAGCTATTCAAAATGGAGAGCCTATTGAAGAAATAGAATCGAACGGTTCTTTAAAAAAGAGTTTTAAGATAAAGGTCAATCGTCCTGAGATCCTTGCAAAAGAGGATTGGCTAAAAGCAAGGAAACAGATCATCACTAAAATTTCTAGTGAAATTAACTCAGGAAAGTTTGATTTGGCTTTGTAGTGTTAAGGGGGTGATATATTCTGTTAGCCGCTTGTTACACTACCGCCTAACAAGCAATTCTTCTTCTATGATCTGCAAACGACCTTGACCGTCCTGTTGTAACCGCTACAGCGCTGCGGTGAACGCGAACTCCGATGTTTGGCATGATAGAGGGCCTGAATCTTTGAACCACGTCCGGGGTAGTGCTCTCCGAAATCGCCAGGCAACGACGCGAATACCAGGAGAAGTATTAACGGGCGAGTCGTGGGCCGAAGACGCGGGACTAGGGCTATCTAAGTTGTGTTGGAGCCAAATTCCGCTAGATAGGCTTGTGAATAGTTGTTCAACAACAACCAAGGCCCGTTACCGCTTTGTTACCGGGCAATTCGATAATCCTCATGTACTACAAACCAAACAGACCAGCTAGCTAGAGCCGCTCCATTGCTTTCTTAAATTGAAAGCCATTCTCAAGTGGATAGCCTGCTGAAGATCTTGCGGATAACGACATTGAGTGATAGCGCATGAAACTAGGAACTAGCTTTTGTCTCGCCCTAAGTATTTGCCTCTTATCAATTACCCCTTGCTCGATTGTATCCTCTAAGGCACACGCCCAACAGGAATCAGGCTTGTCCAAGTTAGAGAATATCTGCCAAGCAACTCCAGCGGGCTCTACAAATTCGATATTAAAAAAACTAGACCAACTTCGAGCGCAGCCCCAATTCGATGATGTGCTCTTGCATTGCATCTATCATTGTCAGGCAGAGTATAAGCGATTCTGTCTTTTAGCGTGGCATTCACCAAGGTATTACAATTCCGTCGAGGGTCGAACCGTACCTCCTAGGCTCATCGATTTTCTTGTTGAATCCGTGGCGAATTGTCGTGCAGGGAAGAAAGACGATAAAATCGATAGCTTTCATTACGCCGCGGTGGACGCCTTAGTTAAGATCGCGACAACGACAAATGAAGCCGTGTCACCGATTCTTCCTTTTGAACGCTCGGGGCTGTATCTGAAAGTCGTTGAATCGATAGTGAAGAGATTGGGGGCTCAAGCAGAACAGCGAGACAATTCTCAACTGCTTTTTTGTAACGAGAAACTTCTCAACGTAGTAGAGACTCTAACACCTCTTCCTGAGAATACCCTTCTTGCCTTGAGTCAAAGTGAGAATTTCGTTCATCGAGTCGCAGCTGCCAGGTCGCTTTTCAAAAAACACTGGCATATCGAGGCTAAAAGATGGCGTGGAGAGCCGCTGTCGACATTGGAAATTGAAACGGCGATGCGGCTACGCACTGGGGCCAGCAAAGAGCGAGAATACCTCCGCTTTGCCGATCAGTATTTGGCCGAGCAAGAAGCTAAGATACTTAGTACCGAGGAAATGTTCGAAAAATTAAACTCAGCGAGTACTCTAGAATCACAGATGTTGAAGGATTATTACTTCGAATTTCTACCGGCACGTGATGATTTTTCTGAGTTGCTTACACGCTGCTTTGCCGATGTGAATCGTCCGGCCTTTCAACTCTGTCTGGAAGAGCTCGACTGGCAGCGAAGCGTGAACTGGAGAGAAGAGCAGGCCGACCTTCTCATATACCCCTTGCTGCGCATGTTACGAAAATACCGCTTCGCGGTTGAGAAGCAAATTGGAACAGCCATGTACAATCTGGCTAGCGCGAAACCGCTCTTCAAACCCGATGTAAAGAAGCCAATCAATTCTCGCTCAGCTCTTGCTCGGCGGATTGAACGTGCACTGTTTTATCCGCAACAAACACCGAGATTGAGCAAAGAAGTGAATCCGACGGTAGTACTCAAGCACTGGGCTGCTCAGGTCTCGGTTCTGGGATTTCTTCGGCCGTTTGATCCAGAAGAAGTGCTAAAAGCGAGTCATAGCAATGAACTCTATCTACGAACTCTTGCTCTTGGCATAGCGTTCTATCCGATACATCCGGACGAATCTGGGGAGAAGAGACTTCAGGCACTGCGGCAGGGCCGCTACTTCATCAAATTCCAAACCACATTCTTTCTCTTGCCCTGTTGGTCATAGAAATAAATGTACGGCTCTTCGCCTGCATCGTTTAACGCAAGCCCCATTACAAGACGATCTTTCCCATTGGTATCTTTTAGTACAATTGCTGGCGATTCATTTGCTCCGGCCAGTCGTAGTAGCAATCGCAGCTTTCCCTTATTGTCAGAAAATCCTATTAGCGGTTGTCCTTTCTCGGCCTTTGAATATGAACCATCATAAGTTGCCAATTGCAGACGCTGCCTGCCGTCAAACCCTACGACACTGAAAAAATCAGCCGTGATTTGCTTACTCGCCGCTCTGGCAAGGTAGGGGGAAAAGCTAAACTGCATGGCTAGGCTTCCGATACTACCAACTAGAAACGCTACGCTATAGATCTTTAAATTTGAGATAGTCATTAATTGCTCTTCGCTAGGTTAGAGTTAGTACAAAGTGCAGCCATTGTAGTAGGAGTCATCTAAGAAAGGAAAGCATCGACTCGAACCTGTCTAGCGCATTCTCTTGTTTACTTGAGCGGGAGAACTCTAAGCTGGCGTTGTGCTAGTTTCATCAGCAGCATTGCCGCCACGTGGTTTCGCATTAATTTTACGGGTATTCGTAGTAATTTTTAAAATCTGCGTAAACCTTTGTTCTCCGCAATGTCACTAACCAACTAGAGCCACAGAAAAGCTCGATTGCAGTTGCTTTTTGATCCAAAAAATTAAGGCACTACCATGAATAAAATTAAATACGTGATGAAACCGATGATTATAGCAGCTGGAGTGTTGATGTTTGCCCCGGCTGCCCAAGCAAGTAGCCATGACAGCCACAGAACGGCACATTGGGAACAGCGCCGTGAATCTCGAAAAGAGGTGCATCAGCATCGACACAATCACGCTAAGTGGCAGCGAAAAAACGAAGTTCATTCGAGAAAGTTCAGAAATGACCGGCAGCACTATCGCTACAAATACAACCGGCACCACAGGGGATACAACTATCATGACCATGGACCGCGGCGAGGGTGGTTCTCATGGTGGTAGATCTTTGGAATTTGTGGTGAGCGAATCTACGAGATCCCGTCTGCTGAGCTAGATGTGCATCTTTTGCTCTGCCACCAATATTGCAGAGAACGCTAAATTTCGATAAAATTACCCAATCTTCGCTCTCTCTCCAGCATAGCTTGATGTACTACATGCTTGGTACGACGACGTTGCCCAATGGCGATTCCGTCGTGCCAATAGCAATGGCAAAGGTTTCTTCACGGGTTAAACGCTGTTTACTGCTTGCGTTTTGCTCCTCCAATTTTCATGCCTTTCCTTAGCTTCACGCTTCGGGAAAAGCGACGGACTCGACTTGCTTCGCAAGAAGCTTGTGGGGTCCGTTGTTTCTTCTAGTTTCGTGGAGCTGTAATGAGAGAGGCTAGCAATGTCTAAGAAAATCTGGAATGCGGAGAGTGGTGATTGGCAAGGTCGGATTCTCGACGTGGTTCAGCACGAACCGGGTGCTATTGGGCTCCTGGTCGAGATCTATGGCCCTAGATCGTTCAAGCGTTGTGTCGACGTCGGGAATATCAAGGTGCATAAGTGGAATGTGAGTGAAGCCGAGATTCAATTCGATCGGCAAGGGCTCAAAGACGAAGATGTCAATCGAGTGAAAGCGTGTATTCACTCATACATTCTGCAGATGTCCGGGACTTTTCGTGAAGTCGATGAGAACGGGGATGTGGCGAGCTTCGTCGAGCACGTCCAAAAGGTCTACGTCACCAAAACGGGACCGGACCTCAACACGCCGTTCTCAGTAAACTAACTGGATTTCTCAGGGAGAATGCTCATGAATGCATTTACGGACAAGAGCCATTGCTTTTGGCCGTATTATTTGAGCAAAGCCATATCTAGTCTCAAAGTAATAGACTACCCCAGACCAAGTCTCTGGAATCACAAAGAACCACATCACTAATTTCATCGATGAGATTTTGCCGATCTGACCGCTGCCGTCTCGGGAAAGAGCTGACGTTCAAAAATAAACGGGCCAAAGGGGATAGAGGCGATTACCAGCGCAAGCAGCAGCTTGCCGTAACCCCAATCCAGTTCTTCGAGAAGCAGCACCCCGCAGAAGGCATAGGTTACAAAAAGCAGACCGTGCGCCATGCCGACAACGCTTACTGGTTCTGGCATGCCAGCCAAGTATTTCAGTGGCATCGCGACAAAAAGCAAGAGAAGGAGCGAGATCGCTTCGACGTAACCTAGCATTTTGAAATTTTGGGGAGTAATAGCTGAGACCTCCTGATTAATGTACGGCGAGCATAATAGCTTAGCTGGGCCATCATGGGAAGTGCCGGCAATTCTCTTAGGGGATCTGTTGCGAAACGCAGCAACACCCGACTGCTGCTAGCGAATAAGGGTGCATTGTTGATTTTTGCAGGCGACCTTCGAGCTGCTATCCTTGGGGCAATCTGGGCACATAGCTAGGCAATTCTTGTTGTAATCGTTTAAAGCGGAAAGCACCTGCGGTTTTGCATCCCCGCGAATAGGATTCAGGCATTCGTACGGGCAAGGGAGACCAAGGAGTAGACAGTCTTGGTCAACCCTACAGCTCTTCGCGGCGAGAATCGCGCTTCTTGTTACAGCTTCCAGTTCACCACAATTGTTTACCGCATCGGTGAGCGAGTCATAAAAGAAATAACCGATGCCACAAAAAACTAAAGTGCCTAGTAGAATTCGCTTCATGCGCTATCTATAGCAGAAAACCGACGACTAATCTGCACAAATGTTGTTGCTACATATAGTCCGAGTCTGAGCTTGGATAGAACTCTACTCCTGTCTCATTTGACTCTTCCGTTTCGG
>CBDUGV010000162.1:0-9907 GCA_965366815.1 uncultured Bdellovibrionales bacterium | reverse complement strand
CATAGGTCAAATACCGGGTGCGGGACTCGTCGCTTAAATCAACATCAATAACCGTCACTTCACCGAGCTCCTCAAATCTCTCCTACAGGTAATTCACCCATGAAAAGACGGGAAACATAGCGAAACGAGATATACTATGAAAGGGGGAATTGCCATTCTCCTCTATTTTTTACGATATCGGCCTAGTTAGCGCAATTTGAGAAGTGATACCGTTGATCCAAGCGACAATTCTCTTTATATCTCTACTATGTCGGAAAAACAGGATAATAAGACCGCAGAGAAGAGGGAGTGCTTCGAGCAGTGGATGAAAGGCGACCACGTCTTAGTCCATGTCGACACCCGCAGCGAAGACGTCCAGGTCCCGGAAAGTCACCTCGGAGACGCATCTCTAACCTTAAAGCTCAGCTATTTCTTTCAGGGCGAGACCACACATGATGAACTTGGCATCATTAGCTATCTCAAGTTTGATGGCCAGTATGTGAAATGCTCGCTCCCTTGGAACTCACTCTGGGGCATGACCTCGAGCAGCGGCGAGACCCAGGTGTGGCCAGAAGATGTTCCGCGCGAAATTTATCTCAAGATGGCTCGAAGTAAGCTCGTTGAAGCCGGTAAAAAGCTGCTTGGCAAATCATCGAGCAAGGATTCGACTACAAAGAAGGCAGCTGATCCCAAAAGCAGCCCCAGCCTAGTCGATGTGAAGATGCCGCCGACTGAAAAAGAGAAAAAATCAGATAAAGACAAGAATTCGAAAGCAAAGGATGTATCCCACCTAAAGCGGATCAAATAGCTTTTGAGCAGATCTCTCCGGACAGCAAGACTACGGCGCCTAGGAATCCTTACTTCAATAGTTGCATTTGGCATTGCCGTCTTTGTCCCGATCGACACCAGTGGAGATTTTTTCTTTTGGGGACCGGTATTTGATGCCGGTCACTATCCTCTCTTTTTCCTGGTAACTTTTTTCCTAGCAGTCTTCTTGCCCAGAGAAATCCCTCGGCTTCCCCCCTGGGTCGGCAATCCCTATTTCATTGCGGCGATACTCGCTGTTGGCATTGAGGGTATCCAGCCGATATTCGATCGCGACGCATCTATCCCCGACACCCTCAACGGGCTTCTCGGAATCGCCGCAGCTGGGATCCTGCTTGAGAACTGGAGACGGAAGCCCATTTGGTCTGCACACATCGTGACGATCGTTTTCCTCGGTGGAATATTTCTCGCATTGCTCTTCCCAACCATTCCAGCCATGCAAGCTATACTCTGGCGCAAGCACAATTTCCCGAAATTGGCGAGTTTCTCCGCCCCAGAGGAGGAACTGCTTTGGGAGACGATTCCACCCGGAGAGGACCAACCAGACATCAGGACTTCGGATTTAACTATTCTGGAAGATAGTGCTTTTAGCGACGGAGCGGCTTTATCCGTACAGACGAAAACTGGATTCTGGGCCGGAGTTCGCTACGCCGCCGGCGACATGCCTTGGGGGCTCTATGCAAAACTCATACTGGAAATTACAAACCCAAGCGATGAAGAATTTTCGCTCCATGTGCGAATTGACGACAACCAGGACTGCAAGAAATTCTATCAACGCTACAATGCGACACAACAACTCACTCCTGGCCCTAACACCTTTGCTATTGACCTGAGTGACATACAAAAAGGACCGCGAGATAGGGAACTCGATGTGAATAAAATCCGCCGGATCCTTTTCTTTACCGGAAAAACGGACAAGTCACGAAATTTCATCATCGACGAAGTCCGACTACAGTAGTACGGCAACGCCACCAACTACTAGAAACAGCAAGGGGGCTACGGCCGGTAGGCTATGCGAATTGGGGTCCCAATCAGCTCAGGTGAAACACGAAGGCCGACGAAGTGGACTTGCTGCAAGCGCGGACTCCCATCTTCTTCTTGAAACACCGGCTCAGCAAACAACTCAACTCCACCCGGATAGTTTGATTTGAGCTTCGGCAAATAGCGAAATTTAACCACAAGCTCTTCTGACTGAGGCGTTACAACGAAACCATTTTTGAGATGCTCAAGCTTTCCCGATCCCCGCAGAAAATAACTGCGAGTCCCTGAAGTACGTACAAAGAGCCGAAACCGCCCTTCGTGAAACACTTGCTGATAGATATCGGCATGCTTCAGGCAGTACAGTGCCCATTCACGTTTATAGGTGACGACCGCTGAGACATTAATCAGGTCTAAGAACTGCTCAATGCCATCGCGTCCACGATCTCGAAACGAGGCTGGAATCGGGTCTATCGTCGCCCAGCGAGAGTGATAATAGTAAAACGCATACAACGGCTTACCGGTAAATGCGGCAAGCGGTGCGATATGACCCCCATCCTGCGCAGCGTGATGAGTCGCACCTAGCTCGTGTAAAATAAATCCGGCAAAGAATGTTCGCCCCTCGCCACCATGCTGCTGCACCGCCTGCACGAGCGGCTCCAGCTCATCCGGCGCCAACACAAACTTCTCATCACTCCGATTTTGATAGATTGCCGCAACCGTGACGGGCGAGAGCAGGATCCCTCCGGCGATAAGAGAGAGTGCTAAAAAACTGAGGAGAGTCAACGCGGTCGTTGGCGACCGCTTTTCTCCCGAAAGCACGGAGAAAAATGCATCGAGCAGCGATCGCAAAGCAAGCGCAGTTGGAATGCAAGCTAGAAACGCTGCGGGAATTATCATCCTACGAAGTTCAAGCTGAGGCTTGAGTAGGTCACCGAACACGGCAAGTAGAAATAGAAACCCTATTGTACTTGCCATCGAGATTCTCGCAGTTCGCGATCGCAATGCGGACAACCCAGGAAACACAAACAGCAACAAGAGCGGATTTATCTTACCAAACAACTCACGAGCCTTCTTGAGCTCTTGTGTGAGCCCTTTCCCTTTCGTATTCGAGGGAATTGAAGTCTGCACCTGCTTCGTCTGTTTCGAGAGGGCCGCAGTGTCCTCTGCTCCCGGCAACTCCGTCTTGCTTACAAAAGACAGCACTTTTGATTCAACAAAAAATGTTGTGACCCACGGAGCATTGCCCACGACAAATAGTAGTGCGAAAGCAACAATAAGCACGCGACGCCCAGGTGCAAAGGTCTGGCGATAACGAAACGCTGCGTAGCAGGCGATAGGAACGAAAGCGAATGCGGCCAAAGTCCAAGATATGCAGAGGTAGCTCACAATGAGCAGCGCGCCAACCTGCCAGATTCGAGGTGGACGTTCGTCGATCGCCAGACGATAGCAAAGCGCTATCCCCAGCGGAATCATCCCCATCGAGCAGCAAAACCCAAGCGTGCCGTATTTCAGCAACCATTCGAAAAAACCCAAACTGGGCCCCAAGGCAAGGAGTGCTGCAAGTATCGCTACCGAGTGTTCGAGCCGAAACAAGCGAGCTGCCGCATAGTTCGCCAGCGGCACGATAAACACGTACAGATATGGAATGAGGTAGTTGTAAGCGGCGATGTCTTGTAGATTCGAAAAATCAATTCCCGAATACCAAAAAGGGTAGGCAAGAAAGAATACATTCATTATTCCCGACGCGAAGAATTCGCGAGCTGAGTAACCGGCTTCCCAAGAGGGATTATAGAAGGGGATATCCGGGAAGTGCTGTTGTAGTAAAAAAAATCTATACAGAAACGATGGATGGTCATCGCTAAATATCATTCGCCCATCCACATACTGAATGAACAGTATCGCTATTAGAAGTTGCGACCCTAGCAGCAAAGGCCAGGACAACAGACGGCTGAATCCGTCTGATAGTTGCTGGCTCCTATGCCGCCAATAGACAAAGGCGACAACGGGTATGCCAAGACAGACAATATACAGAAGTACTCTTGGATCGCTGTAGAATCCAAAGACTCGACGAACGACGTCACTAATGGCAATAAGGAAAAAACCAAAGACTAGAAAGACTGGTTGAAATCGAACCTGCTCGACTGCTGGGTCTCGGCGCTGATTGAACAAACTGAATAGCTTAATCCCTATCGCCAGAACCGCCGCATACCCCCAGGCTGCTGAAGCAACGAGCGAGACTCCATCGGCAGTCCACAGGCGAACACTCTGCCAATAAAAGCCGAGCAATGCGTACAAGACGAGCGCGGAATATAAAATATTAAAGGGTTGTTTTTGAAGCCGCCACATCAGCGTCGTCACAGTTTGCTTGTGGATCAGTATCTTTTTTTGGGCTTTGTCCCCGGACGTGTAACCACAATAGCCCACCAACTATTCCAAGCAACATAATCTTGCCGCGCAGCACCAAACCAACACCCAATCCCTGGGCATGCGTGCCGCCAATTCGCTGAAGAAAGAATAAAAACGCTCCTTCCTGAATACCAAGGCCACTTGGCGTGATGGGTGCCATACTCACCAAGAGCACCAATGGTACTACGACAAACAGCCCAGCGATATCAGGATCTTCCCAGCCAACGGAACGAGCAGCCAGGTAGGTATTGAGCACCGTCAAGCAGTGAAAAAAAAGTGAGAGCAACAAGGCTTTGATGAGTAGCGGAACATTGCGTCGTGCATGCTGCATCCCCTCATCGACCTTGTCGATCAGCATCAATACTTTTGTCTTCAGCTTTGCGGGCACAAATGCCTGCGCTAATCGTTTAAAGAGTGGGAAACTGAATTCAGCAACTGTTTTAGAAAAGCAAAGTGTCGAAAGAAAGATTGCCCCACCTGCGACCATAAGAATTGCCAGACTAAGCCCCGCTGTCGCTTTCGTACCCAATAATAAAAAAGTAACACCCAACAACGACATTGCGAGTAATCCGGTAAAACGCTCGAGGAACGTCGCTATGAGTGCATCTCCCTGATTAGAGAGATATCTTCCAAGGTGAAAGCTACGGGCAAGATCTCCGCCCACATACGACGGAGTAAAGGTATTGAAAAAATAGCCAACGCTATACAGTTTCATCAAGTGCAGAATAGGCACATGATTCCCACTCGCCTTGATAAACAACTGCCATTTCAAGCAGCTCGCCCAGACCATAACAAAAGCGAGGAGAAGCAAAAGCGTAAGAAAAAACGGATCGATTTGTCGAAAGATTTGTAGTAGTTCAACTGCGCCTACGAAGTAGAAGAGGCAAGCGAGTAAGGCAACAGCAATGAACAAACGAAGCTTCATCAAACCCTCTAGTCAAGCCAATTCTGTTGGCGATACCACTGGTAGATATTGCCCACTTCAGTATGAAAATCATGCCGTGGCGAATATCCCAGTTCCTTCTGTGCTTTCGACGTATCAAATGAACGATCTTTCGTGAAAAAATCGACTCTCCGCCGATAAATCGGTGGCTCAACGCCAAACGGTTTGCACACAACTTCCATCGCGCTGCCAAGAAGTTGCATAGGGGCAGCTGGTACCTTAAAGGGAAGTGGTTTCACACCAGCGTGATCAGCAACCGCCTCAACCAGTTCTGAAATTGAAGCAGGTGCTTTGCCGGCAAAGATGTAGATTTGTCCTTTGGCCTCTGGCTTCTCACCAGCAAGCAACATCCCATCAACTAAATCATGTACATAAACCCAGTGAGTCAGTGTTTTCCCCGATCCAATTACCGGGAACCGTCTCTGGGAAACTCCTTTGAACAACTTCAACATGCGGCGGTCCCCTTCACCCCAAATCATTGCAGGACGGACTACAACGCCTTCTAATGATCCAGAGCGAAATCGCTCAAGAGCAACTTTCTCACCTTCGCACTTAGTAACTTGATATATATCTCCGGGCCGGTACGGCTCGTCTTCAGCCGCGGGCGGAGACGGGATATGGCTATGCACCCCAACCGTACTACAGTGCACGACACGCTGCACACCATACTGCTCGGCTGCATCCAAGACATTCCGGGTGCCTTCGACATTGACTTGGTAATAGACTTCGTCTGGGAACTTTGCTTGTCGAAACAATGCGGCGATATGAAAAATTCGCTCACAGCCCTCCACTGCTTGGAAGACTGATTCCCGATCAGCGACATCTCCGTAGACAACTTCTGCCCCGGCCTCACGCAGCTGAGAAACCTTCTCGGCATCAGCGCTTTTTCGGACCAAAACGCGGGTCTGAGCGCCAAGCTCAATAAGTCGGTTGGCAAGGTGTCCGCCCACGAAGCCGGTCGCACCTGTAACGAGTACCTTTTTGGCGGTGTAGAAACTCATAACTTCTCAATAACTATTTGAAATTGCTTCTGAAAATACGACAGCTGGGCCGTTCACTGGCCCCTAGAGTCTAATAAAAGTCAGAAAAACACAATGGATAGGTAAACCTCCCTCTCGGGCTCTGCCACTAACTACCCAGAGAGTATGCAAGCACTCGAAAAGCTTTCAAACAACAAGAGGTTCAGAAATGAAAAAAATGGCATTAATATCCGCAGTTCTAAGTTTATCGGCGTTCGTCTTCACATCCATTGCTGTGACACACGCTCAACCGTTCGGCAAAGGCAAACACAATAAAGCTGGCGCTGGTCTCACGAAACTATTGTTGAAATTCGACTTGAGTAGTGAACAGAAAACAGCAATTGCGAACTCGATAAAATCTCATCAAGACCAACTTCAATCGAGTCACGAAGCGGTTCGCGAAGCTAGAAAGGAAATGCACCAAGCCACAATGGCCGAGAAACTGGATGAAGCGGCAGTGAGCGCCGCGGCGCAAAAACTCGGCACGGCCTTGGGCAAACAGGCCATCCTTCGAGCAAAAATGCGAGCAGCCACGTTGAGCGCCCTAACACCAGAGCAGCGAAACGCGCTGAAAGCCGAGCGCGAAAAACGAAAAGAGAAACACGAAAAACGCCGAGAGAAACGCGAAAAACGTGAAAAACGCGGCCCAAACCTAGTTGAACAATGGGTAGAGAGACATTCGAGCTCTTAATGCTTTAGAGCCCCCTGCGGGAGTTAGGTAGGAGATAGGTCTCTGTTACTTAACTCCCTTTTTCTTTTTCCTTTGCTCTTTCTTCCAACTTGCGCTGCTCCTGCTCTACTTTCTCGCAGATTTTCCCAGCGCGACATTTCGTTGGCGGATGAATTATATCGATAATCGGGCGGAGCGGGCCAAAGATATCATCTGGGGCAAGCGAATCGCCAATCGAATTGATATGCTCTTTCGCTTGCGAAAAGAAATCTTTGTCCTCAGCACCGCTTGGTCGCGGGCGATCATCCTTCCAAAGGTCAACTAAACGCACATAGGCAAGTTCGGGAAGGGGCTCCTTGGATTTTTCCTGTGTCGATTTTTCCTCTTTATTAATCAGTGACTGTTTGCGCCAATCGAGGATTGCGAACGTACCACGCGAACCAATGTGACAAACATACTCTCCAAGGGCCAGCTTGTGGAGCACGGGGCTACTGCGATCCGCTTTTTCGTAGACCGGCACACCTTCTCGTTTTGAGCGGTAGAAGGCGCAATTCATAAGCTGCTCTTCAGAGGTTTCCTTCGAAACCGGTTTCTTCGAATCTGGTTTTTTCGAATCTGCCGCCAACAAGGGTGGAGCCGCGCAAAGGAGCAAAAGGAGGGGCGCCAGGCAAAATGGAATTCTGGT
The DNA here is from genome assembly GCA_965366815.1 of uncultured Bdellovibrionales bacterium. GTDB lineage: Bacteria > Bdellovibrionota_C > UBA2361 > SZUA-149 > SZUA-149 > CBDUGV01. The sequence goes on along the minus strand of CBDUGV010000162.1, from coordinate 2,399 downwards.
TCGAAATGACATACGCTTTACAAAATCTATACGCTCCCTAACTCCGACGTAGTTCGAAATCAGAAAATTCGCCGGTATATTCAGCAACCTCAACCGCACAACTGTCGACCCTCGCAGCAATAGGTCCTCGCTTGAGCAAGCTGAGCATCTGCTCAACCGCCACAGACGTTCCCTCCAAGACGGTTTCGACCCGCCCATCTTCGAGATTTCGCACCCAGCCAGCCACTCCCTGCTTGAGCGCTGTATTCTGGGTCCAATAGCGAAAACCAACGCCTTGAACACGTCCACCCAACAACACCCGAACCCGGGTAAATTCCTCTAACTCTTTACTAATTTTCGCCCCTCGGTTGACATTTCCGCGTATCATACTTAGGTTTACCCTTCAGTAAAACGTGCCGCGTGAGAATGGAAACAAATCTACCTACATTCGAAGAATCCACAATAGAGGCCCTGGATAATAATCCAGCTGATTCTCTGCCTGCGGCAGAGGAACTCGTTGATGAAATCGACCGCCTGAGAAAAGAGAAGAATGCAGTACTCATGGCACACTACTACCAAGAAGGCGCTATTCAGGATATTGCCGACTACGTAGGGGACAGCTTAGGTCTGGCTCAACAAGGGAAAGCCACTGAAGCGAGCATCATCGTTTTGGCTGGCGTCGTGTTTATGGGTGAGACGGCTAAGATTCTTAGTCCCGAAAAGAAAGTGCTCGTTCCAGATATGAAGGCCGGTTGCTCACTTGCAGACAACTGCCCTGAAGATGAATTTGCGAAATTCATTGCGAACTATCCCGATCACAAGGTGGTGACGTACGTAAACTCCAGCGTTGGGGTGAAAGCACTCAGTGACGTCCTCTGCACCTCGACGAACGCCGTGAAGATTATCGAATCTTTTCCGAAAGATCAGAAGATCTTGTTTGCACCAGACCAGCATTTGGGGCGCTACCTCATTCGAAAAACAGGCCGAGATATGGTTTTGTGGGAGGGCGCTTGCATGGTTCATGAAATGTTTGACGCAAAGAAAATCGTCCAGCTCCAAGCTCGAAATCCGGCTGCGCAGATTATCGCCCATCCAGAATGCCCTGAATCAGTTTTAGACATCGCGGATCATATTGGTTCAACAAGCTCTCTTTTGAACTACACGAAGACCGCAGATGTTGACGAATTTATCGTGGTCACTGAAGCGGGGATTATTCACCAGATGCAGAAAGCCAGCCCCCAGAAGAAATTTCACGCAACGCCCAATAGTGAGACCTGCAACTGTGCCGAGTGCCCATTCATGCGGCTTAGCTCCTTGGAAAAGATTTACTTGAATCTTCGCGATGAGACACCCGAAATACTGGTGCCAGAGGCAATCCAACAGCGCGCGCTTGAGCCTCTCGAGCGAATGCTAGCTCTGAGCTAGTCGATGAAATCCGTATATCTAGACAACAACGCTACCACACCGCTTGATCCGGCAGTTTTTGAGGCAATGCGGGTGCCGTATTTGGAACAATTTGGCAATCCTGCGAGCAGTACGCACGCCTATGGCTGGTATGCAGAAGAATTGGTGCAAGTTGCCCGCGAACAAGTTGCTTCTCTGATACAGGCCAGTCCAGAAGAAATTGTCTTTACCAGTGGCGCAACGGAATCGAACAACCTTGCAATCAAAGGGACCGGCCAAGGACATTTTATTTCCGCAACGACAGAACATAAATCTGTTCTCGATCCGCTCGAATCGCTCAAGCGAAACGGTGCAACAGTCAGTCTTTTGCCAGTAAATCCGCAGGGCATGCTCTCGCTCCCAGACCTCGAGAAGGAGATCCGCACTGAGACGCGCCTCGTCACACTGATGTATGCCAATAACGAGATTGGTGTAACCCACAACATCAAAAAGATTGGCGAGATTTGTAAGCAGAGAAACGTTGCATTCCACTGCGATGCGACTCAAGCAGTTGGGAAATGCCGGATAGACGTGAGAGATCTTGCGGTCACCATGCTCTCTCTCAGTGGGCATAAGGTCTACGGCCCAAAAGGGGTCGGCGCGTTGTTTGTTCGGAAAGGAACGAGAATCACTCCGCAGCTTGACGGGGGCGGACATGAAAATGGCTATCGCTCTGGAACTCTGAATGTGCCCGGTATCGTTGGTCTGGGGAAAGCCTGCGAGCTTGCTGAAAAACACCTTGCGCGAGACGCAGAGCAAATGCATTCTCTTGCCGCGCGCTTGTTGGAGATTCTCCAAACTGCAGTAGGAGGGCTCCATGTGATTGGTTCTACGAAATATCGAATTCCCGGCAATCTCAATATTCGATTCGACGGCGTTGATAACGCGAGGCTCCTAGGTAAGATTAGCAGTAAAGTGGCTGTCTCGGTAAGTTCAGCCTGTCAGTCTACCAGCGCGACACCTTCTCACGTGCTGAG
>CBDUGV010000161.1:0-9917 GCA_965366815.1 uncultured Bdellovibrionales bacterium | reverse complement strand
AATTCTAAGAGCGAAGAGTAATCCCGCTTCGCTCAATGTCCCATTTGATGAAGCTTGAGCACCCATTGGGCAGGAAGCGCCCTGCCTTCACCCCAGCGTAGCTCGGTGATCTTGGGCAGGGAAGCAGACAAAGCTTCCTCTCTCGCCGAACTGCGAGAGGAATTGCGCAGCTTCCAACGAACTTCGCCTTTCTCGCTAAACAGCCCTACGTCACTACAACCATCTGCATCAAAGTCCCCAACTATTGGCAGATCGCCAATTGCCCCAAATGTGAGGCGCTCTGGACTACCACTTGGTCGCCAAACTAACCAGTGGCCATCTTCCGGGCGATATACCATAGGTTCAGCGCTGCCATCACAGTCAAGATCGGCGGCAAAGGGTATATCCCCTTTCCTTCCGAGTTCTCGCAGCTGGCCCTCAAGCGAGTCACCGAGAATTCCAATGTGCCATTGAGCTTTCTGATCGCCGGGCTCCTTCATTACCCGCCATATTGCGATGTCGGTCCGACCATCACCATTGTAATCGGCCGGCACTGGCACATCACCTGCTTGACCCCAATGATAGGCAGTGCCATGCATCGGATCTCGAAGATGCGCTTTGACCAATTGGAAATCGTCTTTTGCATACAGCATGTACCACATCCCATTTTCCGGCATAAAATAGGCAAGATCGGTAGTCCCATCAGCGTCATAGTCGCCGGGTACCGCCCTAGCATCGCTATGTCCCCATTCCATGCGCAAGTGCAGCACATCACCAAACCGATTGAGCCCATTGTTGAGTGGGTTGGACAAATACAATGCCCATGGCCCTGGGCGTTCATGCCACTCGGTGCCATACCCTGGTGTGAAGGTAGCCAAATCGAGCGCTCCATCACCATTGTAATCCCCAGGGACTGGAACGCCGGCAGGGTCTCCGAGTTGCCAGGTGAAATACTTCCCAGCGGAACCATAGAGAAGCCTGTTCCAAGAGTGCCCTGGCTCGAGGAAAAAACCGCGCCATAGAAGAGTACTGCGCTGGCCTCTGACCACCGTAAGTAGATCGCTCCTTTGATCGCCGTTTACATCATCGACAACTGCGGCCCGTAGACCGGAGCGCTGCCGACGTACTGCTACAGAATTTGCCGATGTTCTTTCAATACGAGTTTCAAGGGCTCCATCCAAAACAGTTGCCAATGGAGAACTCGAGTGCGCAAGAGACTCGACAATGACCTTGGGTGGAAAGACTGCTCCGCTAGGGCTCGATATGCGTGGCGGGAAGCGAAGCGCCAATGCAGCAGCCCCCTGCTGCTTTGCCGTTTGTGGAAACAACAAAGCTCTCTCTCCTGATCCAGCCAATGCAAGGGACCAAGGTCCTTCAAACGTTCTCTCAAGCAACACGCTTGAACCTGCTCCCTCTTCCCATATATAGAGCTTGGCAGTTACGGCTGGCATAGAGTCGGTTTTTCCAAAATACAATGCTCGTGTACCGTCTGAGGTAAAGCCCACAGCACGTTCTGTCCCATAGGTGAGCACTTGAACCCCATCCTCTGACAAACGACGAAATCCTGAGCCACGTTCCCAAAGGTAGAGCGCATTGTAAGCTCCGGGAGCGTCAACAGCCTCTTGGCTGAGAACGAACAGTGCACGTGTTCCAGAATGATTGAGCTGGGGATTACCTTGAATGCTCTGTCCTGAAGGGATCGTGAATGCTTCAGCGTCTAGCTCAACTTGCTCTGGCTTGACCAGTTTCGCTCTCTGATGATGAGGGAGAAATTCTCGCCAAAAAGGCAGGATAAGCAGGCCAAACACCAAAAGCGTTGTACAGAGCGAGATGCCTATCGGGTATGTTGCTTGATTTTTCGTCTTTATCCCCATGTTCACGTTCAATACTCAATACGACTCGAGAGCTGCTCTCGCTCAGTTGCGCGAACCATATACAACAGGCCAAGGAATAGAATACCCCCGAGCACAACTTGCACCAGCAACACTTGATAATCAACAAAACTGGCGACTTTGGTCCAGCCACTTAGAAAGAACAGGAGTACCGCTTGAGCCAAATTACATGCGAGGACAAGACCCAGCGTCAGCGCTGACAGGATACTGGCTTTTGAGAGAAGACCTGCAACTGGAATGACAGAAACGGCGAATGCCGGATATCCCCAGACATACGTTAAGGTCATTGGGTTAGCGCCAAATAGTGCGGTACTGACGAGTAGACCCCCATAGCCCCCGGCCAGCAGACCGAAAATCAGCTTCTTCTTTGGCGGGTCAAGCCCCTTCGGTAGTTGAAACAATGAGAGTAGCAACAGCAGAAACGTCCAAACACCAAGACTTAGAATTATCCGATTAAATGACAGTTCTAAACTTTCCTCGACCAACGCCTTTGGGTTCTTTTGCCAATGTCGGCGATGGCGAAAGACGTAGCTCAGGTCAAACGGGTGCGTCAGATTGACCCAGCGGGCCCGCAGCAACTCTGCCGCAGAGTTGTTTACAAAATACTCATCAGCAGCCTGTCGAAAGGTCATATCGGCAACTCGATTCGGATCTGCATCAAATACATGTAAGAGTACAAGTTTGTTGGCAGAGGGAACCCGTAGAGCTTTGTAGAGGGGCCAGGGTGCATACAGGAGGGAAAAACAAAGGGCGAGAACCGCGGCTTGTCGAAGCAGATCCAAACGCCGTCGCATCAGCAGTTGGATGATGACTGCGGCAAAGACTCCAAGCACACAGAATAAGGCTGAATCATGACTCAACAACGCAGCGGCAAGAAAAGCCCCAGCAACAATGCGAGAGTGTGGGCGTATGAGAAAGGTCAATCCAGTCAGAAAAAAATAGGCTACGAGAAACTTCGGCCAAGAAAACAAAACGTTTACGAAGCAAAAGTGAGTAGTCAACAGCAAGAGCAAGGCAATTGCAGCACTTCGCCGTCCGAATACCTCTCTGCTAATATTTGCAACGGCAACTACGGCAAGTCCGTTCAACACGCTTAAGACTACGTGATACACAAAGACCAGACCTGGTGCGGCGATATCCCAAGCAGCTAAATCTCGCAATTGGAGAAGAGAAAAGAATGTCGCAACGAATAATCCCGCCAATGGCCCCCTGTCACCCGCCGACCAGTCGGGAACCACGGGAAGATCCGCCATTGGAATTCCCTCCAAGAGGTACCTCGCGACGTTATACGGTATGAGGTTATCTATCGCCAAACTGCTGAGTGCCATACTCGTGTGGATCGAGACCGAGTCAATGGAACCGTCGGGGAAGGCCGCGGTGAGCGTACACAAAAGCACGTAGGCAAGCAGAACCAGGCACTCGAAATGAGAGCCGCTGCTGACAACCCGCAACCAATACTTCCCGCGAAACCAGAAGAAGAACGAAGTTGCAACAACAAGAAGAAGGAGCCAGGAGATGGCCTCTTGCGGCAAACCAACAGAAAGTAAAATGGGCATGAGGGCCGCATAGCACAGCAAAGATACTCCATACGCAGCGAGCACTTCGAGATTTATCGAATTACAGGCAAAAAACCGAGTCAGCACTAAGTGCCCGAGTGGCAAAAGCAGCAAGAGAACGAGAATTGAGAGTAGAAGTGTCGAGAAAAGTAACTCAAGAATTGCCATGTCGCTAGTTAAGCGATAAATAGCTCAGTTTGTCTATGCTAAATGGTCAATTACTACATCGACATAGGGCGACTGTTGCGGTCATCCTGCTGATTTCTCTACTTGGGCTCTACAGTGTGCCTGAGAGTGGACTGATGTGGGATGAAGCCCTGCATGCGGAAGTTCCTCACCTCCATTATAGCCTTATCCGTGAAGCGAAACCCCTCCCCTTCGATTTGCAGTATTACGGAACTCTAATCGATGTAGCTGGACGACTATTATACTCGATTAGCTCACCGTTGCTGGGCCCGCTTCAATCTGAATCTCAATCGAGCGAACTGCGAATGATTCGCGCGATGATACTTGGTCATGAACACGTTGCCGACCCAAGATTTTATCTACTGAAACACAGTATGGTCTTTCTGTGTAGCTTGATGGCGTATCTGGCAGCAGCTTGCTTTGTCGGTATTCTGTCGACTCCTCGTTTGGCCTGGCTAGGTCCGATTCTCTTAGCCCTCATGCCGCGTTTTTGGGGGCATAGCCAATTCAATCCGAAAGATGCCCCCTTTGCGGCAGCCATGACGCTGAGTTGTCTTCTCGCCGCGCTATTTCTCGATCGCTGCTTCTCAGATGCAGAGGGTCCGCGAATCGGAAAGAATACCTGCTTTGGAGTCGGTTTGTTGCTGGCAATTGCGATAGGCCTAACCACGAGTATCCGAGCTGGCGGCATCGCCCTATTCGGTTTTGTCGGGTTGAGTCATCTGACTCTCCTCCTGCGACGAAAAGAGTCTCGGCACATTCAATTCCTGATTCGAAGCGGGCTTATATATCTCCCCCTGGTAGCGGTTTGGGCCGCTATCGTCTATGTCTGCCATCCACCAGCCTGGTCCACGCCTCTTACTTGGCTCCAGGAGACACTTCAGTATTTTTCTAATCATGCCTTTCAAGGGTCATTGCGGTTTGCCGGTGAGACTATCTCAACAAAAGAAGTTCCCTGGTTTTACATGCCCCTCTGGTTACTGGTCTCGATTCCAGCCGCAACTACGGCAATTGCTCTTTGCGGAGTCCTTTCTTTCCTCATACGCTTTCGACGCCTTTCCAATCTACAAGCAGCGTCTTTCGTGTTGCTGCTGTTCCAGGCGTTTTTCTTATTAGCCTACGCCATAGGCAAAGGTTCGACTCTCGATGCGGGACCACGCCAGTTTCTATTTGTCATGCCACCGATAGCCATACTAGCTGCTGCAACGATTGCTGCTCTCTTTCAATCGCTTCGCTCGAGAGCACTCCGAGCAGGTCTTGCACTTATGCTCATTGCAAACTATTCGATAGTAGCGCTTGATATGCGATCGCTTGGACCCTATACGGCTTTGTATTTCAATCGCGTCAGCCAAAAATTCTTCCACGACCCCAGTGTCAACAAACCGCTTGAAAAACAATTCGACACAGATCATCTCGGCATCAGCCTGAGGAAGGCGGCTGAATGGTTGAATTCGAATGGCAGCACGAAGGCCCCCGTCTACATGAACGGCCCCTATCATTCACTCGCCTTGTTTACCAGACCCGAATTCAAGATAACGCATCTCGCACATTTAAAGGGAAAGGCGACTCCACCCTTCTACTATGTCAGCATTCCGCGCGAGGCGTGGGCTGACTGGTTTGGTGAATGTGATATCGTCTATCAAGTTGAAGCAAGGCTCGGTACGCTCCCACTTCCACTGAGCGTCGTTCGATACTGCCCAGATGATTCCTAGTCATTGAGCATTTGACGAATGACCCGTTTAGTCTCCTCCGCCGCACAGCGATACCCACTGGCGCGTGGATGATAGAGATCGAAGGCAATTAATTCTTGAGGATTCTCTGCTTTGCATCGCCGCATCGGTTCGAGGAGATCGAGGTATTCAAAACCAAGCTCAGTTGCCCAGGAAGCAATAGTTTGATGCTCCTCGAAAAATTCGTATTCTGGCTTATTCGCATCAATTGCCGTGAACTCGGGAAAGAGAACCACCAAAACCTTGAATCCATGTTGATCTGCAAGCGAGCGTAAATCTTGAAGTGATTCATGTACGGTATCTTTAGCAAAAAAATCAGCGCTTCTATCCGCTATCGAGGAGGTTGGTGCCATGCCGAACTCAGCAAGAACGCGAAATCGGAAAAATCGATACAAGGCACTCGTGGCGAGGACTGGATGAATTTTCTCATGCGCGACGGTTCCCTTTTTTTTGGCTTCTAAAAGAAGATGATAGTAGCCTCCACCGTCATCTTGCCTTCGATCGTTGAGACAATATTGAAGGACCACCACGTCCGGCCGAAACTGCAAGCCTTTCTCCCTCAATGTTTCGACCTCTTGCAACGTATTATATCCAAGAACGCCGAAATTAAAGACTTCAAACTGCTCGCCGTCTTGATTGAGTAAGGTTTCGAGTTGAGCTGGGAACACTTCCTCGTCTTTGGCAAGCCAAAGTCCGGCACTAAGACTATCACCTAAGACGATAATTCGTGTCCGCTGATCTTCGTTCTCGAGGCTATGTTCGTAATCCCGAAATCCCATGCTATTGCTACGCCCCACATAGCCGAAGAACTGGACCGACTTGCCGCGGGCATCGAGATTGGGAATCATTTCATAGCCGATCTTCGGATTCTCAGAGAGCCGCAACCGCCATTTTTCTACATAGGCGACTTCCGGGGCGGCGCCGACAGCGCGAAGGATTCCTTCACAGAGTAGACAGGCAATCAAAACACCAAAAATAAGCAGCAGCGGTTTTTCCAAGATTAGGCTCGCTTGCGGAGCGCTTCCTGCGTGACGGGAAGCTCAATAGTAAACTTTGCTCCCTGAGGAGTATTGTCTCCCACCCGAATATATCCATTATGATCGGCTACAATAGTATTGACAATCGCCAATCCAAGCCCAGTTCCAGAGTGCTTAGTTGAGAAATAGGGTTCAAAGAGTCGAGGTTTGTCTTCGGCAGTAATACCTTGTCCATTGTCAGCAACAACTAAAGACACCATTGAGAGACTCTCGTTGTAATGTGCTTCCACTTCTATCTTGGCTTGATAGTTTTCATCCCCCCGTCGCTGCATCTCGCTCTGGACAGAAGCAACGCTATTATCGATTAGATTTACAAGCACCCGATTCATCTGTTCACTGTCGATCGGAAATCGAGGAACCGAACGATCTATCACGGTGGAAAACTCGATCGAACGATGTGCGTCATCGAAAAATCTCACAGCCTCCTCGACCACCGCACCAATATCAGCAATAGCGAGCTGAACTTTTGGCATTCGTGCAAATCGAGAAAATTCATTTACCAAACGTCGAAGCATCTCCACTTGTCTGACTATCACTTCGGTCGACTCTTGAATCAGTTCTTTATCACTTTCCTTCAGAATCTGAATAGGTAGAATAGATTCACCGGAAGTTCCGAACTTGCGCTGCATTCTTTGAGCGCAAAGTTGAATCGGCGTTAAGGGATTCTTTATCTCGTGAGCGATACGCCGAGCCACCTCTCTCCAGGCAGACATTCGCTGTGCACTTACTAACTCGGTAATATCATCAAGGAGCATAACGACTCCAAGCTGAGAGCCCGCTTCACCGACAAGCTTAGTAAAGGTAAGCTGTAAATGCTTCGGCATCGCATCGACGACAATCGACAGATGTGAGGACACAATGTTGCTCTTTCGGGAAAACAGAGATTCAACAAGTTCCTTCGTTTGCTCGCCTAAGGCATCGGGGAAGACTTTCTTGTAGGGCTGTAAAACAACTGATGCTGGATCTCTAATCCCGAGAATCTCTCCAGCTGCCATATTACAAGTCATTATCGCACCCTTAGGATCGAGCGAGACAACTCCAACTCCCACGCGAGCTAAGACTGTTTCCATATACCGACGGCGTGACTCAAGCTCGTCAGTGGTATCTTTGAGGTCTATCGTCATCGTGTTGAAAGAGCGGACGAGTAAGCTAAGTTCGTCATCGCCTATCTCAGGTATGCGATATTCAAGATTCCCGTGTGCTACCTGCTGGGTTCCCTCTGCAATGAGGCCGATCGGAACCGACACGCCCCGCGCGAGATAAAACCCTACCCAAACTGCGGCAAAAATAATCAATAGGGTAACAACCACCAGCGTGAGAAAATAGCTCGAGGCCAGCGGTCGTCGATACGTCCTGAGCTCATTGTAGTCATCATGAGCGTTAATTACCGCTGCCAGGGTCTTACTCAGCTCCGGGGAAATCCAAAAGGTGCCAACAAGCGAGTATTGATTCGAAATAACCTCGCCGTCAATTGGCCCATCGCGGCCAAATACCGTTGAGCCCACCACAGAGATCGGCGCGTACCCCCTCAGAAACTCTCCGTTTAACGACTGCTCGGGCTGTACCAGTATCTCATCGTGTAGAGAGCGATACACGGCTGCATAGTTTGGACTTGGATTGGCGACCACGTTTCGTTTTGCCGCATGGCTTGATGCCCGAGCCAGCACCCGTCCCGCTTCATCGAGTAGTGAAAGATCGAAAAGTCCATACTCTCGACGCTTCTCTTCAAGGTACCCCTCAAGCACACCGAGAAATTGAGGATCATTAAAATCCTTTTCGAGATCGGCCGAACTATGAAGATAGGGAGAGACACTGCTCAGTTTCTCAGAGAGATGTGTCATTTGTCGATACAGCTGTGATTCTTCTCCTTCGTAGTGGAGCCGAGCCACGTTCAAGGCGCCATCAACTGAGGCAGCGACCTGAGGGGAGAACCAGCCTTGTAGAACTCGCTCAAGAATGCCTTTTGCCACTGTAAACAATAAAACAGTTGGAATCAGCGAAAGCCCAACGAAGGCCACCACAAGACGAGTTCGCAACTTGGAACCGAGGATATTGCGTTTTCGATCTAAAACCAGCTTGATGATGTTCTTGATGACGAGAAAGCCAAGAATCATCACCACGACGATATTGAGGTTGATCAACAGAAAGAAACCAACATTACTCGCTAGACTATCTTCTGCCTCCAGAACTGGAATGCGTTCATGGAGAAAGACCGCTATTCCGAGTAAAATGAGAAGCAGAGTCGCACTGAGGATGACCGTCCAGCGATCAAATGTGTACTTTGGTGATTTTGATTGCTCGTGAGTTTCCATACCGCCGCTCTGAACGAGAAGAAGGCTCTTACTCTTCTCGTTTGGTCTGCGTATCGAGCCTAATTGAATATTCTTTCATGGGGCGCTGGGTTTCAGCACCGAAATAACCGCAAGCAGCTACGGTAGCCATACGACCCCGAGGAGTTCTTACGAGAAATCCTTCCTGCATTAGATACGGCTCATAGACATCTTCGATTGTGCCCTTGTCTTCGTGAATTGCCGCTGCGAGAGTATCCAAGCCGACGGGGCCTCCATCAAACTTTTCAATTATCGTCGTCAAGAGATGTCGATCCATTCGATCGAACCCTCTCGCATCGATATCGAGCAAGTCCATCGCGAGCCCCGCGACCTCTGCAGTGACAATCGAGTTCGCTTTCTCCTGTGCAAAATCCCTCGCACGCTTAAGGAGACGATTGGCAATTCGAGGAGTTCCTCTCGATCGCTCAGCAATACTGCGGGCTCCCTCAATTGGGACTTCAACGTCAAGAATCTTCGCCGATCGAGAAATGATTTGGGTCAACTCCTCTACAGAATAGAATTCAACTCGCTCTGATATTCCGAACCGTGAACGCAAGGGAGCGGTGAGAAGCCCCGTACGGGTAGTAGCGCCCACGAGGGTAAACGGTTTTAAAGCCAATTTTACCGAACGAGCCGCAGATCCTTGTCCGATGAGGATATCAATCGAATAGTCCTCCATCGCTGGATACAAGATCTCCTCCACCACATGATTGAGTCGGTGAATTTCATCAATGAATAGAACATCTCCCTCTGCCAAGCCCGACAGTACGGCGGCCAGATCTCCTGGACGCTCAATCACTGGACCAGAAGTCGCCTTCATCGATACACCCAGTTCTTCGGCGATGACTCCAGCGAGGGTCGTTTTACCCAAGCCAGGAGGTCCATGGAGTAGCACGTGATCTACCGGCTCATTTCGGCGTCGCGCTGCACCAATTGCAATCGAAAGGTTATCGAGAATGCGCTGCTGGCCAACATACTCTGCCATACTGGTGGGCCTGAGGGAGTTTTGAAAGCCATCGACTATCGCCTCTTCGCCGCTGACAAAGGTGCGGACCAAGCCATCGGGCAGATCAGCACTATGCGAACCCATCGCCGGAGCTTCGCGCGCAAGAAACTCTTCTATACTATTTCGGGTAGGATACTTGTCAGATTCAGACATTAAACTATACCGCTATATGAGTTAATGCATTCTGTAAAAGCTGGCTTG
>CBDUGV010000160.1:0-9991 GCA_965366815.1 uncultured Bdellovibrionales bacterium | reverse complement strand
CGCGCAAAGCTTGAGCCTAATCCTTCGAAACCACAGTATGTGATAACGGTTCGAGGTGTAGGGTACAAGTTTGCTGAAATCGAAGACGAGTAAAGGAAAGAAAAAGCGCCACGGACGGAGTCCTTCAGGTCTGAGGCGCGGGGGGTGATCTTGTCGGTGACATCTTGATCTCCGGGGGGTCATCGCTTGGCAGTGTGAGTTGGATCCAGCAGGACAGTCCGTGCATGCTTTTTCCACAAGGTCTCGTACATCTCGGCCTTGCTCTTTTCATCCATGAGGTCAAATTCTGTTTCGAGCAACTTGCGGCTTTGCGCGAGATGCGCTTCGTAGAGCTTTTGTTGTGCGACTTGCAGAAACGAATTATCTCTCGCGATTCTATCCTTGCTGCGAACCAGATCTGTATACTGGCGTTCAGATTTCGCAAGTCGACGAGCAAGGTCATCGCGTTGATCGACGACCCTGTGCGAGAAATTCACATAGGTCTCTCGATCCATGCGCACTTCCCAGACTCTCTCGTGTTGTTGGTATGCGACAAAAGTCATAACAACAGAGAAGATCCAAGGTGCGAGCATCAATGCGTTTAGCCATCTGCTCTTTTTCTTCGGTGGTTCGGCGCTGGGAGGCGATTCATCCGAACTACCTCTCATCGTCAGGTAAGGGTAGCAGCCCCGTGCGAAACGATTCGCAGGGCTAAAGTCGTTCGACATCATTGCTATGTCTCCGGAGTAGAGAAAACTGAAATCCCCCCTACGCGGCAAAACCGCAACTGTAGGAGTGGGCCGGGACTGAGAATGGGATCTTACTCCCGACACACTCTTTGAAACCCTTCGTACCGTGGCACTCATTGATCTCTATCACGAGCTTGCCCTGGTATTCGAATGCTAAATGAAAATACACATCGTGATTGTTGTTATACACATATTTCTGTATAACTACCGAAGACCTTGTTAACTACGATAACCACTCGGAGCACCGATGAAACCGTGTCCAAATTGTCAGGGTAAGGAACTCAAGTCAGTTAAGACTCCGGAAGCCTCTGTTACCCTGGATATATGTCCGAATTGCAATGGAACCTGGTTTGATGAAGACGATTTGGGGGTTTTGGTCGGCAACCTACACAGTGTGCAATCAAAAATCGAACAAGCGGTACGCAGTGGAACCCCCAGTGACAAAGTCTCGCCGATCTCAGGCGAGGTCATGCTCGAAATACCATTTCGCGGCAGCATTCCGATTTACTATTGCCAGGAGTCAAAAGGGGTGTGGGTTGAACAGAGTGATGTGCGGGCCGTACTCGGCACTCGCTAGTTGCTTCGCTCTATTTCGACTTTATCTGTGAGACTATTCTCGCAACACTCGGAGCTATGCTTTGCCCATACTCGGCAAGAAAAGCATCTTTACTCGAGCTAGCAGCAACGGCTTTTGGAAACTCCGTGATAAAGGTTTCCTTGTATTCATTCTCAAGTTTATCCAACAGCCGAATAAACATTATTCTTTTGTCGATCGACCACTCAGCGACTTGAACTAATTCTTTTTGATCTGGGGTGTCTCTGCCGTGACGAAAGAGAAACTTAACTACGGGTTTTGGGTCCTTAGATTTCTCGTAGCGAGCCAACACGCCTGATGTCGTTCGGGTATCGAGTATCGGATGATCTAGAATCGAACAGCCGCTGAGTGCGGCCAAGATCGGAAGAGAAAACAAGACTAGTACTAAGTATCGTAGTGGTTGTGCAGTCATTCTTTATCCGTTGCTACCTAAGGTGTTTCACAGAGCTAATCTTAATAGCATTTTGGGGGGCCTTCTCACTAATGCAAAGCGGCAGTGGTTGGCTGCTATCTCTGAAGTTCTAGTAATTTCAGAGCTGTATTGACGATTGCTGATAGAATTCATCATGATTCCGGCTATCCTACACAGTCGCTCTTTCCTAGATTGCACATTGGCAAGAGAAGAGGGGAGAGGCTTCCTGCGTTTGATCTACTGCCGTAGTTCAATTTGAAGAAGTGAATGCATTCAAAAGGTGTTCTACCTAGAACGATATAGGACAGCGCAGCGAGATTAGCAGGGTAGTTTACATTGTGCACACCGTTACCAAACGGTCATCATCGCCCACCATAAAGAAGTAGATACTGTAGAACGCTAGGTCTATTGAATAACCCTGACAGGGGGCAACTGCTAGTATATATTAGGGAATGTCCCTAGTTGCACCCCCTACACCTAGGGACATCCAAGTGGTTTACCCAACTGTTTTCTCCAACTGGCATATGAAACGCTATTGGCCAAACACACTTACCGCCCAACTTGCAGTCGCTCTTTTTTTCGTGGCGTTGCTACTCTCGATTGCCCAGTATTTCGCCCTTCTCCGGTTATGGAATTACGCCCTAACTAAGTTTGAGCAAGAAACAAATTGGGAGATCGCCTCGGAACTAGCGGTGAAGTTGGAGCCAGTACTGCAGGAGCCAATAGATTCAGATGCGCTTGCTCGAACCTTTGATCAGATTCGTCGGCTGAATTGGCGTCTCGATCTTGTCGTAGTGAGCGAGAATGGCGAGATCCTAGTTGATGAGAAGGGACAGCTTAGATCCACTTTGTCTGTAGCCGATCTCAAGGAAAGAATTACCTCAATTGATGTCGCAGCGATTCGCGATTTTCTTGTCGATAGAAAAAATCGCACACTTCCGATATTTGGCGACTGTCCTCAGCGACCAATCTGGGCGAGTTGTAAAACGATCTTTTCCGCTGCTCCGATCATTTTCAATGGAACTCCCGCCTACTTGTATGTTGCGCTCTATGGAAGTTCGTATCGACATCTTCTTGATGCGGCCGAGGATACGTATTTGACCAGAGGTGGGGCTTTGGTCTCGAGTATCGTGTTTCTCGCATCTCTGCTCCTAGGATGTTGGCTCTTCTATTTGCTTACCATACGCTTTCGCTTGCTCCAGAATGCCGTTCGTTCCTTTGAAGCAGGGGATTTGCAGGCGCGAGCGCCGGAAGAGGGCAATGACGAGGTCGCCAGTCTCGGCAAGAGCGTGAATCGAATGGTAGAGACGATACGACAGACAATTGAGAAGCTTGAACAGACTGATGCCTCTCGTCGCGAGATGATCGCCTCAATTTCTCATGATCTAGGCGGGCCTCTTACCGCAACTCAGCTTTCATTAGATCGAGTCATGCACAGTACTGATGAGGCTGGTCGAAGCAAAGAGGAGCTGATTCGGATCGCACATGACAACGTCTTGCGCCTCGGCCGTTTAGTCGAAAGCCTCTTCGAACTTTCAACATTGGAAGCTCCGGATGCGAAAGCTGATATTCAGAAATTTTCTTTTCGAGAATTGGTCAGTGAAGAGATCCTTCCTCAGCTCCAGCCCTTAGCTGAAGAAAAAGGAGTTTCTTTAAGCGCACAAGGAGTAGAGCAGGAGCTGTATGTGTTCGGTGATGCGGATCTCTTGGGGCGGGCTCTGTACAACTTGCTCGAAAACGCGATTAAATACTGCGAAAGGGAGGATTCGGTCCTGGTGTTGGTTGAGCCAGAAGAAGCGCACATACGGGTCTCAGTAAAAGATACCGGTCTGGGGATTCCACAGGAGAAGCTCAGTAGAGTATTCGATCGCTTTTTTCAAACAGAGAGCAGTCGTCCAAAGAAAACTGGAAGTGCCGGTCTCGGCTTAGCTATCGTCAAGCAGGTGTGTCGTTTGCACGACTCTGAAATTTCAGTTGAATCAACGGTTGGCGTTGGATCCTGCTTCTCGTTTCGAGTCGGTACCTTAGAGAGAGTGATAGCAAATGGTGATGTGGGGAGGGATGAAAATGAAATCTAATCGAGTGTTAGTAGTAGAAGATGATCCGGAAATTTTGGAATCTCTTTTAGAGATCGTCGCAGATTTTGATTTAGAAGTGGTGGCCGTCGAAGACGGGCTTGAAGGAATAGAGCAAGCGAAGACAGGAGCCTATGACCTTATTCTACTCGATCTTATGTTGCCGCGCTGCGATGGAAGTAGAATTTGTCGAATAGCGAGAGCAGCGAATGAATGGGTTCCGATTATTGTTATTACCGGACTGCGGGATGAAGCTACAACGGTGAGGCTGTTAGAGGAAGGTGCGGATGATTACGTGACCAAACCGTTTCGAGAACAAGAACTCAAGGCGCGCATTCGCAGCGCCTTGCGTCGAGTCGAGGCGGTGAAGCTTGGAGAAGCACCGCAGCTGCTCGAATTCGATGGACTCACCATTGATCTGACCAGTAGAAAAATCTTGAAAAATGGAGCAGTCACTCAACTCAGCGCGAGAGAGTTTGATCTACTTGTTTTCTTAGCACAAAGTCCCGGCAGACCCTTTACCCGAGACCAAATTAATGAACATTTACACGGCTATCGAGTTGTGGGCTACGATCGCAGCGTCATTTCACATGTGAAGCGCATACGATCGAAAATTGAAGACTCCCCGGCAGCGCCGAAGTATCTTTTGACGGCCCGGGGGTATGGATATGTATTTTCAGAAATGGTTGTCAAAGAAGCAGGGGAGCAATAGGTCCGCTGGTAGCTACCGCTCGATCTATACTCGATACCCTACTAGAAACTGATGTTCTCCGGTATGATTCTCAGATGTCGAAATCATCACTGTATCGATTCGCCGTATCCTTTCACTTCGTCTTGGCACTCCTTGCTGCGCTTCTCGTCACACCGAGGGTAGGGCAGGCGAACGAATTGGCTTTCTGCGGCCTGTTTGAGCGCGACGATGGGTCGGCCAACTGGGGTGAGCTTACGAGCGGCAATTGTCCCCCAAACTATGCTGTTTTCGCAGTAAATACACCGGGCGGAAGCAGATCTCAATCCGCTGAACAGGTAAAGGTTCGCGCTATCTGCTGCCCCCTGCCAAGTGAGGATATGTTATCGAACGAGCATGTGAGAGTATTCGATACCTGTCCTGAAGGCTTTGTGGTAACCAGCGCGACGAGTGATCCGCTGTGCGCAGATTGCCGCAAGTCGATGCGGTGTACCAAGTTAAACCAAGCGAAATACCAACTTGGTCCGCTCTTACCCGGCGCCTATTGGGGCCATGGTTCGGCAAGTTGGAAACAGCAGGATGTTGTCAATAGAGTTAACGCTCCAGGCTCGTTGAGGCAGGCTCTTGGCCGGACTGGACGGTATAATTGGGAACTGCAGGGCTGTACTGGTTATCCTTGGGGCTCGCTTATGGTTTCCAAGTCAACGAAGCGCTGTCAGGGATTTGGCTTCCGGCAGTTGCTGCGGCTAGGTGAGAACGCCGAAGCGGCCGTGATTCCCGTTTTTCAAAACTGTGCCACTATTGATGATATCTACTCCAAGACCCCTCGATGTGTGTCGAGGGATACGAGTGCTAAGAAGCAGTGATAGAAGCCATGAGATATGGGTCAATTACCTTCGGGCAGACTGAGCTGTGCGCGCCGTTGTGCTTCTTCTCCTTCCTCAGCAGAAAGGCCGAGGCGTAGCTCGAGGGATTCTACAAACTCTTCATCAGCTTCGTCGACCATGCCGTCAGCTTCCATAACGCGCCAGACTACTGAAAGAACCTCAATGCGCTGGTCGATGTCGAAGTTCTCTCTAATGTCCTCAATGTAGGAACTCATCCAAGATTCGAGCTTTTGCAGATCCCGAGCTTCCTCGATGAGGTTCTCAACATCACGGCGCTCCATGCCAAATTCGTAGCCGAGGTCATTTAATATTTCCTCACGCTCTTCGCTGGCAAAGCGGTTGTCGCAATAAGCTGCACGCACCACAATAACGGCAACTGCAAGTTGGGCATCGTGGGAGAGGGCTGCACCATGGGCATTCTCGCTAAGGATTCCGCTCTCAGCTAGAAAGCTCTTCATTTCTTTCAGTCGCGTCATCTCAGTATCCTCGGATCGCTTGTTGTCGTGTGGTTTAAAGTATCGCGTTGTAGAGAATACCAGTTTGGCCCGATTGCGCCAATTTGGAATATGGTCTCTGATGCATGGGCTGGGGCTGCAAATAACGCAAGGTGAATACGAGCTAGTTTGAAATCCCAACTACTCAACTCCATGATTTGCATCATGGTGTCGAATCACAAAGAAACTATAGTTTCTCTCAAGATGTTTGGCAGTGCAGCCATTCGAACCATTGAATTGAGGAACAAAGAATGCGTTATGGCTTACTAAGTACAGTTGCGATTATTTTGTTAATCGCTTTCTTGATGCAGAACGTCTATGTCGGTGGGCTCGGTGGAGTGGTTCTAGTCGTCGCGTTGGCATTGTTGGTAACTGGTCGATTGTAAAATGTCGAGTTTGCGTTTCGCAAGCTCGCCACATTTCCAGGTTGGAAAGGGTAGTGCTTCACTTCGCCCGTCTGAAGGCGGCAGGCATTCTCGAGAACGTCTGATGGGTGGCTAATGGCATAGAATAGTGCATCTTCACATTTGAGATAGTGTATATAGCCTTCGGGTCACAGCCACTTATAATACTGACTATCTTGGGTGTTTGAGAGCGCTTTTCAACGATGTAGAGTATCTCAACGGGAAGCGAATCGCTGCCGGTTCCGGCTAACTCGATTGCTTCGATTCCATTCTCTAACAGTGTTTCTGCCATATTCGCCTCGGGATCCTTGGAGATTACCCGAATCAGCTCAGATCCTATTGCGAGCTTCGATTCCAGCCAAATACCAACAATGTTGCCAGCCGCAAAACCACCGGCATAGGAAGCGGCTAGATACCAATCACTTAAGTTATTCAAAACCTGACCAGCAGCAAGGATCCAGATGGTAACCTCAAAAAAGCCAATTACGGCAGAAAGGGTACTGTGACCACCAATCACCAAAATTGTCCGAAGTGTGCCGAGCGAGACGTCGGCAACTCTGGCGAAAAATATGGCGAGGCAAAGTATAAGCGGATATTCGAATATAAACTCAATCATTGGATTACTTTCTTTAGTGTCTTTTGAGGTAGATGCTCTTTATATAATGAGCAGATGCAAACCGCGGTAAAAGAGCGAGCTCCGATTTGCCGCCCTGACTCTAAGATTAAAACGCCCGATAAGTAAAGTTATCGGGCAAATAGGGTGCTCAACCCGTGTAGACCGGCGATTCGGGCTCTCCAGTCCTACGGCCGCCAGATTGCCTCTGCCGCGCATCGCTGGCACTGCATGCTCAGTCAAATCTCAATCATTGCTCAATCTGCTCGCAGTCTAGCCAGCGAATAACACTTCTCGAGAACTACGATAATTTGACCAAAGGATCGCAATGCAAATGCCTCACCGCAGTTCAGCTCTCGTCATACTGCTTTTGCTCAGCACACTGCAAGCCTCGTTTACGGCTTCCGCAGAACCGCTGTGTCAGGCACCGTCGCAATTCTCAGCGCTGTTGCGCTGTGTGTATCAGATTGAGACTAGCGGCCAATATACTAACTTGGTTGAGCCTGTGGCTGTCTGTCGGCAACGCTCCGACACTGAACCTGCGTGTTGGCAGCTTGTTTGCTCCCATGCGCTTGTGCATTCCATCGCAAGGCAGTTAACGCCTTGTCCGGACGGCTACGAAACTTCCAACAACGACTCATCCTGTCCGGCAAAACGACTGGACTTAAATCGGCTCTTAGAGGACGAGAGCGTTTGTCATTCACGAGATGCTTGTTTGGAGTTGATTGATGAAGCAGAGCAATTGAGTTGTAGCGACTATGCAAGAGAGCGCTTGCCCAGCCTACTTTCCGAATCCAGCAGTGTCAGCTGCGTTGCAGTTGCTGAAGGAGAGCCCGGTGGCCGGCCGATCCCCTTTCCTTCCGATTATTAAGGAGTAAAATTATGCGTTTAAAACAGCTGAGATGTGCTGGACCCATCCTCGTTCTTCTAGCAAGTATGTTGCCCGGCATCTGTGCCGGGATTGAATCAGAAACCGCGGTCGGTTCGGTGACCTGTACCTACGGCTGTGCAGATACGGAAAATCCTGGTCAGTACCGTATCCGTACTCAGCGAAGCTTGAGCTGCGAACAGACCGTGCCATTTTGCTTCCATGTCTTCTGTTCGATCGATGCATTCGAAGCAATTTCCATGGCAGCCAGTGGGTGTCCGGATGGCACCTCGGGTGACAGCTCCGGTATAGAATGTGAGGCCCTCCCTGCCCATCACCAAGTTGATCTAATGAGTAAAGCGGTTTGCTATCGAGAAGCTGGTTGTCTGCAGGAGCTTCAGGCTCGGCGTGAGACCTATGAAACACTATGCGCAACAGAATCTTTTCAGTTTAGTCCGGTCACCTGGAAAACAGAAAAGAAATATGCATGCCAGCCTACTGCCAGCCCCAGTCCGAATCCGAGCGCAAGCCCCAGCCCGAGTCCACAAGTGGATTCAGCTCCGACTTCCCATTCAAGTTCTAGTTCGAGTTACGGTTACGATTCAAGTTCCAGCTCCAGCACTAGCTTTGGGTCGAATTCCAGTACGAGTTCGAGCTATGAATCGAGTTCCAGCACAAGCTATTATTCGAGTTCAAGCTCCAGTCCTGCTTACTAATTCGAGAGCTAAGCAATACGAGCATTTACTCTTCCTTTGCTTGTCGTATAGTCTGGTCTAGCCCAATATCTACAGACCGAATGAAGAATCCATGAAATACACTCTGTTTGCTGCGCTACTGGTATTCACCTACTCACAAACATCTGCAATGGCCCTTGAAGAAAACCCCGAAATCAAAACTCTCTTCGAGCAAGCCGCTACCGATGGTACTTTTGTCTTGTACAATACTGCCACTCAGAAGTTGAGCGGCTATAACACTGCGCGAGCCGAGCAACGCTTTTATCCGGCCTCGACTTTCAAGATTCCCAATACGTTGATTGGACTGGCAGTTGCTGCGGTTGAGAACGTCGACGAAGTGCTGCCGTACACTGGAGGTCCAAAACCTTTCATCAAAGCTTGGGCTCGAGATATGGGATTGCGAGAGGCCATATGCATGTCCAATGTGCCGATCTACCAGGAGCTAGCTCGACGAATCGGATTAGAACGTATGCGCAGTAATGTGGCCTTGCTCAAATACGGCAACCAAGACATCGGTTCGAAAATAGACACCTTTTGGCTAGAGGGCCCGCTAAAGATTAGCGCGGTAGAGCAGGTCCGCTTTCTCGCGAAATTGGCCGGTGGTCAACTACCCTACCCGCCGGCGGTTCAGGCGAGCGTTCGAAATATCCTCCTGCTTGAGCAAGGGAGCAATTGGAAACTGTTTGGAAAGACCGGTTGGGCCCGTACTCCGGAGGAAAAAGTAGGCTGGTGGGTAGGTTGGCTCGAGCAAGACAAAGTGGTCTATGCCTTTAGCCTCAACATGCATATGCCAGATATCGCCGATGCAGAGAAGCGTATCACTCTTGGTAAAGCCAGCCTCGAAATTCTAGGCCTAATGATGCCGGTAGGCTAATACCTTTCTATTCCTTCGGTCGGATGCGTTTTGCCCCCCTGCTTATGAAAATGATCCTACCTATTGGTGCACTTGCCAGCAATTGACAGCAGCTACTCAAATTTGAAATAAAGCCCACAACATTATATCGTTTGGGTCGAAACTGCTTACGAGGTCCCAGAGCAGCTTTGACAAGTAGTCCTTTCATAGTCCGATAGTAGTAGATGCAATGCGCCGCTGAATTCATCGCGAGGTCTATCGGGTCTCGTCATGGCTTCGGTGGGTGCGTACCCGTCAATGAGCCAGGTTCTATTAGCCGTATTGGGAGATCGTAATGGGCGAAACTCTGCTTATTACTCGAGACTTCGATTTGTCGGAGTGCCTGACCGCGGCTCGAGGTTTGGATGCTTGCGGAACCCCCGCTGAGATATCCGACTATGCCGCAGAATTGTACTGCGAGGATGAGAACGGCCAGTGTCGAAAGAAACTGGAAGTCGCTCATCTGCCAGAGATCATTCTGCATCTGTCAGGCCAGGAAATCGAGATCGAGCACGATGACACACTGCCAATCAATTGGCCCTGGTCACCGACGCTCGATCCACAGATATTCTACTTTGTCCGCTGGGGACCCCTGCAATAC
>CBDUGV010000159.1:0-10048 GCA_965366815.1 uncultured Bdellovibrionales bacterium | reverse complement strand
GGCCTTTCGTTTCGTGGGGAAAACCGACGACTGCAGCTTCTGCAACACTGGGGTGTCCAACGAGAGCGCTTTCGATTTCTGCCGTAGCGAAACGATGGGCAGATACGTTTATCACGTCATCAATTCTCCCGAGAAGCCAGTAGTAGCCGTCTTCATCTTGACGGCACCCGTCTCCAGAAAAGTACTTTCCGGCGAAACTGGAGAAATAAACGTTCTTAATGAGTTCGTTCTTTGGGTCCCCATATACCCCACGAATCATGCCGGGCCATGGATTGGTCACAACTAAACTTCCTCCTTCATTGACTGCGACCTCGGAACCGTCGTCTTTGAGGATTGCTGGTTGGATTCCGAAAAACGGCCGTCCGGCTGAGCCCGGCTTGGTCGGGTGGGCCCCAGGCAATGTCGTGATCATGATTCCACCAGTTTCGGTTTGCCACCAAGTATCAACGATTGGACATTCTCCTTTCCCAATTGTTTCGTGGTACCACATCCACGCCTCAGGATTGATAGGCTCTCCGACTGTTCCCAACAGACGCAAAGAGGAGAGATCGCAGGAGTTTGGCCACTCATTGCCAAGACGCATTAAAGCGCGAATTGCCGTCGGTGCCGTGTAGAATACGGAAACCTTATATTCTTCTACGAGCTTCCAGAATCTATTCGGTTCAGGGTAGGTCGGCACTCCCTCGAACATGAGCACGGTGGCGCCATTCGAAAGCGGGCCGTAGACGAGATATGAATGACCAGTTACCCATCCACAGTCGGCGGTACACCAGAAGACATCGCTGTCCTTCAAATCAAAAATGTATTTCGTCGTGAGATGGGCATAGAGAAGATATCCTCCGCTAGTGTGCAATACCCCCTTTGGCTTTCCGGTGCTGCCACTCGTATACAATATATACAGCGGATCTTCGGCACCGACGGCAACGGGCTCGCAGCCACCTTGGGCATCTATCTCAGCAAGAGCGTCATGCCACCAAATGTCTCTACCACTTTTCATTTCAGGGTTACTGTTGCCGCGATTGTATACAATAACTCTCTTGATAGGCGTGTCTGCGTTTAGAGCCTCGTCAACTTTTGCTTTCAGCTCAATAGTTTTACCTCCGTGAAAGCCAACATCCGAGGTCAGTACCGTTTCAGAATCACAATCTGTAATCCGACTGCGCAATGCTTCGGCGCTAAATGCAGAGAAGACAACTGAATGGATTGCTCCAATGCGAGAGCAGGCAAGCATGGCGATTGCGAGTTCGGGAATCATCGGAAGAAAGATGGTGACAATGGAGCCCTTGGTAACGCCCTGCTGTTGCAACGCGGCTGCGAAGCGGCTGACCTCTTGATGTAGTTCCTCATAGGTGAAACTGCGCTTTTCGTTCTCGTTTTCCCCCTGCCAATGAATTGCAGTTTTCGTTCTACGTTCAGTGGAGAGGTGCCGGTCGAGGCAGTTGTGAGAAACGTTGAGCGTTGCTCCCTTAAAGAAGGTGACGTAAGGACTTTCTTTTGTTCCAATCGTGTCGAAGTCGTACTCAAGTACCGAGTCCCATTTGGAAAACCAATCGATATTGAGTTCAGCCTGCTCAGCCCAAAACTGCTCAGGAGACTCGATTGATTTTCGATAAAGTGCCTCATAGTCTTCTACTGACTGTACGTGGGCTCCGGATTGAAACGAGTCCTTTGGTGTAAAAACCCGGTTCTCCTTCAAAAGCGAATCGATTTCCTGCTTCATTCTGGTTTCCTTGATTTGTTAATTCGATACTTCCTTAATTTTTAAAATGAGCGCCGTTGGTAGGTACGGTTTCTGTATAAATCCGGCGAAATTGGTGCCATGCACTCGTGATACTGCTTCTTGTTCACTGTATCCACTTGAAAGAATGATTGGTACTGAGGGGTCTATTTTTAGCATTTCACGAAGCGCTTCGTCCCCATCAACAATCGGCATGGTCATATCCAGAAGCACTCCGACGAGTTCTTGGTGATGTTTGCGAAATTGTTCTATGCCCTCTTGGCCGTTAACGGCAGTTATAACACTAAACCCTTCGTCCTGGAGCGTCTCTTGAGCAACCGCAAGAGTCAATTCTTCATCGTCGACTACGAGGAACATGCCTTGAGAACGTCCGGTTAGTCGTCGCACGGGGATATCTTTTTCGCTCTCGAAAGCGGCTCGACTCTTGGTCGCGGGGAATAGTGCACGGAAGGTGGTACCTTCGCCAAGCGCTGATGTGACACGCAGTGCCCCGCGGTGACTTCGCACAATCCCCAAGACACCGGCCAGTCCGAGTCCTCGACCGGCAAACTTAGTTGTGAAAAATGGGTCGAAGATTTTCCCCAGCGTTTCCTGACTCATGCCCTTACCCGTATCCATGACTTCAATGTAGGCATACTCACCTGGGGCGAGATTGTCGTTGAGGTAGATGGTAGAAAGGTATGCTGGGTCGGCATACATCGCGCCGGTTCGAACAATGATGACTCCAGATTTGTCTTCAAGCGCCTCAGAGGCGTTTGTAATCAGATTCATTATCACTTGACGAATTTGTGTTGCGTCAGCCTCAATATGGGGGAGAGAGTCTTCGAATTCACTGACGATGGAGGTTTTCTTGGAAATTACTGTTTCAAGAAGAGACATCATTTCATTGACGAGCTCCGACAAGTCTAACGGCTCAACAATAAACTTTCCCTTACCAGAATAAGCGAGTAACTGGTTCGTGAGGTCCGCAGCGCGCTCCGCGGCAGTTTTGATTCGCTCCACTCGTTTGTAGGTTGGAGAAGCTGAAGTGAGTTGCATCAACACCAATCCAGCATTGCCTAAAATACCCATCAGCAGATTATTGAAATCATGGGCAATTCCTCCGGCGAGCACTCCAAGACTTTCCAATTTTTGTGTGTGTTGAACGCGGTGCTCTAGACTAATGCGTGACTCTTCGGAAAGTTTTCTATCAGTGATATCTGTGGCGACCCCAAGAACTTGAGTCACCTCGTTGTTCTCATCGATAATCGGGAGTTTCTCCGTTTGGAGCCAGACCTTCCGACCCTTTATGTGAACCACATCTTCGGGTATGAACAGCGGTTTTCGAGAGCGAGCGACCTCGAGATCCTCACGATGAAATCGCTCAGACTCTTTGGCTGGCTGCTCAAGCTCAAGGTCGGTCTTTCCGAGAATATACTCTACCGTTTTGTCGTAGCGGCTGGCCGTCGCTTTATTGGCAAGTGTGTATCGGCCTTCGAGATCTTTGGCGAAAATATAATTCGGATTGAGATCGATGACATGCCGTAGGAACTTTTGTTGCTGCTGAAGCTGTTCTGCAAATTTTTCCCGCTCTTCGATATGCTGCTTGCGCTCCGAGATATCTCTTGCAAAGCAGCAAAGATATTCTTTCCCACTAAACTCCAAATAGTTTTGATTTGCTTCGAGTGGGAGTTGGGTACCGCTTTTGGTCTGATAAGATATCTCAGATGAAAATGAGATATCCGTACGAGCCTGTTCCCAAATTTGAGTCCAGCTCGCCTGATCAATTTCTGGGGCTACATCAAAAACAGTATTCTGTAAAAGCTCTTCTCGTCGGTATTCAAGCAAGCTACACGCAGCATCGTTGGCGTAAGAGATTCTTCCATCAGGCAAAAACCAAAATACACCGTCCGCAGAGCGATCCATGGCGAATCTATAGAGTCGAAGGGCTTCTTCAGTTTCCTTTCGCTTGGTAATCCATTCGCGAAAAATAACAATACCACCAATTTGCCCGTTGCGATTGTGCCAGGGGCGGACTTCCCAGCGCGTCCATTCAACTGTGCCATCTGCTCTCACGAAGCGATCTTCGTCTGAGTTGCGCACATTTCCGGCGAGGACTTCGCGATGGACCCGTTTCCAACGCTCTGGAAAGTCAGAGATCAGGTCGTAGAGGTTGTGGCCAACTGCAGATGTGCAATCAATTTGATAATCCTTATACCAGCGATCGCTGGCCATAAGCAGGCGAAGGTCACGGTCGAACATTGCAACAGAGACCGGACTGTCCTGTATCATGAGTTGCAGCCGTGCTTCGTTTTGCTGAATATTGTCCTCAGCCTTTTGGCGCGAAAAAGCATTGCTGATAAGCGGAGAGACAAGCTCAAGGAAATGAATGTCGTCCGCGGACCATTCGCGTTCGTGCTTGTATAAGGACACGCCGAACGAGCCAATGACTTTTGATTCTGAGACGAGAGGCACCACGACGAAGGAGTGAACGCTTCGACGATTCCAATTTGCTTTGTCGAGCTGCGCTTCAGGCGGAAGAGTGTCCATCGAGGTGACGACTACGGTTTCGCCACGCTTCAAGAGTTCCGATGACCAGGGATAATTCTCTAAGGGAGTTGCTTTGAGTGAGTGAAAATTCCCCAAGATGCTATCTACTGTCCACTCGCAGGAGTTGTAAATTGAGAGCCCGTCGGCAGAGTAGGAATATACAAAACAGCGATCCGATTGTAGGAAGGTGCCAATCGTTTTAAGCGCTATGTTGAGTGAAGATTCGAAAGATGATCTAGGAAACAGTGCAAGTTCTGCGTTGAGGTAACTGGATACTTTTTCTAATTCTATGCGATGTCGAAGGGGGAGAGAGGCTTTGCCGTACCGCGGGGAGAGTAGAAGTTTCCCTATCGATTCTGCCGCAGAGCTCAAAAAGAGTCTTTCGGTGAGGTTCCATCGGCGCTCGATCTGGTATTCTATGACGAGGAGACCAAGTAACTTCCCGTCACATAGGATACCGCGTATGCCAAAGCTCTTTGTAGTGGAGCGGAGTAGTGCCGATTCTACCAGCCCTTCAATTGTGACTGACTGCGGTGGTGAGTCAGAGGAAACGAAGAGAGACTGCACAACAAACGAAAGGAGGGATCCCATTGTCGAAAGGCGTTCTGATTCTATACTCGAAGTACTGTGCACACGCGCTCGGGCATCGAAGGAGTCGAGGCTATGGAGGGAAGGAGCGACCCCTTGATCTACGAGCCAGGTACTCACATGGTGTGCTCTCAAGGTGTCTGCAATATACTCATTGAGTTTCGTGAACGCAGCCGGGTCTTCTGGCATAATTCTGGAGAGTTCGCGAAGAGTTTGTTCAAGGAGGCTCAGAGCTGGTGTGGATTCAGACGCGTTCAACGCAGCGGCGGACCCAGCTGTTGCTTGTGGGAGAGAGATTAGTTTTCCCTTTGTCATATTGCTTTGTGACAGTTCTCAGATTAGCAAGGAGACCAGGCAAGGAGGCTGTATTGTAGTATGCTAGAGTATTTACTCAATAGAGAGCCGTGTAGCGCCGAGGTGGGGTCGTAAGTGACTGAACTAACTGAGATTTTGGGATTGGAGGATTTCTTTGATGAAGTTGTTGACGGTAGCTAGTGCTGCGCTTAACCAAACTCCTCTGGATTGGGAAGGGAACGCTCGTCGCATTGTGCAGGCTATATCGACAGCTCGTAAGGCAGGAGTATCGGTTCTGTGTCTGCCCGAACTCGCCGTTACCGGCTACGGTTGCGAAGATGCCTTCCTCAGCCCGGGTGTACAGACAACTGCGCTTTCGTTTCTTGAAACTCTTGTCCCTGAAACAAAAGGCCTCATTGTTGGAATTGGGGTCCCGCTGTTTCATCGATCGTCGCTCTACAATGCAGTATGTGTAGTTGCCGATGGTAGGATTTGTGGCTTTGTTGTGAAGCATCATCTTCCGCTTGACGGCATCTACTACGAACCTCGGTGGTTTAAGCCGTGGCAGGAAGGTCGGCATGAGACAATTGAGATCTCGGGGACAAGTTACCCGATTGGAGATTTGCTCTTTGATTTTTCTGGTATTCGCGTCGGTGTGGAGATTTGTGAAGACGCATGGGTTGCTTCTCGACCGGGTAGGCACCTATCCGCCCAGGGAGTAGATGTTATTCTCAACCCAAGTGCAAGCCACTTCGCCTTCGATCGCTTCGATATTCGAAAGCGCTTTGTCATTGAGGGATCTCGTGCGTTCAATACGGCCTACCTGTACGCGAACCTATTGGGCAATGAAGCGGGGAGAGTTATCTATGATGGCACATCGTTGATTGCCTCCGACGGCAAGCTCATAGCAACAGGTCGACGATTTTCATTTGAAGAAGTGGTTGTTACGGCATGTACGGTTGATCTAGATGTGAATCGACTTCGCGCAAGTCAAGGTGCGGCGTCAGAAGACGATTCGAGTCAGGAGGTATACCAACTTGTAAAACAATCGTTTAATTGGCCGGAGACCGAGAAGAATCTAAAACCGGCACAGCCGCCTGCATGGGAGTCGAGCCCGCAGCTCAAAGAGCAAGAATTTACCCGCTCCGTAAGTCTTGGTTTGCTCGATTATCTTAGAAAAAGTGGCGCTCAAGGGTTTGCGGTATCGCTGAGTGGCGGTGCAGATTCAAGTGGAACGGTCTGTCTTGTTGCCTCTGCAGTTCGCCTCGCCCTAGATGAGGTGGGGCTCGATGGGCTGAAGCGAATGCTCGTGGGAATACCGGGCGTGCAAAGTGCGGCGAATGAGCAAGAGGTGCTTCGAGTTCTGCTCACTTGTGTGTATCAGAGCACGAGAAACAGTTCGGAACGAACGCAATCTGCGGCGCGTGAATTAGCCGAAGCTTTACACAGTACCTATTACTCAATAGACGTCGATCCGCTTGTGCAGTCGTATACCGATCTTGTGCAGGATGCAATTGGCCAAAAATTGACCTGGGAAAAGCACGACATTTCTCTACAGAATATTCAAGCGAGAGTTCGTGGTCCGATGATCTGGTATATCGCAAATTTGAAGCGAGCGTTGTTACTCGCAACGAGCAATCGCTCGGAAGCGGCAGTCGGATATACTACGATGGATGGCGATACCTGCGGTGGACTCAGTCCGATCGCTGGGATTGATAAAGCGTTTTTACTTGAATGGCTTCGTTGGTTAGAAAAGGGAGGCCTCAAAGAGCTAGGTCCACTCACAGCACTTGCTGCCGTGAATGCGGGTGAGCCGACTGCGGAGCTTCGGCCAGCCGAGTCCAATCAAACGGATGAATCGGACTTAATGCCCTACGTCGTCCTCGATCGGATTGAGCGTTTAGCAATACGCGATAAAAAAACGCCAAAGGAAGTGCTTCGATTGATTCGCGAAGAATACTCTACGTATCCCGATCAACAGCTCGATGCCTGGGTCAGACGATTCTTTGCGTTGTGGTGCGGAAATCAATGGAAGCGCGAGCGCTATGCACCGAGCTTTCACCTCGATGATGAGAATCTCGATCCCAAAACCTGGTGTCGATTTCCCATACTTTCAGGCGGGTATCGCTGGGAGCTCTCGCAGCTCAAATAAATGCCCTTGAATTAGACCTATTTCTCGGCCAACTGCCTGTAAAATAAGAAGAAAATCCAACGGATGCTATCGCATCTAATCTTTGTTGAGGGCAGTTCTATGCTCTGACTCATCGATCGATAAAAGGAAAAATGGAACGGATTAACGTTCTTACATTTCGGACCGTGAACTACTTTTTGGATTTCGTATGCCTGACGGCAGCGTTTTCATTAGGGTGCATTATTTGGTGGAGTCGATCCGCCCCAAGCTATTCGCTCTCAGCGATCCTAGATATCAATGTTCGAATCCTGCTCGTTCCCTATCTGCTTTTCTATCTTTGCAACTTTGTTTTCTTGGCATCGGTGAGCGCGTATCGCTCGTCTCGGCTTCAAACTGTTTCATCCGCGCTCACAATCTACGTTCGTTCTATTTGTTTCAGTCTCTTGATGCTCGCAATTGCAAATACATTTTTCCCATTTGTCCCAGTTAGCAGGACGCTTCTAGTAGCGACGGGTGTCATTGCGTTCTCGTTCTTGTGGATAAAGGAAAAGGCGGTTCGCACTCTACTGCGGAGTCTGCGTGAACGAGGGGCCTTTGTTCGACGCTCACTCATTGTTGGCTCTAATACTGAACATATTCAACGCTTGGTTGCCGAAAGTCTTCTCGATGACCTGTTGGGCATCCAGATAGCGGGAGTTGTGTATCCAAAATTAGAAGCTGCTCCAGAGGAACTTGCGAGTCAGATTTCTGTGCCGGTTGTCGGAGATCTGAGGGATTTTGTTCAGCTAGTGGATACCCATCGTCCCGATCTGCTTATCCTCTTTGGGCGGGATCTGGATACGGAAGTCTTACAGGAGGCACTTTGGATCTGCGAGGAACGCGGGCTTGAAGCTTGGATAAAGCTGGAAATTCTAGAGCGGGTCATTTATCAAGCAAGACTTGAATCGCTTGAGGGAATTCCCTTTATCACGCTCCATGGTGGACCACTCAATCCAGCTGCGCTACTGGTAAAGTATATCATTGATAGAGTGGTGAGCTTTTTGGCGCTTTTGGTGCTTTTGCCGCTATTGATCGTGGTCGCCGCGTTGATTCGGCTTACCTCCCCAGGTCCTATCTTTTTTAAACAGCGTCGCGTTGGACGAAATGGACGAATATTTCATGTTTTTAAGTTCCGCTCGATGATCATCGGTGCTGAAGAGCAAAAGGAGGCCCTACAGGATCAAAACGAAATGACTGGTCCAGTGTTTAAGCTTACCAATGACCCGCGCATCACACCCTTTGGGCGATTCATTCGGAAAACGAGCATTGATGAGTTGCCACAATTGTGGAACGTAGTCAGGGGAGAGATGAGCCTCGTTGGGCCACGTCCATTGCCGATAGAGGAAGCCGAGCAACTCACTGGTTGGCATCGGCGGAGATTGAGTATGCGGCCGGGTATCACCTGCATATGGCAGGTCGCAGGAAGGAATGAGATACGTGAGTTCGATGATTGGGCGCAAATGGATCTTGAATACATAGACAACTGGAGCCTATGGCTGGACTTTGCTCTCTTGATACAAACAATTCCCGTCGTGATATTTGGGCGAGGAGCAAGTTAGGGATTTGCGGGCATGAACGTTTTGCTGTTCACGAACTATTTCTATCCCGAAAAAACGGGCATTGCAGTTACTGCGGCTGACTGTGCAAAGTTCATACAAGAGTATGGGCACGACGTGACGGTTATCACTGCGATGCCTTCCTATCCAGAATGGCGAATTTATGACGAATATCGCGGCAAACTTTTTCATACTGAGGAGTTTGAGGGAATTACGGTAAAGCGAAACTGGCTCTATGTTCCCCAGAAATTGAGTGCGCTCAAGCGAATCCTCTATGAAGTATCATTTAGCGCACTTGCCTTTTCGCGAATGCTTTTCTGTCGCTATGATGTTCTCATTGTGGTGGCTCCACCGCTGTCGGCAGGAGTGGTTTCTGCGGTCCTCAACTTCTTTCGCCGGAAGAAGCTTTGGTGCTACGTCAAAGATATTCAACCCGATGCAGCAATCACTCTTGGAATGCTCACAAATCCAATTGTAATCGCCGTTTCTCGGTGGATGGAAGGCGTTATGTATCGCCATTCGGAAAAGGTTCTCGTCCTGAGTCACGGTATGAAGAAAAATATCATGGCGAAGGGAATTGCCGAAAGCAAGTTAGAGATAGTTCCCGATTCGATAGACATCGACGAACTCTACTGTGAGTCGGCTTACGATACACAGAAAAGTCGATTTCGTGAAAAGCACGGTCTACGGGATCGATTCCTTGTTCTCTACAGCGGAAATCTTGGAATCAAACATAATGTTGAGATACTTGTTGAATGTGCAGAACAGTTAGCTGATAGGAAGGAAATATTTTTCGCAATTGTTGGACATGGTGCCTCGCGGAGCCGCTTAGAAGAGATGATAGCGGAGCGGGATCTCACCAATGTAAAGCTGTTTCCGCTCGCGGAGCGCGAGGATCTTCCCGACATGCTTTGTTCGGCAGATGTGCTCATAGCACCGCAACGCAGTGAGGTAATCGATATAGTTGTTCCATCAAAATTGCTATCGTATTTGGCTTCTGGAAGACCGGTGATCGCCTCGGCGCACTCCGAAAGTGAGGCGGCGACTTTGTTGCGGCAGCATGACGCCGGCATACTTGTGACACCAGAGGACTCACAGTTATTGTCGGAAACTATTTTGAAGGTAGCAAAAGACCCACAATGGGCGGCTGAAATCGGATCGCGAGGGCGTGAA
>CBDUGV010000158.1:0-10078 GCA_965366815.1 uncultured Bdellovibrionales bacterium | reverse complement strand
CCGTCTCATTACACATTCAGTTTTTCATAGGATCCGCAGCTAGTATTCTGCTGTTTCTCGGCTGGAGGGAACGACTCAGCGCATCCATTCTTTGGCTGCTCTACCTTTCTCTCTCAATTGCCGGCCAAGTGTTTTTCGGATTTCAGTGGGATTCGCTCTTACTTGAGGTGGGTCTGATCGCACTATTCTTTGCTCCGAGTACAGCAAATGGATTTTCTCAGCCTCGTTCAGTTTGTGCGCGTTTCGTATTCCTCTGGCTGTTGTTTCGCTTGATGTTCGCATCGGGCGCGGTAAAACTTCTTAGTGGAGATCCCAGCTGGCGCGACTTGAGCGCACTCCAATATCACTATTTTACCCAACCATTGCCGTCTTTCTTTGCCTATTACGCCCATCGAGCGCCAACGATCTTTCACACGGCTTCATGTGTTCTGATGTTTGTGATTGAACTGCTAGTCCCGTTCTTGATTTTCGGAACTAGACACATAAGACACTTGGCTGCGACCGCGCTCATAGTGTTTCAGCTTCTGATCTCAGTTACTGGCAACTACGCCTATTTCAACCTCCTGACCATTGCACTCTGCATCTTAGTGCTCGACGACGCGCTTTTGGCACGCCTCCTTCCTCATCGTCTACAAGCCCGCGCTACGCCAGAAAAGCAAGCTTCTCCCGCAGTATCGTCGAGAATGTTTGCGACACAGCCTATCCTAGTGCTGCTGCTCTTTCTGGGTAGTGTTCAGCTATGGACTCAATTCTTTGGACCAAAATCTGTTCCAAAGCCCATTAACACCTTAGTCAGCTGGACCGAGCCGTTTCGTAGTATAAATCGATACGGCCTCTTCGCAGTAATGACGACAGAGAGACCGGAAATAATTTTGGAAGGAAGCAACGATGGTGAGCAATGGCAAGCCTATTACCTCAAGTGGAAGCCGCAAGACGTAACACGCGCACCGTCCCAAGTCGCCCCCCATCAACCGCGACTCGATTGGCAGCTTTGGTTCGCCGCCCTCTCGAACTATCGCCAAAACCCCTGGTTCTTAAGCCTTGTCCAACAGCTGCTCAATGACTCCAAACCCGTTCTATCGCTATTCGAAACCAATCCTTTCCCTGATGCACCACCAAAATACATCCGTGCGTTGATTTACAACTACGAATTCACATCGCGACACGAAAAAGCGACTGAAGGAAAGTGGTGGCGTCGAGAACTCGTCGGTTTCTACCTCCCGCCGGTCACGCTAGAGAATTTCAGGAAGGATTAGGGTAAGTAGCCTGGTACGCACTAGCTTCCAATTACAAGGAGTACTTGCTTTTCGGATAGAGTAATTTCGACCAGACCAACATGTTCGGCGATAAACGATGCCGACGTAGTCGTTTGTACCGGGGCCTTGTCGAATCGTTTTGTGTAAGCGGCGATAAGAGTTGTAAAGAACTCGATGGCATCTTCTTTCGTATCCCATCGCAAGTCCCAGACGAGAATCTTTTTTGCCGAACTTGGAAGTTCGTACAGCGACACGCGATCACCGCCCCATCCGTTTGCAGCCTTGCTCGCTTCGAGTGCCGGCACCCAGGAGCCGAGCCAGGTCGAAATGAAGAACTCTCCGTAGCGATCCGAGTAAATTGGTTTCGACGACGCCAGGGTAATTCGGGCTGGAGGTAGATGATCGGCAACATCTATGAAATCGCGCTCTTGTAGCCCGTACTTTTCTGGATGAAGAATCTCTTCAGTGCTTATCGGTGGTCGTTTAAACGCTTTGTCGATGCTTGGGTATCCACCCTCCTTGAGCAGTGAATGAGCAAACTGCAACCCACTCACATAAGGGAATATAAGCATTGCCTGTAGGGCCTGTGGGGCTTGGTGCAACGCGGAAGAGAGCATTGCGCCACTGATGTTTTGCATCATAATTCCCGAGACCGATTCGTCTTTCGCGATCGGCTGCTCTCCCGTAAGCGATCTGGAATAATCGATCATCACAGCAGTTGCATCGCCCTCCACCATTGCGGAATGGGCCATCAAGGCATCAGAGTCCAAGCGCTCATGATCAATGAAATCATCTAGTTTAAAATGCTGGTCTTGGAGTGCGTGAGTGAGTTCATGCACTGCAATTGGCAGTTGCATCATCATCGGCATCCAGGCCGCCATTGCGTAATACTCTTTCTCTGGGTCGTAATACCCTCCAAGCTGCCCCGTATACAGTTTGATTATTCCATTTAAATAATCAAAATCCTGAGGGATGATGCCAAGCAATCGATACGCCTCGCCCTCGTTCTCAATGCGCTTGGCAGGAATCTTTTCATTGATGGTGTCTCGCAAGTAGCGCTCGACCTGCTTCTTATCTTGCAAGCGACAGGGTACCGAGCGCAATACTCGAAGGCCACGTATCTTACTGGCGCTTTTCATCGCAGACTTTGCAATCGAGCAAGACGCACCATCAATTGCTCTGGCTGCGCTGGGCTCATGAAGCAGCCCAAAAAGGACTACATAAAAAGCGAAATATTTTGAAAGAAAGCGCGAAGTGATTCGTCGCCTAAGATTGCTATAGCGTATCATCCGAGGTAGTCTACTCAACTTGTCAGAATAGTTCTACTTAAAAATAGGAAAATTGAGACGTGCACGACCAACTCTCGCTGTTCGGAGTTAAAGAGAATAATCTCAAGAATCTAGACCTTTCAATCCAGCACGATAGCTTCACCGTCATCACTGGAGTTTCGGGCTCCGGTAAATCAACTCTCGCTTTCGATACTATCTACGCCGAGGGTGGCCGTCGATATATAGAAACCTTTAGCCCTTACACCAGGCAATTTCTTGACCGTCTTCAGCGCCCCGATGTCATATCGATTAGCGGCGTTCGCCCTGCACTCGCCTTAGAGCAGCGCAATAGGGTCACAAGTTCTCGCTCCACGGTGGGTACTGTCACCGAGATAAACGACTATCTCAAGATCGTCTGGTCACACCTTTCCCTGCTTCACTGCGAGAAATGCAATAGTCCAGTGATCCGCGAAACACCCCATGTTGTTGGACTTCGAGCGATCGAACTCGCGAAGAAACACCGTACGGAGTTATTGCTTGTCTGTTTCCCCGTTCAGCTCCATGGGGACGCCAGTTTTGACTCAATTCGTACGACACTCCTTACCGAAGGTCATATTCGTTTTTTTGACCATGACAACCAGCGAGTCGGACGCATTGAAGACTTACAAGAACTTCCCGTGAACGGGCAGCTCACTGTTCTCGTAGATAGAATAAAAATATCGAATGATAAAAAATTGGAGCATCAAACGCTTTCTCGTGTTCGCGCAAGCGCATCTCAAGCTTATGCCTTTGGGAAAGGTGAACTACACTGCCTATTCTTGGACTCTCCGAAAGCGGCACCAACGCATACCGAGCAATTCACCGAACAATTGCGATGCAGCACTTGTAACACTCAATATCCCCCACCACGTCCATCACTCTTTTCTTTTAATAGTCCATTAGGTGCATGTCCGACCTGCACTGGGTTCGGAAAAGTGCTCACCCTCGACCCGGAACTCTGCATACCAGATGTCAGCAAAACGATTGCCGAAGGTGCAGTCGCCTGCTGGAACACTGACGCTACCACGAGAATCTTCGCTCGATTTCGGACCTTCTGCCAAGAGCAGGATATTCCGATGGACGTGCCTTGGAAAAAGCTTTCACCACAACACAAAAAAGCTGTTCTCTCAGGTACAGGGGAGAGTGCATTCCGTGGACTACAAGGGTGGTTTAAGCGTTTAGAGCGCAAACGACACCGGATGCATGTTCGCGTTCTACTTTCTCGCTACAGAAGCGAATTTATCTGCCCAGACTGCGACGGAACTCGCCTTACTCCACCGGCGCTTCGCTACCTAGTGCTTGGGCGTACGCTTCCCGAGCTCTGGCGCGAGCCTGTGACTGAAGTTCTCGCGTTTGCAGAACAGCTCGCCGAACATGCGGCTGGAGACGAAGTAACTGAGATTGCAGTAGGCGAAATCATTAGTCGCTTGCGCTACCTCGTAGAAATCGGATTGCCGTATCTCACCTTGGATCGACAGTCCCGCAGCCTCTCAGGTGGAGAAAGTCAACGAGTCAATTTGACTTCGATTCTCGGGTCGCGACTCGTCAACACAATGCTCGTTCTCGATGAGCCTACTATTGGTTTACATCCGAAAGATACTGAGCGACTCATTTCAACCATTTACAATTTGAGAGACCGCGGCAACACACTTGTCGTGGTGGAGCACGACGGAGAAGTAATTCGTGCGGCAGATAGTGTTGTCGATTTGGGCCCCCGCGCTGGATCGAATGGTGGACAAGTAGTCTATCAAGGCTCGGTTGACCAAATTGGCAAAGAGAAACGTTCTCTTACCGGGAAGTACCTCACGGGCAATCCAGAAGCCAAGACTCGAGCCGTTCGAAACCTTCGCACTGGCAAAAAAAGCATCCGTATCAAGAACGCCCATGCCAACAATTTGAACAATCTCGATATTGAAATACCGCTGGGAGGACTCGTGTTGCTTACGGGAGCGAGCGGCTCGGGGAAATCAACTTTGCTGACGAGTTGTTTGCACGATCCCTACCGCAAACTCCAGCAAGGGTTCAGCCCAGGCGATCTCAAACGTTCAAAGCATACGCATATCGATTCGCTGCTTGGCTGCAATGCAATTGACGATATCGTTTTAATTGATCAAACGCCTATCGGAAAATCTCCACGCTCGAATCCAGGCACCTATTCAAAGGCTTGGGATGTTATACGCGAGTGTTTTGCTGAGACAGCTGCGGCCGAACGTCTCGGCCTATCAAAATCAGCTTTCTCCTTTAATGTTGACGGAGGTCGATGCCCCACTTGTAAAGGTGCTGGTTCGATCAAAGTCGAGATGCAGTTCCTTGCCGATGTGTTTGTCCCCTGCGAGGCATGTGGTGGCTATCGCTTTCAAGATTCAGTGCTTGGTGTACGTTTTGCCGGCAAGAACGTGATTGAATTTCTCGACATGACTCTTACCGAAGCCCTGGAGTTGTTTCAAGACCATGGTGACGCCTCACATCAAAAGAAGATAAAAACTGCCCTACAACCATTGGTCGATCTCGGACTTGGGTATCTCCAACTTGGCCATCCACTCAACACTGTTTCCGGTGGGGAAGCTCAGCGGATAAAACTTGCTTCGTATCTGAAACCTTCGGTGAAAGAACGCTGTCTGTTTATCCTCGACGAACCGACAACGGGCCTCCACCCCCACAACGTAGTCGATCTCCTGAGTACTTTCGATAAACTAATCGACTATGGTCATTCTCTCGTTTGTATTGAACACAACCTAGATGTCATCGCCCATGCTGATTGGATAATTGATCTTGGTCCAGAAGGTGGAGCACTCGGTGGTCAAGTAGTCGCAAGCGGGCCGCCAACTGAAGTCGCAAAGAAAGCCCCTAAGCTACAAGACTCTTCGACCGCACAGTATCTTGCCAACTATTTTAAACCGAGCAAGAACCCAGCAATACCGCTTAGAAGAAAAGTAAATAAAAGCGCTCATACCGCATCAGCTACAACTGACAATCCGATCAAGGTCGTCGGTGCGCGAGAACATAATTTACGAAATGTGAGTATTGAGGTTCCACAAAACAAACTGATCGCCATTACTGGCGTCTCGGGATCGGGAAAATCAACGCTTGCTTTTGACATTATCTTCGCTGAAGGCCAGCGCCGCTATATAGATTGCCTCTCACCATATGCCCGACAGTATATAAAGCAGCTCGCTGCTGCTGAAGTCGATCAGCTAATCGGCATCCCTCCCACCATAGCTATCTCACAGAAGACAGCTCCACCAATGGGTATCTCTACTGTCGCCACGACAACCGAAATATACCAGTATCTCAGACTTTTGTTTGCGAAAGTGGGTACACAACACTGCGTCTACGACAACCAACCAATCACCAGCCGATCGACAGACGCCATAGTCCAAGGTATAGCCGATCGATTTGGAAAGAAACGCATTTTGCTCTTCGCTCCTGTCGTCTCTGGAAGAAAAGGATATTATAACGACTTGTTCAATCGAGCACTGCGTGCCGAAATTACCCAAGCGCGTATCGATGGCGAACTCGTTACCCTTGAAACTGATTTGCGCCTCGAGCGACATAAGCTCCACTGGATTTCGCTTTCGGTAGCTTCACTCTCAAAACCAAAAGCAAATAGTGAAATACTTCGTCAAGCAGTTGAACAGTGCCTCGTGTTGGGTAATGGCGTAGTCGAAGTATATGAGGACGACATCTACCGAGAGCCAACTCTATTCAGTGTCGATCGCGTCTGTCCAGAATGTAGCACTGGATATCGAGAGCTCGACCCACAGGACTTTTCATTTCGAAGTGCGCGTGGGGTCTGTGAGGAGTGTGGGGGACGAGGCTATACAACCGACAAGCGCAATGACCGCAACCGAGCAATCTGTGAAAGCTGCAATGGGGCTCGGATTGCAGCGATTGGACAGCATGTCTATCTTGACGGCAAGAGCATCCATGAACTTTGCTCAATGAGCGCAAGTCAATTGCTCGATTTCTTCAAATCATTCAAATATGATTCGAGGTTGGAATCCGTGGTAGAGCCGATTCTCCACGAGCTCACTGCGCTCCTTGAAACGGTGGTGTCCGTCGGTCTGGACTATCTCATCCTCGACCGTGATGCCTCGACAGTATCAGGAGGAGAAGCTCAGCGTCTGCGCCTTGCAAAGGCGCTTGGCTCACCGCTCACCGGTGTATGCTACGTGCTTGACGAGCCAAGTATCGGCCTTCACTCGCAAGATCATGCGCAGTTGATGGATACCCTGATCGAACTTCGAGATGCGGGCAATACCGTGCTGATAGTTGAGCACGACGAGGACACTATACGAGCCGCAGATCATGTAATTGATGTTGGCCCCTACGGTGGGCGCGATGGAGGGCATATTGTCTTTGAGGGGAGCGTTGCCGAACTTGAGCAAAGTGAAACTTCTCTCACCGGACAAGCGCTGCGGGCCCGTACAAAGGCTGAGGGGAAACTGCCAAGCTCCGGAGTAAGAAAAGCAGAAGGCCATATCTCACTTCGAGGCGCAACCGCGAACACGCTCAAGAACGTGGATGTCAAATTCCCAATCAATCAACTTACGGTTGTCTGCGGAGTTTCCGGCTCTGGGAAAAGCTCTCTCGTACATAGCACGCTTGTTCCAGCAGTAGTCGAATCCTTCGAAGGTGAGAAGGAACGAGCGAAATTCTATGACCGGACCTGGAAGTCAATTGATGGACTTGAGTCATTCGAACGCCTTATTGAAATCGATCAGAGTCCAGTCGGCAAGACTTCAACTTCGGCTCCCGTCTCCTATCTAAAAATCTTTGACTTGATGCGAAAGGTCTATGCCGAACTTCCCGAAGCGAAAGCTCGAGGTTGGTCAGCAAGTCATTTCTCGTTTAACACAGGCAAAGGTCGATGCGCAGAATGTAATGGTCGGGGCCAGATTGTTATCCCCATGAGCTTTTTGCCAGATGCCACGACGCGATGCGAGCGGTGCAACGGCTTGCGCTATGATGAAGAGACGCTTGAAATCGAATATCAGGGTTGCTCTCTCGGTTCATTGCTTCAAAAGACCTTCGCAGAAGTCCACGAGGTGTTCACCCACCACAAGAAGATTCGACGGGCCCTGGACTACGTAATGGACCTTGGTTTGGGATATCTCAGTATTGGGCAAGCAACCCACACGCTCTCCGGTGGCGAGGCACAACGCCTGAAGATAGCTCGAGAACTCGGACTTCGTGAGGCATCAAATACCATATATCTCCTTGATGAACCGACGATTGGCCTGCATATGATTGATGTAGAACGGCTCCGCAACGTAATTCAAAGGCTTATCGACCGGGGTAATACTGTGGTAGTAATTGAGCACAACCTCGATATGATCCGAAGTGCCGATTTCCTCATCGAAATGGGGCCGGGACCTGGAGAGGCTGGTGGGCAGGTATTATTTAGTGGAACTCCGGCACAATTACTCAAGAGTCGAGCCACTACTCCGACCAAGAATTTCATTGGTCCTCAGTTGCGCACCGCAAAAGTATCTAATAGTAAAAGATCCTAAGGCTCAGCCGTTGGATCGACAGATAGCGAGAACTGGAGACTAGGGCTAAGACGGATGTCGAGTAATTTCACCTTTACAGCAATTCGGCAAAGACAGGCAGTTCGACGCTTCTCAAGTAAGCCCGTTCCCGATGCACTCCTGTATGAAGTACTCGACCTCGCCAACCGAGCACCCAGCGGATTCAATCTACAACCATGGCGGTTCATAGTAGTGGTAGACCATGAAGTGAAACGGCTCCTCCATCACATAGCACTCGATCAGATGCAAGTAGCAGAAGCCCCCGCAGTCGTTGTCTTTGTCGCGGATCCGGATTGTTGGAAAAAACCCTACAGCGAAATTCTCGAAAACAGTGTTGAAGCGGGAGTCATGTCCGAGCAGTACTCAGATCACCTACGTCGTACGGTGAACATGATATTTCGCCAGGGTCCATTCGGCATCTCCGGTTTCATGAAACGAATTGTCCAACCAATCCGTCGCCTTGGAAAACCTGTTCCGCGAGTAATCACTTCTCGATCTAATTTAGTCGAATATGTTCGGCAACACACCATGCTCGCAGTTGGAACGTTTCTCATCGCCGCAGAGTCTGCTGGCTTGGCTACCTGCCCGATGGAAGGTTTCGACGAAGATAGACTAAAGAAACTCCTCGCAGTCCCGAGTCGCATGACCGTTCCGGCGATAGTTGCAACGGGCTACATGGTAGAAGGAGATGCAACACCCTACTCCTTTCGAACCCCGCTCGATGAAAAACTAAGTGTTGATTTGTTTCCGAACACCCTGTCTAAACTAAAGGATAAAGAGTTAAAGTAGAACTAGACCAACAGGTCTAGCACTTGCCTAGGATGAGTAATCGTTTCCTTAGCTCCATTTGCTTCCAGCTCTTCCTTTTCTCTAAATCCCCAAAGCACGCCGACGGGATACATGTGAGCTCGCGTCGCTGTTTCCATATCAACACCAGTGTCTCCGAGATACACGCACTCTTCTGGCCGACATCCCATAAGCTCCGTAATCTCAATCGCGCCTTGCGGGTCTGGTTTCTTCGGAACCTCTTCACGCTTGCCAAAAACGACATCAAAGTTCCACCGACCCAATAGCCTAAAGACATACTTGAGAGTGAAATCATGTGGCTTATTCGAAAGTACTGAGATCTTATAGTGGCGTTGAACGAGCTCATCTAATAGTTCAGGAATCCCTTCATACGCACAGCTCGTTTTATCCCAATTGCTTTGATAACGAATTAAGAAATCTTCCGTGCATGCTTCGATGAGCTCATCCGAAGACTCCTGCTTTGGCAGAGCGCGCGCCATCAACATGCGCACGCCATCTCCAATAAAAGTCTTGTATGCTTCATCCTCATGAGCAGAAAAACCACGAGCAAGGAGAACTTCATTCGCTGTGGATGCAATATCTCCCAGCGTATCAAGTAAAGTTCCGTCTAGATCAAAAATGACGGCTTTGTAACGATTCATCTCTTTACCAAATTGAAAACGTATTATTCATCCTTCTTTTTCTTTCCGCCGGCGACCATCAGTAGGACTCCCCCCAGACAAAGCATTGAACTAAGTGAAATCAAAATAATGAAACTCGCAGAGGCAAATCCATCTTCAGCGTCCATAAAATTCAACACGGCAATCAGGTCGAAACAAAGGGACATACCGATTAAGCCCAAACCCGCCACAACTGTTGTCTTGCCTTTCATCTAGAAATCTCGCCGTTTATTCGCAAATTTTATTCCACAAGGACTCTGATAACTATCGTAGATACCTAGAGATACAGACAGCTTACCAGTTTCAATGGCCTGTGCACTATTGCCTCCTAGAAGACAAAAGCTCCCCAGCCTATATACCGACTTAACCCCCATGGGATCAAAACGAAAGTTAATCATTGCTCTGGCAGCAGTTCTCGGGCTGTTAGTGTTAATCGGGCTACCTGGCACGATTGAAGACGGCTCCCTTGCTGAAGACCCCTACTTAGATGAAGTCGAAGCTGAACTTGATAGCGACGA
>CBDUGV010000157.1:0-10152 GCA_965366815.1 uncultured Bdellovibrionales bacterium | reverse complement strand
TTCTCCTTATGTTGCACGGTCGATGCCTTTGGTAGCTCATCCATTGGGTTTGGATGTTTCCTGCCTTGCTGATCACTGCCAGTTGCAGCCGCTTTGGGTCGCGGAGCTGGCGACGAAACATCTCTGTCAGCAGTAGTAGTGTGCCGTTCTGATCGGCCAAAAATCTTGGAAAAAATACCCATCTGTTTCCTGAACTCCAATTGCAGCGATAATCAGGTCTCTTCTACTCTGCTGGCAGAGAATTGTCGATACCCCGTTATCTCTAAAACTATCCACTTTCTCGAAACCAGCTGAGTAAGTATGTAGGTAATGCTATAATCCGCAAGAATCTATCGCGTTACGCCACGAAGTTCTGCTCAAACAGTTCACATCTTGGAGATATTGTATTTCAATCTCTGTTCCAGCTAGTTATTAGTAGTGTATCTCTAACACTTGGTAGAACATTGCATGAACCGAGAAATTGGCATTCCTCCTAAATTCATTGTATGCCGCGATGATCAGAATCTCGCACTTTCCTGGAGATGGTTTCGCTGGCCACTGATAATTCTTCCCGCGTTTACCCTCGGCCTGATTCTCTTTCAAGATGATAATCCATTTTCACTATGGCCAGTGTTGGTTGTGGCAGCCTATTTTCTCATCGTTCCCGCAACGAATAGCACGACTATTCGCATCTCTCCCAGTTTGCTGCAAAAATCACATGGACCCCTTCCTTTCCCCTTTTTCCGCAGTAGAAAAATAGACTTCGGCACTATAGCGAAAGTTGAGGTTCGGTATCGATCGGGTTACGTGAAGAACACTCCCGGAGGTACAACTAAAAAAGCTTCTGGGTATACGTACGACGTTGGTATTCGGCTTAGAGATAACAGCTTCATCTCGTTTTTCAGCTCAACCGAGAAATCAGTCATCGACTTTCTTGAAGAGGAGATAAAAAAATACATCACTGCGAGTTGAAGTTACGCAATGGCTCCTAGCAGTACCTTTTGAATCACAAGCATCGCTGAAGTATCCAATTGGCAGTAAGAACAGAGGTCTTTTACAATCTTCTGACGTGCCGCTTCATCGTCGACCGTGAGCATCTTCTCCCACATTGCAGCTGCGTTGCTGCCCTCTTGAATCGCGAGATCATCGTACGAGAGGTCTGGGCACAGCGCCGGAAGCACTGACTTCAGTGAATACGAACCGAGGAAAGCGGGGTCTTGATAGTTTTTCTTTACACAGACTTGCTGGTCCCAAAGCCGGCTCAACATTCCTTCCAAAAACTCTGATTGTTCCGGATACCAACGGAGGAACTCTTGCAACCTATCTCGTTCGAATGTCTTGTTCCAAACAACGATAGAACCGGTATCGCCGACGATTCGAACCAGCGCCTCCAAGAAAGCCGGACGTGGGTCGCTTGCCTCGGTGTGGAGAAACTCGTGGTGTTTAACCACCCCGGACGCTGTTTCAATATGGCATGAGAACTGAAAACAAAGGTTCTCAAAAGGTCTCATTCCGTCGTATCGCGGAACCGCTGGGCCAAGGGCTTCGATGTCAAAATAGTACAGCGGATACACTAGTGAGTTGAGTGCGTCTTTGATCGCTTTCTCGTCAACCTTAATCGATTTGCTGAGATAGGAACTTACGAAGTCGGCTTGACGTTTCGTCAGCGGAAAATCCTCGGGAAGCTCTTCCAGTGAGTAAACGCCCTGTGAGAGTAATCGATTTGATTTGCTCTTGTGGAGTTGAGGAATGTTGAAAATCGACGGGCTGGGTACTCCATCCCAGCAATGCCAAATAAAAGGACAGCGGTGGGGTGATTTACAGTGACTACCCACAGGCACTTCTGGAACACGCGCAGCCGATAATGTCTCAGCGGCCTGGCCAATATGCCCCGGTATCTCTTCTAAGAAAGAATCGAGTCGATCACTCACATCTTCCAGATTGAATAAATTTGATAGCTCGGGCGCAACGCAATCCTTATTGATGTGCATCACACTGGTGCGAACTATTTTTACTTTTGCCAATGTACAGACATACAGTTGAAAAGCGATATCACGCAGATGTTGGTCTTTCACCCGTGTGCTTGCCTTGACCTCAATCAAATGCCAGCCGCTCTCATCCCACTCCAATATATCAGGACGCACGAGCAACTCTTGAGCCGATATCGCTGCTTCAAAGAGTCGTGGCGTTTTAGCCCTTACTTCTTGCCGAGTCTTTTCCAGAGCGCGCTCAATAATCGGGTCTGATATCAGCTTCCCCTCACCGCGATGCTCTCTCGCAAGTAATCCAACCT
The DNA here is from genome assembly GCA_965366815.1 of uncultured Bdellovibrionales bacterium. Taxonomy (GTDB): domain Bacteria; phylum Bdellovibrionota_C; class UBA2361; order SZUA-149; family SZUA-149; genus CBDUGV01. The sequence goes on along the minus strand of CBDUGV010000157.1, from coordinate 7,880 downwards.
CCCTGCCCTCTCGGAAGCGACGCAAGTCGGCTTCAGATTTCCGCTTCGGATCTATCTCGGTGGTCGATTCAAAGTAGAGACGTTTTTGGCATTGGAGTGAGCCAAGGTAGCGAGATTTGCTAAGCGTGGGCATTTCTTGCGAAACCCCACTTAATGCCGACTAATATCATGAGCATATAGTTTCAGAGCTTTCCTAACACGAGACTAATTGAATCGATCTAATCTGTTCACTCATATGAAAGAAAGTGGGTAGTCGTTCGTCTATACCTTCAAGGCACCTGCAAAGGCGTCCTTAACAACTGCTATTTGAAAACCAAAGGAAAAAACGGTTAATGAGTTTAGAGCTTTTAATAATAATGATTTCTTTAAGTTTAGCATCTCTTGTCTTGTATAGTGTCACACGACGCTTCGCTCGTCGGACAAAACAGACTCGGACAACACATCGATACACCTCGCACAATTACTTCGGGCCTCAGTAGCCACCTACTCTATGGTGTTTATCTCAATCGATTTGGCTTGATTAGAGATCGTTTGCTTTGCAGATTAGCTCTGGCTTCTCTGGAGTAAAGCTACACTGGCAATAGGGGCAGCACGCAATCTCCTTTGGAAACTTGAACTTCCGCACCTTAATGCTTTTGGGCATCTGCGGCATCAAGCTCGTTTTACATTCGGGACAGTGGATACGCTTCGAAAAGACTAGTCTATCGAAAAGTATGATTTGAAGAACTGAAAGTAGACAAATCAGCAATAGCAAAGGAAATGGCTGACGGATTCCGAATGAGTACAACACCGTGACCATGCAAAACGTCGTGACCAGGTGAATCGAGGTACGCAAGAAGCTGATCTCTGCCACCTGTTTTTCGATAATTTCTCTTCCTGACATCTGACAAAACCTCCAGCGAGGCCCCTGGCGTCCAGGGACAGAAAACCCTCAATACACACCATAGCACATAAACATTGTCTAAATACACACTTTTGTGTATAATCTGAGTAGACAGCGCGATTCAGTAATAATTTTCATGGATTAGGGCTAGAACACACAGCGCATAGAGGTTTTAGAGATATCGAATTTCAAGTTGTAAGATGAGCATACTTCTAGAACTGCTGTTTGAATTGCTTCTCGAGCTCATACTGCAATTCGGATTTCGCCTCTTAGCAGAACCCTTTCAGAAGCGCCGAATACAAAGCCCAATATTAGCGGGCATCGGCTCCTGCCTACTCGGTTGTATCGCTGGTTTCTTTAGTTTGCTTATCTATGACGGCCATTTCCTCCATTCTCCAACCCTGCGATTAGCCAACTTAGTCATCACTCCCCCACTAGCTGGCTTGCTGATTGCCTCCATTGGCAGACTACGTGAGAGACGCGGAAAATCGACTATGCGCCTGGATACATTCATTCATGGGTTTCTATTCGCGTTGACCATGGTGCTCGTGCGCCTTCTCATACTGGGATAGTTCCAGCAGAAAGTTTGCGCTTGAACATCATGCGCCTCAACTGGTAATTTACCAGCACTTGGACTACCCACAACCATTGAGAAATCCATGAAACCTAGAAATCTTCTCCAGCTAATCTGTCTCGTTCTTTCCTTGACTCTGGTTGCCTGTAGCAGTGGCGGAGGTGGTTCAGAACGGAATGATAATCCGTTTAACCCTCGACTCAGTATTGTTTCGCAGTGGAATGAACTCGGCCTAGCGGCAGTGCGAAGCGGCAGTGCCAAGCCCACCGTCACAGCACGACAGTTGTTTCTCCTCCACGTCGCTATTTACGATGCCTGGACAGCTTATGACGCTGACGCTTCACCCTTGATCGATGATCCGGCAAAGAAACGCCCGGTTGAAGAACACACGTTGGAGAATAAGCGAGCCGCGATAAGCCAAGCTGCCTATCGGGTTTTAGTCGATCAGTTTCCCCAGTTTGAGTCGGAGAACGGCTTCTTTGCCCAATATCTGGCAGACCTTGGGTATGTGGTTGAGCAGAGCACTGATGGAGACTCTGCATCTGAAATTGGAGCAAGTGCCGCCGCAATAGTTCTTTCGAGTCGCCGAGACGATGGGGCGAACGAAAGTGGTGGCTACGCAGATATTACGTCTGCAACCTTTCCCGAACTGTATACGCCGGTCAACAGCGCAGATCCGACGGCTGAAAATGCTCCTGGTGGAGCAACATTTAACCCGAACCGCTGGCAACCCCTGCGCGTTCCAACCGGTGCGCTACAAGATCAGAGTGGTGCGACGTTGTTTGACAACGACGACCCCTCCTCATTCAGCGATCAAAGCTTCTTGACGCCACACTTCGGCGCAGTCTTGCCTTTCGCACTGAGCAGTGGCTCGCAGTTTGTACCACCAGCACCACCCCAAAGTGGTTCTTCGCTTCCCTACACCGATGCGCGAGGAATGACCTCGACCAACGATGAAGCCTACAACAGTCAGTTTGACGAAGTTCTGGCAGTGAGCGCTGGACTCACCGATCGACAGAAAGTAATCGCTGAATTTTGGGCCGATGGTCCGAGAACTGAATCGCCTCCTGGACATTGGAATCAATTGGCACATGGTATTTCAGTTCGTGACTCTCACGACATCGACGAGGATGTGAAGATGTACTTTGCACTTAACGGAGCGATCTTCGATGCGGCTATTGCCACCTGGGAGGCGAAACGCCGCTACGATTTCATTCGGCCGAGCTCAGCGATTCGAAACCGCTACTTTGGGCAAACTATTTCGGCATGGGGTGGACCCAATCTCGGAACACAAGAGATTCTCGGGCAAGATTGGCGACCGTATCAAAACGTCACTTTTGTAACTCCTCCTTTCCCGGAGTTTGTCTCGGGCCATAGTGCTTTTAGCCGAGCCGCCGCTGAGGTCTTAACCGCATTCACCGGTAGTACGACTTTCTACGATGGAACTTCATTAAGTGGGGAGGACCTCAATTTTGATGGCACGGAAGATCTCGTCGGTCAGTATGTCGCTCCTGCAGGTTCTAACGCGTTTGAAAGCGGCCCTGCTGAGGATGTCGTACTGCAATGGGCCACTTTTCAAGAGGCTGCCGATGAGGCTGGGCTTTCACGGATATTTGGTGGAATTCACATACAAGACGGGGATTTGCGCGGCCGAGAATTAGGGCTTTCCGTCGGACAAAACGCCTATGCCTTTGCTGCAGCACTTTGGACTGCACAATAGCGCTTCGCCGCAGGTAAGTTCCGAGAAAATGAGAACTGTTACCAATTATGGTTGAGGCCCAATTGCGTCAACCATTTAAAAACTGCACGAACTCCTTCTACAGGTATTCAACGAACAGCGTTCGAAGAATCTCGACTGTGGCAAATACCAACAGCGCGAAGACAGCAACATAGCCGAATTCGCTCAGTCGTCGAAGAGTCCTCGGCTTGAGCATGCGCTCCTCTTTTCCAAGTACCCACATGTGGTAGAGCACGAAAATCGTGTTCACCGAGCAAGTGGCGTATTGGATGAGCCAGAAGGCGATGACCGAGTCACGCTCTCCTGGTTCGGGCGGATGGTCATAGGTAAAATACGCCATCCAACACCGCGACCAAACAAAGCCGCCGGCGACGATGGCTGCCCAGTAGAAAGTCCAACTGGCTTTTCGGACGAAGGGACGACGCATCGTCTCCAGGACCAGGCCAGCATTGGCGAGCAAGGAAACGCAGACGTAGACCAGCACGCAGATGTTCATGGTGCTCATGAAACAGTACTCCTGAAACAGTGAAACGGAGGGGAAGAAAACTCGGTAGTAATCTGCTCTGGCGGAAATGCTGCTGATTTTAGGAAGGGACAAAGCTAACTACTACCGAGTCTACTGACTCGACCATTTCATGCGAAAGAGCGGTGTGAAACCTCTTGCAAACCTACTTTGTTCTCATTTTCTCTATCTGCTCAGACAAGCTAACTAGCCTAAATGATAGAAAAAATAGACCGCAGCATAATAGCTGTGTTTTGGTGGGAAATCAAGCCTGGCTCGGGAGGACTCCTATCAGAGCTAAGCATCTGCATTTACAAAAAATAAGAATTTTAGAAAAGATATTTACTCCTGATCTTCGGGTCTAAATCCCAAGCATTGCCGTTCTTTAAGCGCTGCGCTCAAAAGCCGCCGTTAGATACGGCAACACACAAGTATCTGCCAAAAGGCCAACTACAAGCGTTATCGATAGCAACAACCCAAACTGTTGAACTGGCAGTACTTGGGATAAGGCCATCGTCATGAATCCGGCAGTGAGAACGGCGCTGCTCGTAAGAAAAGCGGGAAAGCAGCGATTCAGAGTGGACAGCGTTGCCGAGGCCGTATGCGGTGCGCTCTCTTTCTCCCTCGTCCAACTGATCAAGAAATGAAACGTGTTATCAACTGCAATTGATAAGGCAGCAGCTCCAACGAGCGAAGCACCCAAATTGATATCTCGATAAAGCCATCCAATTGCACCCAATACCACCGCTACGGGGATAACGTTTGGCACAAGCCCTATCAAGACAACTCGAATATCTCGAAAGAGCGCAAACAAGATCACGGCTATAACCGCTAGGGTAAAAAGGAGTGACTCGATAATTCCCCAAACTATCGTCGAAACCTGGTCGGCGATCAAAATCTCTAAGCCACTGAGATGAACTCGGACATCTCCCTTGTTGGCGCTGGCATTGAGTCTGGCCTGCACCAACTCATTGAGCTCTTGCGCAAGCTCAAGTAGCGGCGCTCCCTCAAGCCCCGTCTCCACTATGATTCGCGAGGCATTCCGATTGGCCGTCGTTATACTAGTTGGAGCATAGTGGATTGCATCAACTGCAAATTCTTTTTTTAATCCAGCGAGAGATTTAAAACTACCATCTGAGACGATCGAAAAAATCTGCCTATTCGTTGCCAACTGACTAGCGACCGAGTCAACAAATGCGAGATCTTCCGTTGTCAGTTCACCACGTTTTTTCTCGAAAACAATAGAAAGCATTCGATTGCCGGGAAAACTCTTTTGGACGGCATCGATCTGCGCTCTTTCCCAGGAATGGTCAGGCAGAAACATCATCGGGTTCGTGTGGACAACGATTTGGGGAACACCAAACCCCGCTAGAACTGTCGCTGCAATAATAAGTGCGACAGTTTTGTGTTTTTTCTCTGGAGAACCGAGTTCGTATCCAGCACCTACCTGCCCTCTGCTCCGTTTTCCGATCAGCAGAGGTGTCAGTGCGAGCGAAAAGCATGCAGACAAGATGATTCCAATGCTTGCCAACAACGAGAATTCAAATATGGCTCTTATCTGAAGAAACGCCAAACTCCCAATTCCCACCACAGTCGTTGCAGCAGCTATACATACGGCAAATCGCACTTCAGCAAACGTCCTTGCCGTTTCGAATTCAGAGCATTGCAGCAATCTCGTCGCAACATGGATGCTATACGACGATCCGACTGCCAAAAGAAATGGCGGGGCGAGCTGAGAAATTGGCCCGAGATCAAGACCGAACAATGAGGCACTTACTACGGTCCAAAGTACGCTCAGCATAGGAGCGATTAGCATGACTATTGCAAGACGAACACTCCTCAACAGCAATGAAGCAATGATCAGCAGGACTGCAATTGTCGTGGGTATTCGCTCTTTGGTCTCTCGATCGATTACTCGAGTGACTGATTCTGAAATAAAGAATGCCCCGGCTCGAGCCGGTTGTAGCACGTCATAGTGTTGAAGTATTGTATTGATACTGGAGTTCAGTGTCGCTCTTTGTTGATCTGACAAACTTCCATCGAGTTTCAGCAAAAACCGAGCAGCAGTTCCGCTCGCGCTTCGGAGCGGAAAAGGAGATTGCACAGACTTCGAGAAAGCCACCGCAGGGGATATCACTTCCTCAAGCCCTTCTAACTGAGCGAGTTCTTCTTCGAGTTCATAGAGCGCATCTCTCGTCTGCGATGTGAGATGCCGATCGGTCTGTACGGCAATCACATCGAGTACGTAATTGCCATAAAGAGCATTTGTTCTCTCGTATGCAGAGAGAGATGCTGAATTCTTTGGAAACAGAGAAGTTACATCGCTACTGGTCTTTGGCATCTTGTCCAGAGAAGCTGCAACAGCAATCAGGATAAGAGTAGCAATACCTATAAGCCCTACTACTAGCTGACTCGCTCTCATTGAGTAGGCACTCCTGGAAGGTCAACTAGACGAGAGCGTAAAGCGGGGAATCCAATACGGTACTTTATGTTGATAATTTCGGTACTCTTCACGATAGTATCGTAAATAACGCCTCTCCTTAAATACGGGACCCACAAGGCAATAGAGCGACCAAACAACAGCTAAAACAATTCTGTCGGCAGTCCACACAGGAGCGGTCCAAAGAATTAGAAAAAAAGACACGTAGATTGGGTTTCTTGTATATCTGTTGAGTCCGTGCTCAGAAAACTTTTTGTATACCGGCTTCGTCTTCCAGAAAACACTCCACCACCCGAGACAACCAGTTTGCACTAGCAGCCCAGCATCTAGCATTGCTTTTAACAACAGGAGCCAAGAAATACCATAAAAACTGCTCAATACAACCCAAGCGAGCATAGAACTAGGCATCCAAAGAACGTTTCCGAAATGGAGCCAGGCTCCAAATACGAGAATCAATTGAATCGAGGCAACTATCGCAAAAAGAGTCGTGCCCATATCGGCTCGAATTTCTCTGGGCACCAGCTTTCCCAAGAGTTTCCTTCCCGGAGTCGAAAGAAAATACGAATGGAGGATTGGAAATTGTAGCACCAGAAATCCATCCCATACCATGACTTGCCAAGTCTCCAGCTCGACAGAAAAGCCGAAGAGACTTGGAAAACCAGAGAGGCCCCAGTAGATAGAATACATCATGAGCCCTACACCGATCGCAAAAGCACCATGGCAGAAGACTCCATAGATTGAGGCGATAATTCGATTTTTCAACTGCAGTCCTCCGTCCGAAAAAACCCACTGTAGGCTACCGCCAGAGAGGAACTCGCTCGAAAAGTAATCGCCCAGTTGCGTATTGTATCAGCGATGATCGGAGCCTCGCCTTGAAAACCCTCCAAACGCAACGCATGTTTTTGCGCCGTGCGTTCTAAATCACGGGGCTTGATAAACAAGCGATAGTCGTGAGTTCCAGATGGGATTAAACCAACTCCCTCTCCTAAAAGGATAGCTAGGAACCAGGCTCGAAAGGAACGGTTTATCGTATTCACGTACAGTTGACCTCCCGGCTTGAGAATTCGCGAGGCTTCACTGAGCGCCTTCTCATAATCGGGTATATGGTCTAGCACATCCGCTAATAGGACAAAGTCAGCACTCTTATCGTCAAGCGGAAGTTCCCTCGCATCGGCTGTCAGATACGTCCCCTCGCCTCTTGAAGTTCGCCTGGCAGTTTCCAAACTAGCCGGACTCAGATCGATACCCGTGACGAAGGCTCCTCGTTCAATCATCGGGACCGCAAGTAAGCCTCCTCCACAACCAACATCTACTATTGTCTTGCCTTTAACCGAACCGAACCAGTGATCTATCTGCTTTAACCGAAACTCCGTCACTTTTTGTAGTGAGCGAAATCGCGGAGAATTTGGATCCCACCATTCTCCAGCGTATTTTTCGTAAATGGTTAGATCATTTTGTCCCAACAACATATGCAAATCTTACCGCGCTGATTTTTCTAGCAGAATAATCTCAAGCATCCCGAAGTATAATTTCTGAGTATTTAATACTCGCAAACCGTTCTGCTCAAACAGTGCCAGCAGTGAGGTCCTGTCCGGAAACGTTTTGATACTAGAAGAAATGTAGCCATGAATTTCAGAATTACCATGGAGGATAAGACCACAAAGACTTCCCCAGAATTTCAGCAGTAGGTATTGCATTCTTTGAGGGATCGCTGAGGTTGGTTTTGAAAAATCCAACAGTGCG
>CBDUGV010000156.1:0-10219 GCA_965366815.1 uncultured Bdellovibrionales bacterium | reverse complement strand
ACATTTCAGTTTCACGAGCTTGCCTTGACCGATCTGTTGAACAACAAGGTTCGACCAAAGCAGGAGCTCTACGGCGACGTCTTGTTCACGGTGTTTGGAGCGATTAATCTCAATCCCGGCGAAGATGCTCTCGATACGATAAACCTCAATATATTTCTTACTGATCAGTATGTCGTCAGCACTCATTGCAAACAACTGCTTACTGTTCGTCAGTTGATTGGCAGAATCGCGAAACAGAAGAATCTTATTGATCGTGGTCCCGATTTTATTTTCTACTCGCTACTTGATGGCGTGGTGAATCGCTACTTCGATGTGCTTGATACGATTGAGGAAGAGATTCAAGTAATTGAAGACAAGATTTTTCGCGAGCATTCTGCCAATGTGCAAGAAGCGCTTTTTACAGTGAAGAAAAAGATAGCCTTTACGAAGCGCTCGATTAATCCACAGCGAGATGCCTTGCGTACGCTCGTCTACGAGGGTTTCCCACAACTCGATAGTGAGACCCAAACGCTGCTTCGAGATGTGCTCGACCATGTACTTAGAATTTCTGATACTATAGAGTCATATCGAGAGTTAGTAAGTGGTCTGATGGATTCCTACATGACTCAGATTTCTAATCGAATGAATGAAGTGATGAAACTGATGAGTATCATCGCGACTGTGATGCTTCCATTGAGCTTTATGACCGGTTTGTTCGGCATGAACTTTGAAAATATGCCAGGCTTGGCTTTCGGGCCGATTGGTTTTTGGGTGCTGGTCGGTCTCATGGTCGCAGCGGCGGCTCTCATTCTTTGGGCATTTAAAAAATACAAAATAATTTAGCTGATTGAGTAGAGCCGATGAAACTCACAAACGTTACTTTCACATTCGAAGTTATTGAATCGATACGTCATCTTCCTGGAACTTTAGAGCCGTCAGATTTTCGGCGTTTATTAGCGGCGCTCGAAGTTGATGACATAGATGCCTACAGTGATGATGAGGTATCTGAGGTTGCATTCATGGCACTGCAAGATCTCGGCCATGAAGAATCGTTGAGTTGCATTTTGTCTACTTTTTATAAAGATCAGTTTACCCCTGGTCAGATTCAGAACTTAACGGAAGAATTGAAAGAAGATGCAGCATGGGATGAGTATTCCGATTTGGCGGATCACCGGGCGTTGTATGTCTGTATTGACCTTCTCAATTCTGCGTTTCCGAAAGAGTATCCCGAACCATCGTTGGCACATTTACAGCTGACAGTTCGAGCTAAGGGACTGGATGAGGCGTTGCAGAAGCATAGTCTTGATGAAGTTGCGCTCTTGCGAGGAATTGCCCGTGCAGAAGAGGAGCAGTGCCGCTTGAATCGACTTTTTTCGGATCAACTAAAGAGTGGAGATTTTCCCGAAGCGCGATGGATAGTCTGGTCGATGAACACGAAGCCAGCCGGGGAAAACAGCCTCACTGTAGATTGTTTTGGTTCCGAATATTGGTTTCAAGGCCTGGAAGAAGGCCAAGTATCGACTACGGATATTCATTGGTCCTGACAGATACCGTGGATCTATACCGCTAGCCCTGCAGGAGAGGCAAGACCGCCTGGGCAAAACTCAGCACGAAAAAGAACCCCGCCATATCGGTAATGGTTGTAAGAATCGGTCCTGAAGCCAGCGCCGGATCCTTATTAATTTGTTTAAGAAACAAAGGCACAATCCCGCCAATTGATACCGCTAACACCGTATTGAGCGCCAAGGCAGCTCCAACAACTGCACCAAGGTAGGGATTTCCTTTCCAAGCAAATGCCGCCAATGCGATGAGACTGCCCAGGACTATTCCATTCAGTATCCCAACAGTAACTTCTTGACGCCACACGTGGAAAATCTCAAAGGGTCTGACAATTCCCAATGAGAGTTCTCGCAAACTGACTGCTACCGCTTGGTTGCCGCTACAACCACTCATGTCAGAGATAATTGGCAAAAACACTGCCAATGCAATCACTGTGGATAAGGTATCTTGGTAAAGAGCTATGACGCTGGCTGAAATAATATTTAAAAATATATTTACGCTTAGCCACGAGAGTCTGCGACGAGACCGTGTGAGCATCGGCATGCTGCGAAGCTCGTCTCCACCAACAATGCCCTGTGATTTCAAGTAATCGTCGTCGGCTCGCTCAGCGATAGCATCTGCAACTGCTCTTCTCCGAACAACGCCGACCAATGATTTGCGATGATCAGTTACAGGAATACCAAAGAAGGCCCGGCGTTCAAACGTTTCCTTCAATTCACTCAGTGGTGTTTGCACGTCTACAAAAAGCGGGGACTTTAACATTATCTGCGTGAGACGGGTTTCTCGAGGAGAAAGTACCAAGTCACGTATGCGGAGGACTCCGGCGAGCTTTCCGGCTTTGGTGATCACATATACGTACTGCACATCAAAATCACTATACTTGTCTGCCCCCCCGTTGAGTTCGTCAATCACGTCTCCCACCGTAAGCTTTTCTTCGAACGCCAAGTATTCGGTAGCCATCAGGCCTCCGGCAACATCTGGCGCGTACTGTGACAGCAGGCGGGCATCTCTAGCTTCTTCCGGTGCCATCTGTGCGATGATGGCTTCGGCATCTTGCTCGTCAAAATCCCCCAAAAAGTCAGCCTGTTCGTCGCTTGGCAGTTCGTTTACAATTGACGCTGCGGCACTCACGGGAAGCCGTTCTATTAGGCCCGTCGCTTGAACATGGGGAATTTCTTCGATCAACCCAGCAGCATCTGCCGGTTCAAGCATGGTTATCAGCTGGCTTTGCCGATCGAGACTCAAACGCGAGATTCCCCGAGCGACATCGCCGCGGCTCAGCGATGCCAAGTATTCTTCGAGCTGAGGGAGATCCCCTTGCTCAACTAAGGTCTCTAGCTCTTCCCAGGGATGTAATGCGATTTCTGGCGCCATGGCCTACTCTCTTGAATATCTAATCTGTCAGTTGGATCTTTCTATTGAGCCGCTCTACGAGAGCTCGTTCAATTTATTGTATGCGTCATATGCGGCTACCTTGTAGCACTCGGCAAAAGTGGGATAATTAAATACGTTATTGATGAAGTAGTCGATACCACCATTGTAGTACATTACCGCCTGTCCGATATGAACAAGCTCTGTTGCTGAGGAGCCAATCACGTGAACGCCTAAAAGCGTTCCCTCGGGGCGCGAAAATATTAACTTGAGCAGTCCGTGGTCATCGCCGATCATACCGCCTCGAGCGATTTCACGATACCGAGCAATACCCACCTCGTAGGGCACTGCTGCCTCCGTGAGCTCTTCCTCGGTACGACCAACCATCGAGATTTCCGGAACTGAGTACACCCCGTAGGGAAAGAACTTCGGTAGCGCCAAATCTTCGACGGCGAACGCATGGCAGACTGCGGCTCGCCCTTGCATCATTGAGGTAGCTGCGAGTGCGGGGAAACCGATTACATCACCGGCTGCATAAATGTGGGGAATAGTGGTGCGAAATTGCTCATCGACTGTGAGTCGACCACGATCGTCTACGGGGATACCAACTGCTTCGAGATTCAGAGACTCCGTTGCTCCTTTTCTTCCGATGGAATAGAGCAAGACATCTGAGACAATTGTTTTTCCAGACTGAAGTTTCGCCACTGCTTTGCCACTATCCGACAATTCAACAGTATCGACCTCTTCTTCGAATCGAAAGCTGCACTCGTTGTTCCTCATGTGGTAGACAAGTGCATCTGAAATCTCGTGATCGACAAACTCCAGAAGTCGATCGCGTTTGTCGATCACCGTAACTTCTACCCCTAAGGCGGCAAACATAGATGCATATTCAATACCGATAACCCCGGCACCCACTACTGTTAAACTCTTGGGTAGCTTTTTTAGTTGCGAAATGTGATCTGAGAGAATTATCTTCTCACCGTCAATCATTGCACCAGGGGGTTCGGCGGCAACAGAGCCAGTTGCTATTACAATGAACTCGCTTTGCACTTCTACCGATGATTCACTACCGACGACCCGGAGTCGATTGGCATCGAGGAACGAGGCTTCACCTTGTAGCAGCTTTACGCCATTTCGTCTGAGCTGATCTTCGAAAAGCGCAGCTTCTCGCTTGATCATCAATTGGACTCGGAAGGCGAGGTCCTCGATGGTAATCTCATCTTTCACCGTGAAAGAACTTCCGTATATCCCCCGATACTGATAACCCGTCAGAAAAAGCACAGCTTCCCGAAGCGTTTTTGAGGGGATTGTTCCAGTGCTAACGCTGACGCCGCCAACAATCTCGCGACGCTCACATACCGCAACGTTCTTACCAGATTTCGCCGCCTGTATGGCGGCACGAAAACCGGCTGGGCCGGTTCCAATGACTACAAGATCGTAGGTATTCACAGCCATCTCAAATTCTTGACTATTAATGCCGCTTTCAACACAATCGTCTCAGCGCTGGGCAATAAGTAGGTGGTTTCATCAGCAGCTATACTATATCTTGTTGCTGGTTGAAACGAATCTCTGCCAACTGAAAGATCGCCTATAGCTACTTTCCCTTCAGAAAGAAATAGCCCACTGACTGTAAGATTCCAGAACCAGCAACTACTATGACCAAGACGACGTAGCTCAGACATGCCGACCAACAATAGCGAACGCAGCAACAAATTTGGAACCTTTGGGGGAGTATTTACCCCATGCACGCTGACCATTCTCGGCGTGATAATGTTTCTGCGATTTGGTCAGGTCGTGGGCCAAGCGGGCGTGTATTCAGCGATTGCCATAGTGCTCGCATCAAAAGTAATTACCAGCCTTACTACACTTTCGCTCTCGGCGATTGCCACCAACACCAGGATTAAAGGCGGCGGTGCGTATTACCTCATTAGCCGTAGTCTTGGCGTGGAGTTCGGTGGGGCGATTGGATTCGTATTTTATTTGGCACAGACCATTTCCGTAGCCATGTATGTGATCGGATTTACCGAAGCGTTTGTCGCTACGTTTCCATCCTTCGAGTCTAATTTTATCGCCGTTGCCACATTTATCAATATTGCAACTTTTGTCTGTGTGTACATAGGCGCTGGCTGGACCATCAAGATGCAGTATATCATTTTGGCGATTTTAGTAGCGGCTATCTTTTCATTTTCTGTTGGCGCATCAAGTGACTTCAGCGTTGCAATTCTTCAAGAAAACTTATATCCGCGATATACAGAGGGTGAGAACTTCTTCTCGATGTTTGCGCTTTTTTTTCCAGCGGTCACGGGAATCATGGCCGGCGCAAATATGTCAGGAGACTTGGCCAACCCGGCCCGTGCTATTCCGCGAGGAACAATTGGAGCCGTCCTCGTTACTTTGCTTGTCTACCTCGCCTTTGCCGTACTTCTGGGAGGGGCCTGTCGCTACGAAGATCTGATAGGCAATAATCTAGTCATTCGTGAGGCATCTCGCTGGCCGATATGGATTGTCGCCGGAGTGTTTGCCGCGACTCTTTCTTCGGCCTTGGGCTCAATGATGGGAGCCCCGCGTATTTTACAAGCATTTGCTCGGGATGAAGTTTTTTCAATACTGCGGTTTTTCTCTTTTGGGAGCGGGGCGAGCAACGAACCGAGAAGGGCAGTTGTCCTAACGTTCTTTATCGCACAGGTTTGTATCCTGCTTGGGGATCTGAATGCCATCGCTCCGATTATCACGATGTTCTTTATGATTACCTACGGCCTCATCAACGTCGCTACCTTCTACGAATCGATCACCAAGAATCCCAGTTATCGCCCTACCTTTCGCTACTGCCATTGGTCACAAGCTCTGCTCGGAGCTTTCGGCTGTCTGGGGGTGATGTTTCTGATCAACTGGGCAGTCGCTTTGGTATCAATCGTTGTGATCTTTGCGCTGCATCGCTATATCAGCTACCGCGAGATCGAGGCTCGTTGGGGTGACCTGCAAAGCGGTGCGGCATTTGAGCGGGCTCGTCGAAGTCTATTGCGACTCCAGGATCAAGCCTATCATCCGAAGAACTGGCGCCCGAATTTTCTCGCCCTATCGGGGAGTGGCTGGACCAGGCCGCATCTGCCGATCTACGCAAGTTGGCTCACTGCGGGACATGGGATATTGGTTCTGGCCCAGGTCGTTCAGGGGGAACTCAGTGATCACGCTGAGCGCTGTCAGGCGTATGAACGTATTCTGCGCAAATTCATTGCAAAACAGGAGCTACCAGCGTTTCCTGCTGTTGTTGTTTCTCCCGATCTGCTCTCTGGCGTTCAGTCATTGATCCAATGTCAGGGGATTGGCGGTTTGAGGCCAAATACCGTTCTCCTCGGCTGGCCAAATGAATCAGAGTCAATTGAACAATTCGGATCTATGCTTCGGCTTATTGGCCAAATGGGTCGGAGTACGGTTGCGATTCGACTGTTGAGTTACCGAAATTCCGACGAATCGGTTGACGATGAAACAGTGATCGAGCGGCTCTATGCAGCACCTCAAGGAACTATTGATATCTGGTGGCGCGGCATGGAGAATGGCGCATTGATGATGCTTCTAGCTCACTTGCTGCACCAAAATCCGAATTGGCGTGGGAACAAGATTCGCATGCTGAGAATCGTCGGCAAAGACGAAGCCCGGGAGGATGTTCGCAAACATATTCTGGAACTCGCCGCTCGCTCAAGAATTTCAGTAGAACCAGTCGTACTGCTCGCGCAAGACGTGATGGAAACGATTCAGGAAGCATCTCGTGATGCTGCTGTTGTCTTGCTCGGTTTCAAAGCACCGGGGAAAGGGGAGGAAAATGAGTTTTTCACTCGCCTTGAAGTGCTTGCTGGCAAACTACCTCGAGTTCTCTTTATCAACAGTGCTGGTGGGATGGAGATTGATTCTTAAGACTCTCCAGATGCTTATTCTTTCGAACGGTGGTAGATCCTGGAAGGAGCTTCTATCGGCCAAAGCGAACCCCGCATGAGAACACGCCGATATTCTATGTTTCCTAGACCCGTTTTTATCATCCCAACCGAGAAGGGAATACCGTGGACGCAATATTACAAAACCTAGGCCTCGTGGCACTTGCACTGGTTTTAGTTCTTATAAACGGTTTTTTTGTCGCAGCAGAGTTTGCACTGGTCAAGGTACGACCTACTAAAATAGACTCGTACGTGGCGCAAAAACGGAGTTTTGCGAAACTCGTTCGTGTACAGCTTCGAAAGCTTGATGCCGCGCTTTCCGCCTGCCAATTGGGAATCACGTTGGCATCTTTGGGTTTGGGTTGGATAGGGGAGCCGGCACTTGCGAAATTGATTCGACCTATCTTACATTCGATTGGAATTCATTCGAATGTGCTCCTCCACACCGTCACCTTCGCTATAGCGTTTGCAATTATCACGGCAATTCATCTTGTCATCGGTGAGCAGGTACCAAAAATTTACGCCGTAAAGAATCCAGAGAAAGTAGCTTGCTGGTGCGCTCTCCCGCTCAAGATGTTTTATATCGTGGCGTATCCTTTTCTCTCTCTGCTCAACGAGAGTTCGAATTTTTTACTCCGTCGACTAGGCGTTGCCGATGCCTCCGAGCATGAGGGAACGCACTCAGAGGAAGAGATCCGCGCGCTATTGGGACAAGCTCACTCACAGGGTGAATTGAGCCGATTGGAGCACCGCTTGCTTAATGCCGTGTTCGAATTTGACGATCGCGTAGTGCGCGAAGTGATGGTTCCGAGACGGGACGTAGAGTTTTTTGAAGCTGGAAAACCAATTGAGCACTACTTACAACAGGTTCGCTCGAGCCATTTCTCGCGATTCCCTTTATGTAAGGGTTCCTTAGACGATGTCGAAGGTGTGATTCATATTAGAGATCTGGTTGGAATAGGCAGCGACTTTGATATCCACTCAATACTTCGACCCGCTCTCCGGGTCACGGAAAGTATGGAGATAGGCAAGCTGCTGAAGCATTTTCAAACCACCAAGCAACATATAGCCTTTGTAATGGATGAGTTTGGGAATGTAATTGGAATGGTGACGCTTGAGAATGTGCTCGAAGAAATCGTTGGTGCGGTCCAGGATGAATTCGACGAGGAAAAACCAACCATTGCTCCCGACGAGAAGGGAGGATACCAGGTCGATGGTGGAGTCTCGGTAAATAAACTTTCGCGAGATCTTCGTGTGGCAATTGACGAAGGTGAGGCCGAAACTATTTCCGGACTGATAACTGAACGATTGGGGCGGCTACCGCAAATTGGGGATAAGATGGAATTGGGTGAGATTAGCACAGAGGTCCTTGAGGTGGTGGATGGCTGCGCTGAACTTGTCCGCGTTCATGTCGTGAACCAAGAGGATGACTCAGAGAGCAACTAGCTGAGTAAACTATTTCGGTTCTGCCCCAAGATTTGCTATGGTCACACACCTCAGTTCTCTCCTTTTCCCTCTATGGGTAAACACCTAGTATCCGCTTTCTCTCCAACAGATTTCCGAAGTTGATAGGCGCTCTGTTGGAGAGACCACGATAGTAATAGGTTTTTAGGCACAGCTCTTCCTACAACTAGGTCTATGTCCGCTGGCTCCTGAAGGATCTCACTCTTTCAGGAGCCAGCGTGGCCTGTCGTACCTAGTTGAACTGGAGATTGTGATGGAAATGGAAAATATCATCGTTGGAGCTGTGTTGCTCGCCATGCTCGGGACATTTGCGATAGCGATTGGACGAATCGCTTTCCAGAATCGCACCTGTACTGAGAAGGATCGCGAGTATGCGAAAGCGCTAATCGATCAGTACTGCCAAACTCTGGCGGTGACGGAGCCAAATGATCAGGACCTGGTTTGGGCAACGTTCTCGCAAGATGTAACGTTGTATATGCGTTGTATTCGACGCTGCTCCACTCGAGCGGTGAGAAGGTCAACGAAGTCATTGTTACGCCTGCTTCTTAATTACACCGCGACCATGTGCCCGACACCGTCAATCGCCCAGCTCGAGGAGATGTGGACGATGATTCAAGAAAAACAGGCATTTCAATTTGCTGAAGAGTCCGTGCAAAAGGAGCGTTGGGAAAAAGCTTGGCGCACGATTTGGCAGACTTTTCGCGAAGACTTCCAAGCTTAGTCAGGTTGTATTCGCAGTTTGTTCTTGCAGTTTGGAAAAGGCTCCGTCGACTGATTCGTCGAGCCTTAACCAGCTCGCATCAGTCTATCGGGGTCGCTTCCAAATCTTCAAAGAAGCTTCTACCATTATAACTATGGCAGTTGCAAAACGGATTAGTGCTTGAGAAAGCACGGCGAGAGAGTGCGTGGAAAAAAGGCGAAAGCCGATCTCCACGCAATCACTTGCCATGCGGTAGTTCTCGGTTTCTTTCTAGAAGGAAGATGCTTGTGATACGAAGTTTCTACAAACATCATAGAACCACTACCTCTCCGCGAAAGGATGCAGCATGGGGACCTGCGTATAGATTCGCTTCGCGAACTCATCGGGGGTCTCGTCCGGGACGTACGGCATCTTGATGACGTTTTCCTCATCATCCGTTGGCACTTCAGCCGCTTCCAGTTGACTGTCGAGCAGAGAAGCGGGGAAGAAGTGAGTTCCTTTGGCATCACGTCGCTGCAAACGCTCCAAGAGCACCTCCCGTGGGACCACAGGCCAAATAATAACGACTTGGCCGCCTGCGATTTGAGACTCGGCGGGGTACTTGCGGAAGCGCTCTCGGTGTTTCCATTTGAGACAAGGACAAGCTACGATCAGATTCACGTGTGCGATACGACGCTGCACGATCATCCCACCGACCACTCGTTCAACGCAGTCGGCGCGATACACATCATCGAGTGGCGTTCCGGACCGCATGCGCTCGATGGCTTCCGCGGTGTGAAACCAGTCCGCGTCGATTAACGGGATACTCAGCTCATCAGCCAGAATCTGGCCTGCTGTGGTCTTCCTGGTACCGCTGACACCTGCACAGAGCAGGGTAATCCAGCGGTCGGAAGTTGGAGTTACTTTCATGGTAGTCTCTCTTTACAGAACAAAGGGAAGGGAGGGGTACATTTTTAGAGTTTACAACCTGTGTCACGCACTCTTCTGCGCACACATGTGCGTCGAAGAGTGATTACGCTCTTCTACTCAAAACAATCGATGCAGGGGTTTGATAGTTGTGGGGTGGCAGACCCCGTAGCCCGCAGCAGTAGCTAGCAGCTCTTTGCGGGAGAATCAAGCGGTCTCTGGGCCGGGTAGGGGTATCTATACGAAAACGTTAGAAATTCTGTTTCTGCTCTGGCCGCGGTAGAAGTCCCAACAAGTTGCTATACTGACA
>CBDUGV010000155.1:0-10243 GCA_965366815.1 uncultured Bdellovibrionales bacterium | reverse complement strand
GTAATGAGTTGTTCGCTGAAGTGTGAGCCGGTAGGAGGGAGCTAAAGATATCGTGGAGAGTCATTCGGACTAAAGACGAGAAACGCCGGACGTTGAAAGTCCGAGGTTTCTCGCTGCGTGGATTGGGTCAGGCAATAGGGGTCGGACTGAAAGTCGTCACTCACCCGCTTGTTGCATGAGCACCTCGTGGACTCGACCGAGGAATCGTTCCCAGCCTGAGCCATCCTCGGGCAAGAGACCATGCATGAGGCGGAAGAAACGAATGAACGTTGCAACCGCTTCATCGGGATCTGTTGGGTTGAGCGGAACGCGGCCATCGACGTCGATATCGTCGCCTTTCGGTTCGATATCAGCCATTGTTTCGTCATCCCACACATCGACGACCAGCTCCAGATCCTCTGGCAAGTCGTCAGGATCAGGTTGGCCCGCTTTGTAACCGAGTTCCAGCCTCAACTCGACCGAGGGAGTCTCCATGTAATTGAAATCCGCGAATAAGGCCACAAAATCAAGATGGCCTTCGACATGGATGTGCGCAGCGCTGGAGAGTTCTCCCAGTTCCTCTTTGACTCGCGCCAACCATTGACCGACAACGGTTTCCGCATCTGCATATCTGATACTCATGGCCCTTACCTTTCTTGAAGCGGCCCTAAACGAAATACCCCAAAATAATTCAGCGAGAAACAAACCGCATGAATACAACAAACCAGGCACTGGACCCGGCTAACCGATCATCCGGCGCTTCTCATAGGTGTTCTCTCTCAATTCGTAGGTGGGAAGGATCGAAGAAACTGCCCGATTTACTACTAAAATTAACGGTATTTGTCAATATGACGACTCTCATAACTCCCTAACCCCCCGCCTAGTACCGTATGAATAAGATCCTTGGAGCAGATAGAATCGCTCCATTTTGACAATTGTTCCACGAGTAGCGACGGGACTCTGAAACCTGGGAAGGGTGTATATGAATTTAAAGGACTTACAAAAGATAAAAGAGGTGATGACCCCCCTGCCTCAAACAGTAGATGCCGAAGATTTTTTGTCGGTCGCCGCTTCTCGAATGGAGCTTGAAAATATACGCCATCTTCCGGTGTTGCGAAAAGATGGATCGCTTCTCGGTATACTCTCGGACCGAGATATCAAACTAGGTAAGTTTGCCGAAGAGCATTTCGAATGTCCGTCCTTGCTTACTGTTGGTCAAGTTTGCACGACGGATCCCTATGTGGTGCATCCAGACGAGAGTCTGGCAGTAGTAACTCTTACCATGGCCGAGAAGAGAAGTGGCTCGGTTTTAATAATGCAAGACGATACGGTGATCGGAATCTTTACTGCGACAGATGCTTGCCGCTGGTTGGGTTCACACCTCCAATCGAAAGAATAAGCGCAAGCTATGAATGGAACTTTCTCAATCCTCATTACGACAGACTTTTCGGATATCTCACGAGTGGCATTCTCCGCGGCGCGCGCGCACGCCGAGCGACTCGGACTTAAAAATGTGCAGTTTACTGTAGTGACCGTGCTGCAAAGTATGGCTTCAGCTGCGTTTACTGAAAGTATCGGGACTGAAGGGGATGAAGTTCAAAGGAAACTTTTGGACCAGGCCGAGAAGAAGTTAGATGAGCTTGTACGAGAGAATTTTCCCGATCTTCCAGTTTCCACGATAGTGCTACCGGGCTTGGATTCTGCCGCCAATGAGATTGTCAACTATGCGAATGAGAAAGGGTTCGAACTAATAGTAATTGCCAGTCACGGACGATCTGGAATCTCACGATTTGTATTGGGGAGTGTTGCTGAGAGTGTTCTCCGACAGAGTACATGTCCAATGCTCATTGTGCCAGTTGATAAGATTGATACCTAGAACCGCTTGAGGAAACTTATGATTTCGAATGCATGTGCAAGGGATGTGATGGAAACATCTGTCATCTCAATAGACGAATTGTCATCCTTGAAAGTTGCCTGGGATACTTTTTCGAATAATCAAATCGGTGGCGCACCAGTCCTCAACGAGTCGAACGAGGTGATTGGGGTAATCTCACAAAGTGATATTCTCAGATGCGTCATGTACAACGATTGGTCGACTAGCCCAAACAACAATTATTACATTGGTGCGCCTTACTGGGAAGATAGCTTTAGCGAGGAAGTTCTAGAGAAGCTCAACAACGTTTTGGTGAGGGAGGTAATGAGCTCAGATGTGGTAAGCGCCAGTGAAGATACCGAGATTAGTACTATCAGTGTGCTCATGCGTCAAAACCACGTCCATCGGATTATCATAACTGAAGACAAGCAACTGCGTGGTATCATTACTTCATTGGGACTATTGAAAATCCTGGAGCAGCACTAGAAGTGAATTCCTTGTCCTAATATTGCAACCAACTTGTTGAAATTTCATACTCTTCGTTCTCTATATGAAGAAAAAAGGCGGCCCGAAGGCCGCCAGGGTCGTTAAGGGAGTGACGGATCAGGGGGGTAGGGGGGTGATCCACCATGTATTGAGCCCAATTTCCTTCGATCAAGATCGCCTTGGCAATTGGGCCCTCTCTGCTGGAGAGATTTGTGTGAGAGACCGTTCAATAGTTCCAAAGGTCGTTACCACAATGCTCGAATTCACAATTGGTATAAGCCCAGATCATTGAGGTTTGATACACAAGGGGTTAGCGTTTTATACCAGTGTCAAAGTTACTGTCTTTTCAGGGTTTGTTCGTCGATATGCACAAGGCTTGGTGCATCAGAGAGAAAGCTGCCTTTCGCCAGCTGTCCATTATTAAACTCATCTATGGCAATCCGTCGTATGTCGTCAGAAAGGGGTAGCGTTTGGGCGATCTCACGTATGACAAGTTTCAACAGATCTCCATCAGCATTCCAGGTAAATTCAACATTCGCGATCACTTGATCGACAAGGCCAACTCCCTCAGTGACTGACAGTCTGAGCGTTTCTATAAATCTGCCTGGCCGATTCCAGATGACTACTTCGGTGAAAAAATATCTTGTTTGATTGTTGTCGTGCCCGATTGCTACATCTTGTGTTTGTTGAATGGGTCCATCTTTGTCAAACTTTTTTGAGATGGTTGAGGTGTATTCAATCAAGTGAACTATCGGGCCATCTAACGCGAGTAGTGATTCATCGATCGATTCGTTGCTGGCAAGCAGCACTCCACTGTCTTTATCTTGTTGAGTTGAGACTTTCTTTTCAAAGATTGCCTGGTAGCGTCTACGGAGGTTATTCTCTAGTTGTGACCAAATGATTTTCTTCTTTTCTGTTGCTTCCGTTCCTAAGACGATTCTCCCGGGGAGTTGAGCCTGGGCGTGGCCTTGAAGAGGTACTTGAAGAACGTTTTCGCTTATTTGTTCAGTTGTGAATGCGTAAAGATCTCGCAGACCAGAGGCGTCGTAATATTGATCCTCGAAATGGCGCTTCGAAACGGTTTTTGGTCCGAGTGCAGTACTTAGAACGTGGGTATAATTGTAGTTTTGATTGATTGTATCCAATGCCCACCCTCGCTCTTCGCAGAGCCATCCTTGCTGCTCATAGAACGTCCCGTTGAGGCTGGAGATCGGAGTGTTTGTGGATGTTGGCGCAGCGGGAGTATCTACTGGATGCGGTGGAACTTCATCCGAGTGTTCTGGGAACCCGCCAGGTTCAGGTGGGTTTTCGTCTATTCCGCCACAAGCAGGACTTGGCAAGAGGCAGTGCGGTAGCACCGGGACACGGGTGTTTTCGTCGAATACCCCACTTATTTCCCAATGCATACCCATTAGATTTGAAACAGGATTTTGGGAAGTGATTGTCGGTTGTAGAGAAAAAGGGTCGGCAAGTAGAGCAACGGGGCTCGGATTTCCGCTACAGGAATGAAGTACGGTATCGCTTGCCCGGCTCGCTAGTGGAAAGCATGTCAAAAGGAGAAGAGCAGAGCTTGCGTTCAAAATACTTATTTTCATGATGCCTCGATAGAGTTTGTTAGGCGCGGCTTTACGCCTAAAGGGGTTTACACAACAGCTTTGATAGAAGTTATGCTGACCCTCAGGCCAAAAAAACGCTGTTACGAAAGACAGACAAACTCTCTATCTAATCGCAATATTTGCTGAGTCTAGGAGAGAAGCTGAAATTTGTTCGGAGCCAACTTGTGGATTATTCTTCAGCTGAAGAAAAGTCAGTTTCATCTACCATGCAGTAGCCGACTCCTCGAACGGTCAAGATATACTGTGGTTTACTCGGGTTCGGTTCAATTTTTGTTCGAATACGGTTGATGTGTGTATTGATGCTTAATTCGTATCCCTTCGTTTGATAGCCGTATATCTCTTCGTTCAGTTGTTCACGAGTCAACGGTCTTCCCGCTTGGGATGCGAGAATAGCGACAAGCTCATATTCGCGAGGAGTAAGTGATACTTCTTTTTCATCAAAGAAAACTTTGTAGCGTGGAAAATCAATTCGGAGCTGGCCAACGACAAACGCTTCTCTTGGTTCACTTGTCTTTGTCGAACTCTTCGCTCGCCGCAACAGTGCTTTCACTCGCGCCTTCAGTTCGAGCACATCGAAAGGCTTTGTCACATAGTCGTCCGCACCGAGTTCTAACAACAGCGCTTTACTAAGTGTATCTTCTCGCGCACTGAGGACTAAAATAGGTGTTGAGTCATCTGTCTGTCGAATTTCTTTGCAGATGTCGACCCCTTCTTTCCCTGGAAGACCAAGGTCGAGGATAATCATTTGGTAGCCACCTCGCTGCGCGAGTTCCGAGCCAGTCAGACCATCCGCTGCTTGTTGACATTGGAATGACATTTCAGCCAGAGTTTCCTTGATAACAGAAAATATCTCTCCGTCGTCTTCAACTACCAGTATCGATGCATCTTCGCTCATTTTTCTTCCCCACGTTGCGAATAACCAACAGCGGTTGGTAGGCAAAACGTAAATCTGAGCCCTTGGCCTAGATCTCCCTCAACCGTAATGTTGGCATCGTGTACTTCGACAATCTTTTTTACAATTGCCAGACCGAGCCCACTGCCCGTAGAAGAGTCTCGCTCAGCGTTCCCACGATAGTAGCGATCGAATATATGACATAACTCATTCTTGGCAATACCGATACCATCGTCGGCAACGCTTATTTCTATCGAGTTTGCAGGTGCCCCCCCCTTGGCATGAATTGAGACCAACACTTGGCTTGCTTTTCCCGAATACTGAAGGGCGTTCTCGACCAGATTACTCAGTGCACGCTCAATCAAGTCGCAATCAGCGAGTACACAGGGGGTCTCTTCTGGACACTCGAGTCTGAGGAATATGTTTCTCTCCCGAGCCTGATCTTGCAGTCGCGGAAAGATCTCCTCACTGATGACCTCTTGTAGCAAAAACTCACTGCGGGTCGGCTCGATATCTTTCGCTTCTAAATTTGAGAGTTCAAGCAGTTCAGCTATCAGTTTGCTGAGTGATTGGGCACCATTGTGGGCAACCTCGAGCTTTTCCAACTTCTCAGATTCGGTGAGTTTTGAGTAGTGGAGCTGAAGGAGTTGCAGCTGTCCTTGCAGAGAGGTGAGAGGTGAGTTGAGATCATGAGACACATTGGCAACCAATTGTCGGCGCAAGAGGTCTGTTTCTCGAAGTTGGGCGATCTGTGCAGAAATAGTATCAGCCATCTTATTTACGTTCTGAGCGAGCTGGGCAATTTCATCAGATCCTTTTTCTGAGACTCGTTCAGAAAAATCGCCGTTGCCATAAGATTGCACCGCCTTGGTGAGGCGATAGAAGCGTCGTGTAAGTAAGGAAAAAAGGAATATACCAAAGATGCCAAATGCCAGCGTAAAAACGCCGCTAATGATCGCTCCCCCAAAGAGCAAGTAGTAGTCTTCTACTGCGTTGGCAATGTTTCGGTAGGGGGCATTGTTAAGAATAATGTAGAGGTAGCCCGGTGTCGATCCAATGTGTATTGGGGCGACAGAAAATACAGTGGTACTGCATTGGGAGGATGAGCACTGGCGCGGATTCGTACCGAGAATAGGGAGATTGCGAAAGTCGGCAAAGGTTAAGCTTTTTTTGATGGGTGCGAGCGAAACCTTCTGGATATTATAGTCTCCACCCGAGTCTGGAATAAAATAGAGAGGCGTGCCTTCTCCATCTAAGATGAAAGGGTCGATTCGTGGATTGAGCCTTTGCAGGCGAAAGAGTGCTTGAATGACTTGGTCCTTGTCAATTTCATCTTTCAATAGGTGATGCAGCTCTGCTTCATAGTTTTGAGCGATACCCCAGAAAAACTGTTGCTCTTGTTCCAGCCAGGCTTGGTTCCAAAGGTGCTGTAGAATTGCATACTGACTTGCGGCAAGCAGAATGATCAGCACGATAAAAATTGCAGAAATTCTTTTTGAGAAAGAATTGAAAAAGGCAACGCTTAGTTTCGACATTGCACTTCCTTTTCAGTGAATATGTCAACAATGCCTCTGCAATCGGGCAGCATGGGAACCGCCGTGCCGGCGGGTGGATCTCCAGCCGCGCCGATATACTGAAGTTGCTGAAACTCAAATCCCGTGCAGCGTTTCGAACTTTTACTTGTCAGTAGGCTGCCAAACGGATATCCCACACAACCCTGATCAACCCAATCATACTTAGATACTCGGCCGACCGCCTCGCGAATTGCCGCAGGGATATCGCTTTTCATCAGATGGGTGGGTGATTGCCACTGACCAACACCAAATCCCCAATAATATGCCTCTCTCGGTGCGGCAAGGGTATAGCGCTTTTGGTTTATTTCAGCACAACGCAAATAGCTTATCCCCGTAGCGGTGTCGGGTGGCTCGCTGCCCACCGCGATATGGTTCGAGGGGCATTTTTCAGCAGCATTGACTACGGTTCCACTTAGAATATCTTCGCTTGGCAAGGGGCAACAGCTTGGCTGTATTCGAATGGTTTCCGGTTTCGCGTAGCGGCTCGTTTGTGGCCAGGAGTTAAGAGCTACGATCGCAAAATTCTTAGGGCATCCGAGGCCTTCTTTCGCAGCGCCCCACTCAATCCCCGTAGAGTAGTCGAGCCGGCCAATACATGGTTGAGGTTTGTTTGCTGAAAGGGGGAGTGCTTGCGCGAGTAGCACGGGCGAAGTAACGAGTGGCAGATGAAGAGCCCCAATACCATAGAGTGGAATTAGCGACAGGACTATCCTTAGCTTCGTAAGCAAGGCATTCTCTCCGGGCGAACAATCATCTGATATTCGTATCACATTATCTTCTAGAGTTGGATGTCGTTGCAGTAGGATGATTCAACGATCACCGATACCTCACTCACCCCACGGCTTACGGTAATGTACCCTTTCTTGCGCCGCACCTTGTTATAGAGTTTGTGAATACCTGAATGCACTTCACGAGACTGGGTAAAGGCGAGCACGGTGAGCGCGGAATGGACCGTGATGTTGAGAATATCAATTTTGTCCCGCGTCATCTCGCATTCTCCAAGGCCGCTTCGCTGGAGGCGTGAGAGATTCATGGTGACAGCGCTTACTTCGACTGAGCGCTTCAGGCGAGCTTCAATCTGTGGGCGCAAGAAGCGAGCTACCTGGGAGAGGTTCAGCAATCGCTCCTGCAGGCCCATTCGCAAGAATGCATTGCCTTGAAATATCTCGGTGAGTGCTTGGGATATTTTTTGCATATTGTTACAAATACAACAAAAAGCAACAAAAATCTATATGAATCGCCTGCCTGTTCATGTCTCGATCGACTGCTCGTATGTGGGAAGGAAGAGTAGGTCGCTTGCTATGTGAACTGAATGAGCTTGGTGCTTGGTGCTTTCGATATCTATATCTGAGTTTAAAAAACTGAGCAGCCATCTCTCGCAATGCCCTGACTATTGTATGACCCTAATCATAAGAGTTTTTAGAGAGCGGAGTAGGATTGGATGTGAAGTAGTTGATATCAGATAGCCTGCAGATGGGTGATTTCCAATGCGCAATTGTTTTTTAGGTTTCGCTATGATCCTTTTACTGTTACCGGGGCTGGGTAGGGCGCAGTCTAAGCCCTCGTCGCTCGAGGTGCGGAAGGAGATGTCTGTGATTTTTTCCGATTTTCAAGCGTTACAGCCGTTTCTCATCGATTCAGATACCTATGTAGACCCGGCAAACCGCAAGAAGATACTTCACCTCATCGATAGGCTTGATCAGCGATTTCATTCGATAGAGTTCTTCGATAATCGATTTAGGGATCGGACTGGATTCAGTTCTAAATTGATCTCAATGGCGAGTGTCTTGGAGGAAGCGAAAGCAAGCTATGAAGAAGGAGAGTTGTTTCGCTCGCTTGCCGGAATGAAGACAGTCTCGAATCACTGTGTCGGCTGTCATATACAGTATAAGGTTGATGTGAAGCTTCATCATCCACCGAAAGATTTTGCCCAACTGCCTTTGTTCAGTCAGGGGGAGTTCTACCTGATCTCCAGAAACTATCCAATGGCAAAGGATGCCTATTTTCGGGCTGCGAATACGAGTCCTAACGAGATAATTCGAATGGAGGCTTTGCTGAAATGGTTGATGGTTTCAGTGCGGTTCATACAAGAACCCTCCGAAACCCTGTCGCAGCTCAACCGATTTCTCGATTCCGCCCCGCTAAATGAATACGATTTCTCTGTTGCGAAAGCTTGGATAGAACCACTCGAAAAATGGAAGGCAGAAGTGAAAACCGATAGGGGGGCGCTTGAAGAAGCGCAACGCCTTCTCAAACAGGGAATTCCAGGAGCTGATCCCTATATGCAGAGTGTTGGTATGGTTGAGTTGTTGCGAGCCGCTTCTGTGTTGCAGGAATTCTTAGATGATTCGAGCTCAAAAAGGGAAAGACGGCGGGGGCTGTACTTGTTGGGGCTTACCTATAGCAAGTTGCCGTCACTTTTGATCAACGAACTGCCAGAGGTTTTCTTCGAGCAATGCATATTGGAATTCCCCAATACGAAAGAAGCCAGACTCGCCTATCATTTTTACCAGGAGTTAGTGATGAATCCCTATATTTTCGGCCACGAATCGGCGGCTCCGGCGATAATTACAAACCAATTACAAGAATTGCGGATGCTTGCGTATGGTACGACCACGGGCAATCCGCCAGCTAAATAGGAAAGTATGCGCCTCTTACTGGTTACTGCTGTACCTCTGCTCTTTATTCTGCTTTCTTCCTGTGTCGTTATCGATTCGGGACTGCCCGAACCAATATTCACCCTCCCGCAAGGCAAGCCGGACGCCGGACGCATAGCCTTTAGGAAATTTGGTTGTTTCAGTTGTCATACTGTAAGCGGGGAAGAGTTTCCAGAACCAGTAGCTCAGCCACCTGTTCCAATCAAGTTTGGCGCACTGAAAAAGGAAGAAATACCACCTGTCTATCTGACGAGTGCTCAGTTGGCAGAGTCGATCATAAACCCTTCCCATCGTGTATCGAGCTGGACCAAGAATGTGAAGAGTGGAAAAGGGTCGCGGATGGGGGATTTTACTGAAGTGATGACCGTTCGAGAATTGATTGACCTTGTCGCATTCTTACAGCTGAAAACGTATTATCAAAAGCCTTGAAGTGTGCAGCCTATCCAGCTAGAACCGCCTCTCCGATTTCGGAGTTGCGAATTCGACTTCCACATTGAGAGCTTCTATTCCAAGTGCTTCGATCAACGCCGTTGCTGCTTCGGTTAGCTCTAGTTCAGCTAAAAGTTGAGTTAGCTCATTGAGCGAAAGTGAGTCATGTTGTTGGGACAATGCCTTCAGTTCATCAACTATCTTGTCGAGATCTTCCATCACCTCATTCTGATCTTCCAAATCATTATCTGCTCGCTGCTCTTGAAGCTGCTCAATCACTTCAGTAACATCAAATTCTGAAGAACCACTGAGCTCATTACCATCTCCATTCTGGTCTTGGTTGCCTGGCTGACCTTGTTGTTGATCGCCACCTTGCTGACCACCTCCGCCCAGTCCACTTAAGGCAGCTTGGAGAATTTGACCAATAATCTGTCCGGCACCACCTCCCGAGCCGCTGCCGGCACCGCCACCATTTGAACCACCACCGTTCGAACCACCGCCATCGGATCCACCGGATCCATCGTCTCCACCCCCTCAAGTGTCGTCCTCGCAATCGGGTTCTTCGTTGGTATCTTGTTCGTTGATCACTGGTTTTACATCGAAGCAATCAGGGTTTACTTCAATTTCAGGAGTCTTGGGGTCCGGTTGAGCCGGTTTGTCGTCAGAATTAGGTTGGTCTTGCCCGTCGCCCAGCAAGATACCGTTGGAGCCGGGAGGAGTCGAACCAATCTCTAGAT
>CBDUGV010000154.1:0-10287 GCA_965366815.1 uncultured Bdellovibrionales bacterium | reverse complement strand
GGATTTGATCTAATTCAACAATTCCATCTTGAGATGGACGGACCTAACGGGGTTCTAAACTTTTTTAAACTACACCCACTGAACTGAGATCTTACAGGAAGCCAATCTACTGCAATTTCACCATCGATGCATCCTCCTGTTGGGTCACATTATGCCTCACCGCGCCCTGGGCACTCATGGGGAATGATGTAGAGAAAGCCTTATATCAGTTCATCAATGCCCGGTCTGGTAAAGGGCATCGTTTGAATCGACGCCGCATACAACTCCCCATTCGGTCGGACCACAAACAAGCCCGGTTCGCTAAATAGCTCCGGCTCCTCCGGCTTGGAGGAGAGTCAGGCCCTGGCGCCAGACCTATTAAGAAAGAATGGGTAAATCGAATCAGGAGAAAGTGCCTTAATAGCAACGTACCCTTCTTCTTCAAACAGTGGGGACGCCCTGAGTTTAATGTTGATGAAAATGATCCGACGATGAGCAAGGATCACCCACAATATGCTAAAGGCGGTTGCCAGCTCGACGGAGTTGTCTATCGCGAATTGCCTTCAGTTGAGCCATGCTAGGTTCACGACTCAGGTTTAACTCTCAGCTGCCTTTTTGGCGGTTTTGCCATCTATTCCGAGCTTCCGCCCGATCTCACGAAAACAAAACCCTTGGGCATGTAACGATTTCACTTCGTCGCCAATATCCTGATACATAAAAGATTTTTCGTAAGAAATTACAAAACAAATAGGAACCGCTGAGTAAGTTCGATTTCGTTGCATCCGTGTCCACCACTGCGGTTCACATTGCTGGGCCGATCTCAAGGGGAATATACGAATTATGGTGTGCTACAGTCACCTTCCTGGCACTCTATCTCTACCGTAACATGAACAATACCGTACTTCTTGGCTAAACCGCGGATAGATTCCTTAATGGCTGTTACTTGGTCTTTTGATGTATTTGGTTCTACCGTGATATGGGTTGATAGTACGTGGTGCTCTCCATCTAATGACCAAACGTGAGTATGATGCTCGTCTAAAACACCCCTAATGTTCCTTAGTCTCTCTATAACATCTTCAAATTCAACATCCGTTGGTGCTGCTTGTAAAAATAACGACACTGTTGAATTTAAGCGCTTAAGTACATTCCAGAGAATAAAGGCTGTTATCCCGATTGATAATAAAGGGTCGATTATATGAAGGTCGGTGAGATAAATAACGATCCCGCCGAAAAGGACGGCTACCCACCCTAGCACATCCTCCATCAGATGCCAGAATAGCACCTTAACGTTCTCACTCTTGCCAGTAGATAATCTGGATACTGCTATGCCGTTTACAACTATCCCAACTATCGCAAGGCCAATCATACCAACAGCGTGTGTTTCTTCGGGGGAAAATAGTCGAGATACGGTTTCGATTAGGATAAAAATGCTTCCGCAAAGCAGCACAACAGCGTTTATCAAACTTCCAAGCAAGGAAAACCGGCGATACCCGTATGTGAATCTTCCTGAAGGTTCTTTCTCGGAGTATTCCTCCAACCACCAGGCTAATCCAAGGGACAGACTATCGCCCAAATCGTGAAGTGCGTCGGACAAGATTGCGATGCTGTTCGTAAATAAACCACCAACAATCTCTAACAGAGTAAAACCTAAGTTCAGAAAGAACGCTGCTCGTATGTTATCCGTGTTGCGGGAATGGTTGTGACAGCTCGCCATTAGCCTCCTCTATGCTTGGTCTGATGTGTGAGAACCAAGTCCGTAAAAGATTGGCAAGAACAAAAGTAGATGTAACAGTTCAGAACTAACTCCTCTCAGTGCATAAATAGCTAGATCCGCAAGTGTTGGACAGTACACCCAACACGCCTAGATTACACCGCACTTGGCTACATTTTGGCTACACTGTTTCTGAAAAAACCTTGAAAACAAAGGAGAAGCAGCATGTTAAAGATATTCCGGATCCACCTCCACCATCACTTCCAATACCTGATTGAATTGCAGTTCCCGGGTTAGACAGCGATTGTCGTAAGTCAGCAGCCCACTGTCCACAAACACTGCGTTCAGACCCCACACAGTCTTCGCGTAGCGTCTATTCTGCCGCCCCATAATCGCGATGACGAGAAGTATCTTCTGTGGTCGTACAACCCCCGACACCCCTCCCCCGCCAAACCACCAAATAAAGCACCGGCAAAACAATAAGCGTAAGTGGCATATTGCTAATCAATCCCCCAATAACAACGGTCGCAAGTGGCCGCTGAACTTCCCCACCAATCCCCGTATTCAAAGCCATGGGAATGAAACCAACGGCGGCAACGAGTGAGGTCATAAGAATCGGGCGAAGCCGCAGGCTGCAGGCTTCTCGTACTGCGTCCTCTAGGGAGGCTTTCGCAGCCAAGCGGTGTTGAATAAATGTTACCAGCACAAGCCCATTGAGGATGGCTACGCCGCTTAAAGCGATGAATCCTATGGCGGCACTTACGGTGAGCGGCATGTCTCTTAGCCAAAGTGCGAGCACTCCGCCGACTGCTCCAAGCGGAATGCCGGTGGCGACAATGAGCACGTCGGTTGTTGATCCTAGGCTGAGATAGAGCAAGAACATGATAAGCGCGAGCGCGAGTGGCACGACGATTAGCAGTCGTTTTTGTGCTCGCGTCATATTTTCGAACTGCCCACCCCACTCGATCAAGTAGCCTTCTGGTAGCTTCACCGATTCGGCAACGCGCTGCTGTGCCTCACGGACAAATCCACCGATATCCCGATCGCGGACATTGACTTGGACGGTGATTCGTCGTCTGCCCCACTCGTGATTGATCGTTGACGGTCCTTCCGTTTCCTCGATCTGCACCGCCTCTGAAAAAGGAACTATATTCTCAGAGCCCAGTGGAAGTAGCAGCTCTTGCAGGGCGCTGAGCGGTTCGGTGTTTAGCTCAGAAAGTCTCGCAATGAGGGGAAAGCGGCGCTGCCCATCGCGTATTTCACCGATATTCTTGCGCCCAATCAGTTCGACTATGTCCAATACCCGATCGCGTGAGATACCAAGACGCCCTACGACCTCGTCGTTCACTCGCATTCGCAAAACCGGCTGACCGCTGAGCTGTTCTCCTCGCACTTCAGCCGCTCCAGGAACCGTTAAGAGCGCTCTTTGGACTTGGTCTGAAAGTTGGGTCAGCGTATCCAAATTATCGCCATAAATTTTAATGCCGATATCTGAGCGAATTCCAGCAATCATTTCATTCATTCGCAACTCGATCGGCTGACTGAAAGAAACCGCCATACCCGGAAACTTTTGAAATACCTCTTTCTCCATCTGTACGACCAATTCCTGCTGAGTATCCGCTTTACTCCAGTCACCGCGATCTTTTAGAGAAATAAAGAAGTCGGTAAGCTCAATACCCATTGGGTCAGTGGCAATCTCTGCCGATCCGATGCGCGACCAGACCTGCTCTACTTCATCTGGGAAACGCTCGAGTAGTGCCTGTTCAATCTGCGTATTGACAGCAAGCGTTTGCTCAATTGAGGTACCAGCAAGGCGAACCGCATTGGCTGCCAGCGCACCCTCGCTGAAACGCGGCAAGAAGGCTGTTCCCAATTTGGAACCCAAGATTCCCCCAAACAGTACAATTGCAACAGCGACTGCCAGAACTTTTTTCTGATGCAGCACGCTTTTGTCGAGTAACGGTAGATACAATTTGCGAAAACTGCTGATAACTCTGGGCTCGTGCTCGGCAGTCTCTCGCTTGAGAAACAAACTGCAGAGCACAGGGATAAAGGTCAACGAGAGAATGAGAGAACCCAAAAGCGCGAAGATCATGGTCAACGCCATAGGGCGAAAGAGCTTTCCCTCAACACCTTCCAGGGTCAGTATCGGGAGAAAGACTATAAGTATAATCAGCTCACCATACATCGTCGGCTTTCGAACTTCGATTGCCGCATCTCGAATTAGCTTGTTCCATGGCTTATCGCGATATAGATGGGCGTGGCGAACGCAGTTCTCAGCCATGATAACCGAACTATCAACTATCAGACCGAAGTCGAGCGCACCGAAACTGAGTAGACTGGCGGCAATACCGGCTTGCAGCATCAAATTGCCGGCAAAGAGCATGGCCAGCGGGATGGCAGCAGCTACAATCAGCCCGGCTCTGAGATTACCGAGGAATACAAAGAGAATGGCGATGACCAGTAGAGCACCGATCAGTAAGTTGTGCTCAACCGTAGAAATTACTTTTTCGACCAGCTCCGTGCGGTCGTAGAGAATCTCGATCGAGATATCTTCCGGAAGGGAGCCTTGCACCTCAACTAATTTCTTTTGAAGCGCTCTTGTGACCTCAGCGCTGTTCTCACCCATCAGCATGAACCCAAGGCCGAGCACCACTTCACCGGTACCCGATGCCGACACGGCGCCTCTGCGGATTTCATGTCCGATCTCTACCGTAGCAACATCTTGTATGCGAACAGGCACACCATCGCTTGCAGAAACCACTATCTCGGAAATCTCCTCAACACTGCGGACCAGCCCGACTCCTTGCACCAGCAGAGATTCGCCGCTGCGCGTAATCTGTCCACCACCGACGTTTCGATTGTTTTCTCTGAGCGCTTTGAAGACATCCTCAAAGGCGAGTTGGTGTTGGATCAGCTTTCGCGGTTCAACCACCACGTGAAACTGCTTCTTAAATCCGCCCCAGGAGTTAATTTCAGCAACTCCCGAAACTTGTGCCAATGCTGGTTTGATCACCCAGTCGTGAAGCTCACGCAGATCGGTGAGAGAATGTTCTCCGGTTTTGCTTCGCAGGAGATAGTGAAACACTTCCCCAAGTCCGGTAGAGATCGGGCCGAGCCGCGGCGTCTCCACGCCTTCGGGAATATCAGCGCTTTGAATTCGCTCGGCGACAAGCTGCCTGGCGAGGTAGAGATCTGAGTCATCACTAAAGGTTGCGACAATTTGTGAAAATCCAAACTTAGAAACTGAACGAACATTGATCAGCCCAGGGAGTCCGCTGACTTGCAGTTCGAGCGGTATGGTAATCTGCTGCTCGACCTCTTCGGGACTGAGCGCGGGAGCAGCTGCGTTTACCTGGACTTGCACCGGAGTAGTATCCGGGAAGGCATCTATCGGAAGATTGAATAGGGAAATGGTGCCGAGAATAGCACATATAAGAACCAGCACGCTGACAAGCAGCCGATTTTCAAGAGAGAGTTCTATAATTCGATTGAGCATTTGCTAGTCGGCCAAGGGTATTGAGAGGTTTCTAATGCACACAGCCAGCGCCAAGGCGCGAAATTAAAAACTGAGACTTGAGAACGTGGCTCTGATCGCTGACGATGTTGAGGTCATTCGATATACCCGAGAGGATCTCTACTTTGCCTCCCGAGGACGCCCCTAGCTCTACTGGTTGTATTTGAAAAAGGTCATTTTGCAGCTTTACGAAGACAAAGTGTACATCTTCAATTTTGTGCACTGCGTCACTGGGAACAAGGAATGCCGCATTGCTCGCTCGAGTAATAATCCGGGCGTTTACAAACATATTGTCGCGTAAGCGTCCGTCTGGGTTCTTCACTTCCGCCCGGACCTGCACCATTCGAGTCTTGCGGTCTATTGAAGCGGATATCCTCGTCAGTATTCCGCTAAACTCTTCCCCGGGATATGCCGACGTCGTAAGCTGTACCACCTGCCCCTTTGCAACTTGTCCAATTTTAGCTGCTGGAATACTGAGCATCGCCCATAAGGTAGATGTATCTGTTACGGTGAACAATGGTGCGCCGACTTCGACAAACTCTCCCAACACCGAGCTTCGCTCGACAATTTCACCGTCAAAAGGTGCCGACACACTTAGCACAACGGGTGCATCTCCATCGGCTCTCAGAGATTCAATCTGCTTATCACTGAAGCCGAGGCTTTGTAGTCTTTGCACTGCGGATCTATTCTCTGCCTCTGCTCGCTCCAAATCTTTTGCTGAAGAAATTCCCTTCTTCTGTAGGCGCTCTACTCTCGCAAGCGTTTGCGCCGCGAGAACGGCTTTCGAAGCAGCTTCGGCAATTGCCGGAGACCAGATGCTTACTAATCCGTTCCCAGCGGACACGGTCTCCCCCAAATCTACATGCACTTCTTTTATAACTCCGCGCACGGGAGCAACGATGTGCGCCGTTTTATTTTCGTTGAACCTAAGTTCACCAACAGAAGCAACTGCATCTTCAATCGACGCCGTCTCAGGTAGAGCTGTGCTGAGGCCGACCAACTTGAGCGATTCTTCTGATGGCAGCCTCAGTTTCAGTGCTTCGCCCTTTGCAAGGCTTCCAAGCAGCTCTGGATGACAAATGCCGCATTCGCGCTCGGACAAGTCATGCTCCTTGCAAAACAGTTTGGCAGAACTCTCCGCCTTGGCACTCTTCTTACTCTGTTGCTTACCTTTCTGCTGTTGCTCCGGATGGAGATGCGCACATTCATCGGCATAGAGAAAATGAGTCTCACAATAGGGGCGCTCCTTGTCCTCTATTTCAGGGTGGCAGAGCCAGCAGCGATCCTCGTAGCGACCGTGTTCGTTACACCACAGTCGACCTTTGTCCCTCAGTTCCGGATGACAAATAAAGCACTCATCTTCGTAGAGTTGATGCTCCTTACAGAAGAGTCGCTTTGTGTCACCGCTATCGGAGCTTTCGGTAGCGTGACGATCATGCTGATGCCCATGGTCGTGACCTCCCTGCTGAGATATTTCATATGTTACTCCGTAATTTGTTCATTTGGTTTTAGTAAACTTTCCACTTCGACAATTGCCTGATTGAGTTCAAACAGTTTCCTCTCATACAATAGACGCATTTCTGCTGTGGTTCGCTGTGTATCTAGAAGGTCATTAAATCCGTATTCGCCCTCCTTAAAGCCCGTTTGCACCATGACGAGTGCCTTATCAGCGCGCGGCAGAAGTTGGCTCCGGTAATTTGCAACCTGCACATCAAGCTGGGCCAGTGTTTGACGCCATTCTACGAGTCGGCCTTGAAGCGACTGTCTACTTGCTTGAAGTTCGGCCAGTGCTTTGTTGTGGAGTGCCACCGCCGCCGCACTCTTACCTTGTGAAGTATTAAAGAGCGGAAGCGGGAGTGATACCCCGAAGTCAACAAGCGTTTCATCTGTTGACTCTCGGCGACCTCCTGCGAAGCTAAGGGTTACATCGGGATATGGATCGAGCACGACCCGCTCTCGCTCGGCTTGAGCTCGTTCCACACGCAGCGTGGCGGCAACTATCTGCGGATGCTTATCCAATAGCGCATCGTTTTGGCTTCCAAGAAGATCTTTCGGTGCTCTTTCTCGCAGTGTTCCAATAGGACGAAGAGCTGAATCCACTGGTCGGCCGAGCAGGACCGCTAGCTTCATCCCCGCAGTGCGGTATCCTCGCTCGTACTCTGCTTGATCGTTCTTAGCGCGTTCGTATTGTATTTCCGCCCGAAGGACCTCTTGGGTCGTCGATTCACCCGCTTCCAGCCGGGCTCTTGCCGTATTCATCGAGGAGCGAGCGACCTCACTTAACTTTGCTCCAATCTCTAAGATACGTTTGGATACCAGCACTCGGTAGAATGCGATGCGAACCCGACGAATCAGTTCTGCCCGCTTCGCCTGTCCCTGACCCCGCACCTCAGATGCGGAATTTTCGGCGATTTCCTTTTCAAGGCGTTTTTTCCCCGGGAAAGGCAGCACTTGAGAAACCCCCAGCTTGTAGCGCGATTCCTCAATCGACTCCTCAATTGGCCACTCTTCAGCTTCAAAAAATAGATCGGGATTGTCCCAAAGCCCGGCCTGGCGGCTGAGGCCATTGGCGACGGCCAGGTCGCTTTTTGTGGCACGGTACTGTGGGCTCTCACTTAGCGCTATCTTGAGGGCGTCTCGCAGTGAAAGCGATTCGCCCGTTTGCGGCGGATCTTGGGCATGAGCAAGAGGTCCGCTGCAATAGAGTAAAACTATAAAGTAATAGATGTGACGTTTCATTTGTATCTCCTAAGAGGCGCAATCGGGCACCGCTAGCCACTGCCCGCACGACAAACCCAAAGGGTATCGTGAGGACCTAGGGCAGATTCCTTGATTTGTTAATTATGCGAAGTGGGCAGGGGCTCGAGGAGAGCGGGAATGTTCTAGAAAAACTTGTAGTGATTGACCCGCATGGTCGGGTGGTAAAGGCACTTGAGATTCAATGGATTCAGAATTCGATAATTCCAGAACAACAGTGGCGGGAAGTACGGCTGGCAGATCGAGGCTAACAACCGAAACGAGTTTTTCAGTATGCTCTTCAACGGGTAAGAACCGCACGGCACCCAGCTCACAACAGAGACTTTCTGAATGCTCGGGATCTGGTCGCTGTTCTTGGTGCGAGGAAGGACAGCAATCGCTTGGTGGAAGCAGACCGGTGCCCTCCAATACACAAAAGGACGTTGCCAACACCATAGCGGCGCACACAACAACTCCTGATATGCTACGAAGAAGACTCATCAAGCCTAATTCTCTCACTTTTTCCATGAAGATTGCAATTATAATCTTCGAGATCTCGATATTATTTCGATGCAAGAACTAAGAGAGATTACGTGAAATAAGCCCTGGTTATATATGCCTGAATCATACGCTCAGTGTTAAAAAAGGAACCGTTCAACGCTATGGCATGCTTCATGATTTCAATAAACCCCTCAGGCGTACCATAGTAGATGGGGGCGATCGCAGCCTCTAGCTTGTCATACAGGCTCACCGCCTCGTCCTCACCTGATATCCCCCAACCCGTCAATCCTTCCATACATCCTTCAATCCACCAACCATCCAACACACTAAAAGACGGAACGCCGTTAAGCGCGGCTTTCATCCCACTTGTCCCCGATGCCTCAAGTGGTGGTTGTGGCGTATTGAGCCAAACATCAACTCCAGATGTCAAAAGTTTGCCAAGTTCCGTGTTGTATCCATTAAGAAATACAAGCTCCACCTCTGGTTGAAGAGTTTCTTTTGCCTGGAATATTTTTCTTATTAATTCCTTGCCTTCCCAGTCACGTGGATGCGCTTTGCCAGCATAGATAATTTGCAATCCCCTACACCCTGCAGCGATTTTCTTCAAACGTTTAATATTCTGGAACAGAAGTTCTGGGCGCTTATACGGGGTCATACGACGGGCGAACCCCAAAGTCAGCACATCTAAATCTAAGCGTTCGTCAGTTTCTCCAAAGACACGTTCAAAGAGCTTTTCCTTGCAGCTCTGGTGTGCGTGCCAAAGCTCCTCATTGGGGATGTTTAGCGCGTAGCGCAAACTTGGATTGTCTTCCCTCCAGTCAGGGATATATTTGTCAAATACCTCCCCATGGAATTCTGAAACCCAGGTAGACGCATGAACTCCATTCGTAATGGAATCGATATTGTAGTTAGCGAACATTTGTCTAGAAACTTCACCATGACGCTCCGCCACGCCGTTGATGTAGTGGCTCAGATTGAAACCGAGGAAAGTCATATTGAGCACGCCATCATAGCAGGCCAAATTGGGCATTTCAAAGATTGTCCGATTACCGAGCACTTGTCTGGCCAACTGAAGAGAGAATTGGTCATGTCCGGCCGGGACTGGCGTATGGGTAGTAAAGACACAGCGCTCTTTCACCGCATCAATGTCTTCTGCTTCGGGGCTTTTCCTCCCCAAGCTCGATAATCGTGATTCCAACAGCTCCAAAGTCAGCAGACTTGCGTGCCCTTCATTCATATGAAATCGTTCTATCTCATGGTACCCGAGCTCACGAAGCGCTCGCACACCGCCCATACCCAAAACTACTTCCTGACAAAGACGGTAGCGATCATCTCTCCCGTAGAGGTAATGAGTGAGTTCGCGGTCGAACTCGCTGTTTTCGGAAAGCTCTGTGTCGAGAAAATACACTGGAACCACTTCTCCGGTAATTCCTTTAACTTGATAGCGCCAAATCGCAATTTGAACCGGTCGCTCCTCAATGAGCACTGATGCGGTTGCCTCTTCTCGAATAAGACGACTCTCGACATTCCACGCTACCGGACCTTCTGTTTGGTTACCATCCTTGTCAACGTGTTGTTCAAAGTATCCCTTGCGATGAAGAAGGCTTACGCACACCATGGGAACACCGCGATCAGCTGCTGCTCGAACTGTGTCACCGGCAAGTACGCCTAAACCCCCACTGTATGTAGGCATCTCACTTTCAAGTGCGATTTCCATAGAAAAGTAAGCAATTCGTCGACGTCGGCTCATGGTTCGTTTTGCTAGATTTCAGCTGTGCCTATCCTCATGCTTCTCGGACGTTTAGGGTCCGCGGTATTCAAAGGGGTCTAGTCCGAATCCAGG